>CAYTPO010000142.1:0-80111 GCA_964439815.1 uncultured Thiotrichales bacterium
TGTGGCGCACGGGGAGGATTGTCAGCGGTTACGGTTTCGGGTCCACCGGAAAGAATGATGCCTTTTGGCTGCTGCGCTTGCAGCGCATCTTCACAGTTGTCCCAGGGCCAGATTTCGCAGTACACGCCCGCCTCGCGTACCCGTCGGGCAATCAGCTGAGTGTACTGGGAGCCAAAATCGACAATCAGGACTCGGGACGAATGGATATTCTTCTGCATGGAAAACCTGCGAGGATATTTGACCGGCCCTCGGGGCGAGAACCAACGGTCGATTGGACAATGGATTCATCGGGGATGGTGACCCGATTCGACGGATACCCCGGATGATCCGGCAGCCATGACAGCCGCTCGGATCACCCAGACAATATCAATCGATACGATAGTTGGGCGCTTCCTTGGTGATGCTGACATCGTGTACATGACTCTCACGCATACCCGCCGAGGTCACACGTACGAACTCCGGTTTTTCGCGCATCTCGTCCATATTGGCACAACCGACATACCCCATGCTGGCACGAATTCCGCCCATCATCTGGTGAATGATAGCCGACAATGCTCCCTTGAATGGAACCCGACCCTCAATACCTTCAGGCACCAGCTTGTCGACTGCATTTTCACTCTCCTGGAAATAGCGGTCACTGGAACCCTTGGCCATGGCGCCCAGAGATCCCATGCCACGATAAGACTTGTAAGAGCGCCCCTGATACAGTTCAACCTCACCGGGCGCCTCTTCGGTGCCGGCAAACATGCTGCCTAACATGACCGTATAGGCACCTGATGCCAGTGACTTGGCGACATCACCCGAATAGCGAATACCACCATCGGCAATCAGCGGCACACCCGTGCCCTTGAGTGCCTCGGCCACATTGGTGACGGCGGTGATCTGCGGCACACCAACACCGGCAACGATACGCGTGGTGCAGATCGACCCCGGACCGATGCCGACCTTGACACCATCGGCTCCTGCAGCAACCAGATCCAATGCAGCCTTGCCTGTTGCGATATTGCCACCGATAACCTGGATTTGCGGATAAGTCTTTTTTACCCACGCCACCCGATCCAGGACACCTTGCGAGTGCCCATGTGCGGTATCGACAACGATCACGTCGACACCCGCTTTCACCAGCGCTTCAACGCGCTCCTCGGTACCCGCGCCCACACCTACAGCAGCACCAACGCGCAAGCTGCCCTGGGCATCCTTGCAGGCATCGGGAAAATCAGATGATTTCTGAATGTCCTTGACGGTTATGAGGCCGCGCAACTGAAAGGCATCATTAACAACCAACACCTTTTCAATACGGTGCTGATGCAGCAGCTTTTGCACTTCATCCGTGCTGGTACCTTCGCGAACGGTGACCAGCTTGTCCTTGCGTGTCATGATGTTGCGAACCGGATCTTCCAACTTCGTCTCGAACCGCATGTCCCGGCTGGTCACGATGCCCACCAACTCTTCGCCATCCACCACGGGCAATCCCGAGATGTTGTTGGCCTGAGTGATCTCCAGCACCTCTCCGATCGATTGATAGGGAGACACTGTCAATGGCTCCTTGATGACACCACTTTCATATTTCTTGACCTTCTGGATCTCCCTGGCCTGGGCTGCGGCACTCATGTTCTTGTGAACGATGCCGATACCGCCCTCCTGCGCCATGGCGATGGCAAGCCGGGCTTCCGTTACCGTGTCCATGGCGGCCGAAACCAGGGGAATATTCAGGGAAATCTCGCGGGTCAGCATGGTTTGCAGCGAGACATCCTTGGGGAGCACATTGGAGTGCGCAGGAAGGAGAAGAACATCATCAAAAGTGAGCGCTTCCTGGATAATTCGCATGAGCATATCTTGATAGTATTGAACGGGTTCGCATTGTAGCGTAAATCACCGGCCGGAATACAGAGGATGAGGCAAACAAACCACCGCCATCCACATGCAAAACGGGAAATACCTGACAAATTTGGTAGGCAGGGTAAATCTGGGTTATATTGCATCTGTTTTACCACTATATCATCACTGAATTGGAGGAATTCTGACATATGAAAAATTTACTGCTGGCACTGACAATCTGCGGCCTCACTGTACTTGGAACCGCCTGTGCCACTGGCGCTGCCGTCAAGGACTCATCAGCTGCGGCTGACGCAATCGCGGCTGCCAAGGCTGCCCGGAAACAGGCTGCCGGAAACGAGTGGCGCGATGTAGGAAAATTCCTCAAGAAAGCCGAGAAACTGGCGGCCGAAGGGAAAACCGAAGAAGCAATCAAGCTCGCCAACAAGGTAAAGATGCAGAGCGAAATGGCCATCAAGCAGGCTGAATCTCAAAAGAACGCTGGCCCCAGCTTCTGATCGACTTACCGGAAGCCTCACCAGCTTCCGGCAGCTGATCCGGAACAGCGGATCTGAAACCACCACAAAAGCCGGCGTCACCGCCGGCTTTTTCATTTACCCCAGGCAGTATGGACAATCCCGAAACAAGAGTCTTCAGCGTTTCTGAACTCAATGGCATCGCCCGACGTATTCTGGAGGCAGAGCTTTCCGAGATCTGGATAGAAGGTGAGCTAAGCAACTTGGCGAAACCCTCATCAGGGCATCTCTACTTTACGCTCAAGGACAGCAAGGCACAGATCCGCTGCGCCATGTTCCGCAATCGTGCCCGCTTTCTCCGCTTTAATCCCGACATTGGCATGACCGTACGGGCCAGCGGCAGGATCAGCCTCTACGAGCCAAGGGGAGACTATCAACTGATTGTCGAAGCATTGGAACCAGCGGGTGAAGGCGCCTTGCAGCGGGCCTATGAACAGCTCAAACAGAAGCTCTGGCGAGCGGGTCTTTTTGCCGAAGAAGAAAAGAAAGCACTTCCCCCCATTCCCCTGACGGTGGGTATCATTACGTCACCCAGCGGAGCCGCCATTCACGATATCCTGCATGTACTGGAACGACGCTTTCCACTGCTACAGGTCATTATCTATCCAGTTCAGGTTCAGGGCGACGCCGCTGCAGCACAACTGACCCATGCCGTCAGGATGGCCAATGAGCGGCAGGAGTGCGATCTGCTGATCATCACCCGAGGAGGTGGATCATTGGAAGATCTCTGGTCATTCAACAGCGAGGAAGTCGCCCATGCAATTCACGACTCGAACCTGCCTGTCGTCAGTGCAGTAGGCCATGAGATCGATTTCACGATTACCGACTTTGTAGCCGATGTTCGGGCACCAACACCTTCAGCAGCTGCGGAATTGATCTCACCGGAACAGAACTCACTGCTGGCATGGCTGGAGGGTATTCGGGCAACGATCATCACCTCGACAAGCCGACAGATCCTGGATGGAAAAACAGCCATCGATACCCTGGAAAGGCGTTTGCAACAATGCAATCCTGAGACGACGCTGCAGCGTCAGGCACAGAGGCTCGATAATCTGGAGCACCGCCTCAGGCGGAGTATGGACACCCTGCTGGAGCGAATGAAGAGCTGGCTCCAGACTGAGCAGAATGCACTACGTGCCAACAGCCCCCGGCACCAACTGGCATTGTCCACAGAGCAAGTGGTCAATACCCGATCGGCACTGATCAACGCCTTTCGAAAGCAATTGTCTATCCGGCACAATCATCTTGAATCCCTTACCAACAGCCTCCTGCTGCTCAATCCGCAGCAGGTGCTCGGGCGTGGCTACGCAATCATCACACAGTCCGATTCACGGTCGGTTGCAAGCAGTGCCACACAACTGGAAAAGGGGGATGACATCGATATTCATTTTGCAGACGGCATCAGGCAGGGAAAAATCACGCGTTGAGTTCCATGGATTCGGGATCAAATCCACTTAAATCCCGGACAACCCTCTAACTGCCAGCACCAGCAACGGTGCGGTATAGAGATACTGAATCAGGCTGATTCGATCAGAGTTTCGATACGACAGCAGGACCAGCTCCACCCCATAGAACAGAACCAGCAAATGGGCCGCGACAAACCAGTAGACCTGATCGATATCCGACAGACCAACCACACCCGGCAGAATCAACGCTGTGGTCACCACCAGAAAATCGATAGGCCGCGCTTCCAGACGCTTGTCGCCTGAATATTCGATGGCGATGAAGATCACGACCGCAAGGATCGAGAAGAACACCTTGATCACCAGACGATAGACATCAAATATCTCTGGTGATGTATACATCAGAAACAGCACACCGCTCGCCGTCAGATAGTAAACGAAGCGGATAAACCAGCCGGAGAGTTTTTCCGTTACCTGGCGAGGCCGGAGCACAAAGAAAAGCGACCACAGACCTGCAGCGATCATGCCAACTTCAAAAGTAACCTCCTGAAGTACCAGTGTTCCGAGCACCAGGTAAGCCACAATGGCAATCAATGCGGTGTTTTTTGCCAGCGCCTGCAAGTGCGTGCGCTTGACGATAATGCGCATCCTCCGCACCGGGCCATACATCAAGCGGTTGATAAGACTCGCCCCTGGCAGGTGGCCATGTTTGCCGGTCAGAAACACGAAAGCACTGATGGTAAACAGAAACAGCAGAAACAGGGCCACTACAAAGGTATCGCCTTCATTCCTGTACACCAGCGCAGCAATGACGATAACCGACTGCAGCAGATAAATGACAAAAACCGAGCCATACTGGCGCAACCCTGCACCCAGCAATTGATGGTGAATATGACCCTTGTCCGGCAAGAACAGGGATTTCCCCTGCAGCTTTCGCGATACGATAATGTAAACCAGATCAATCAGCGGCATGCCAATGATCAACAATGGCAGGAAGGCACTCAGACCGGAGTTCTCCTGCTGCGTCAGATAGACCGACATGACAGCCAGTGAAAAGCCGAGAAACTGGCTGCCACCATCCCCCATGAACACCTGCGCGGGATGACTGTTGAACAGCAGGAACCCCATGACGCTGCCAGTCAGAACAACAGAGACAAGCAATACATCCCGATCCCCGCTCTCATAGGCAAAACCGGCCAGCGCAATCAGACTCAACAGCGTGATACCGCCGGCCAGTCCATCAAGTCCATCCGCAAAATTGACCGCATTGACCACTGCGAGGATAAAGAAGACCGTCAGCGGAATGCTGAACGGGGGTGGTAACAGAACCGACTGACCAAACAGCGAAAAATGCGTTATCTGAATGTCACCGTAGACCGCAACCACGATGGCAGCGGCAATCTGTACGCCAAACTTGAGCTTGAAATTGAGGTCAAAGGCATCATCAAGGATGCCGAAAATGATAATCAGACTGGCCCCAAGAAGATAACTGCTCAATGCAGCACCAATCGTCAACCAGAGAATCAGTGGAACCGTTGCACCCAGGATCATGGCCACACCACCGACTCGGGGAATCGGCACTACATGGACCTTTCGCTGGTTGGGCGTATCAATCAATCCAAACCGATATCCGAGCTGCTTGACCGGAGGGATGAAGACCATGGTCAACAGCATGGCAACGATGAATCCGGAGATATAAACCATGATCGACCGTTACACCCTTGTACCGAATTCAGTACATTGATGGCAAGGACATATCAAGTGTGTTTGCGGGTGAAATTCCATGAATCGGTTCTGATCAGCTCTCTGAGTTACTGCCGCGTATTCTAATGTAGGACTTGTGATAAAACCGTAGCCCAGTACCGTTTTTGAGAACTGATCGTGAATTCCAGCGTCACTTTATAATTGTAATGCCGACTGGTGCGCCCGCCTCTTTTCCTGCAACAATTCAGGGAGATGCAGCAACCCAGTAACCCGGTACACAAACCACCCTGTCATCATGCCACAACAGCGGTATACGCCACCGCTGCCATGCAGGAATGCCCCATTCCTGCATCATCCGTTTCAATGATCGATGCCCCCGACCCGGCAATATCAGGGTTTCTCCCCCCTGACGTGGACGTACAAGCAAGGCGTCCGCTGCCGTCAACCATGACAGCAACCGCAAAATCTGGGAGGGTTCCAGGTACAGATTCAGCGCCGGGATTTGCAGCACGCCATCGAGCTTCCAGCTTATTGGATCGATCTGCGCTTCACTTGCCAGCGGCAGTTTGTACAGCCGCTCTCGAAACTGCCTCAGCGCATAATCACCCACCTGGAAGAGACACTTTCCCTGCTTTCCCGATTGCTGGATCAGTTGATCAAGCCTGGTGAGCTGATCTAGCGACAAATGGATAACCGGAGCATGACTGCGTAACCAGAAACGCAGCAGGAGTTGTCGTCTGGGCGTGGACAGTCGCAGCAGATCCGGCACAACCAGGGCACCAGACACCACCTCATAACACTGCTGCAGATCGATTCTGGCGAGATCATCATTCAACTGGCGCTGCATGCCCTGCAAGTTTGCGGATCTTGCGATACTGCGGCTGGCAGCAGGCCAGCGTGCCTCGATTTGCGGCAAAATGATCTTGCGCAAATAGTTACGATCGAAGCGAATATCGCTGTTCGAAGGATCTTCGATCCACGGCACCTCCCTGGCAAGCAGAAAGTCCACCAACGCTTGTCGCCTGAATGCCAGCAGGGGGCGGAGCAGAAAACCGCTGGAAAACTCGCGCAGTCGAGGCATTGCAGCCAGTCCATCGGTGCCAGCCCCCTTGATCAGGTGCAGCAGCAGGGTTTCGGCCTGATCATCCAGGTGGTGCGCCGTCACCAGCGCCTCACCGCTTTCGAGACGCTTGGCAATGGCGTTATAACGCAGGCGCCGGGCTGCGGCTTCCAGACTCTCCCGCTGCTGGCGAACTACCGAGATGTCGAGAATATCGAGCGCGATGTCGTGTTGTTCGCACAGGCGTTTGCAAAAGTCGGCCCACGCATCAGCCTCATTCTGCAGGCCATGATGCACATGCACGGCACGCACCGGTCGCCGCAGCGCTGGCCGCAGTTCGGCCATGGCGACCAGCAGTGCCACGGAATCGGCACCACCGCTCAGGGCGATGCGATATCCGGTTACAGGGGGTATCGATCGAAAAACTTCCAGAATGGAAGCTGGATGAAAACAAGTCGCCGGATTCACGGCAATGGGTGGCTATTCAGCACTTTTGGATTTTGCTTCAGACCAAGGCGTTTTCGTGCACAGTGAAGAAGCATACACGCAGTATCTGAGCGAGCGAGCACGAAAATACCACCGATACCAAAAGACAAATGCACCGAGAAGTGACAACAATGGCAGCCTAACCCGTAAACTGCCCATAGGACATCAGCCGCTCGTAACGACGTTCCACCAACTCATCCCTGCTATAGCTCTTGAGCTGTTGCAGGGCGGCATCAATGGCAGTTGCTATCGCACTGCTGACGGCATCGAGGTCGCGATGCGCACCACCCAGCGGCTCGGGAATGATCTCGTCGATCAGCTTCAGCTCCTTGAGCTTTTCCGCCGTGATCCCCAACGCCTCGGCAGCATCAGAGGCCTTGTCGGCACTTTTCCAGAGAATCGATGCGCACCCTTCCGGCGAGATGACGGAGTAGGTGCTGTACTGCAGCATCATGACATGATCACCGACGCCAATAGCCAGTGCGCCACCTGATCCGCCTTCACCGATCACCGTGCAGATGATCGGTACCGTCAGCTCCGACATCTCCATCAGGTTGCGAGCGATCGCCTCGCTCTGTCCGCGCTCTTCGGCGCCAACACCCGGATAGGCACCGGGAGTATCGATCAACGTAATGATCGGCACACGAAAGCGCTCGGCCAGACGCATCAACCTGAGTGCCTTGCGATAGCCTTCCGGTCTTGGCATCCCGAAATTGCGCTTGAGTTTTTCCTTGGTATCACGACCTTTCTGATGACCGATGACCATCACGGTCTGGTCATTGAATCGCGCCAGGCCACCGACAATGGCAGGATCGTCCTTGAAGGCGCGATCCCCATGCAGCTCACGAAATTCGGAGAAGAGGGATTTTGTATAGTCGAGGGTATAGGGACGCAGCGGATGGCGCGCCAGCTGGGACACCTGCCAGGCATTGAGTTTGGAGAAGATCGAGGCCGTCAGACTGCGGCCCTTCTCCTCCAGCTTGGCAATCTCATCCCCCAGATTGACCCCGCTACCATCGCCGACATAGCGCAGCTCGTTGATCTTTGCTTCCAGTTCGGCAATCGGTTGTTCAAAATCGAGATAATCCGGGTTCATGTCGTACCGTTTTCTGGGGAAAATTAGGTTTTGCAACTACTCAGCAAGTAGTCCATATATGCAGTAGCTGCTCAGACTGCCTCTGAAATCCGCCAGATCAAGGTAAAAAAAACGGGAGCTTGCAAGCGTTGAGTAACCACTTGGCAGTTACCTCTGTGCTTTGCTAAAACGACCATTCTTGACGCAATGACGACAGATTCCAGTATTGAGCTGAATCATCAATATATTTTATCGAATTAATCAGCTGATGTAACTATTCACCTGAATCCTGGTACTCCACCCAACCTGATTTGATGGGGTACCAGGATTCAGGTGCTCAGCTCTTTTCCCAAATATAATCCACAACTTCGAGATCGAAACCTCCGAGGGCATGAAACTTCTTCGGGGCACTGAGCAGGCGCATCTTGCGGATACCCAGATCAAGCAGAATCTGGGCGCCGACACCAAAGGTTCGCAGATCCTCTGGCGCATTGGCGGCCTTCTTCTCTTCAGATTCGGACGGCTGACCCAGTTGGCGGATTCGTTGCACCAGATGCTGGCTCGACTCCGGCTGACGCAGGATCACCACCGCACCACACCCATCATCGGCAATACGCCGCATCGCATCATGCAACGGCCAGCCGAATCCCTCTCCCGTTATGGCCAACTGATCCGCCAGGGAATCCTGCAGATGCACCCGTACCATGGCCGGCTGCTCACCCGCCACATCCCCCTTGACCAGCGCAAAATGGATATGCCCGGAGATATGATTCTCGTAGGTAATCAACTCGAATTCGCCAAACTCGGTTGTGATGTGCGTCTGCGCCACACGTTCGACCGACTTTTCATTCTCGACCCGATAGTGAATCAGATCCTCGATGGTGCCGATCTTGAGATCATGCTCCGCAGCAAATTTCTCCAGATCGGGCCGCCGCGCCATCGAACCATCCTCATTGAGGATTTCAACGATGACTGCTGCAGGCTCCAACCCCGCAAGCCGTGCCAGATCACAACCGGCCTCGGTATGGCCGGCGCGGGTCAATACGCCCCCGGCCTTTGCCATCAGCGGGAAGACATGCCCGGGCTGAACGATATCTTCGGGCCGGGCATTGGGTGCAATGGCCTGGCGCACCGTATGCGCCCGATCGTAGGCAGATATTCCGGTAGTGACCCCCTCGGCCGCCTCGATCGATACCGTAAAGTTGGTGCCATGCTCATCAGTCGCAGTCTCCACCATCAATGGCAGCGCCAACTGCTTGCAGCGCTCACGCGTCAGCGTCAGGCAGATCAGGCCCCGACCATACTGCGCCATGAAATTGATGTCTTCCGGCCGGACCATCGAGGCCGCCATCAGCAGATCACCTTCGTTCTCACGATCTTCGTCATCGACGATAATGACCATTTTCCCAGCGCGAATATCGTCCAGGATATCTTCTACGGTATTGAATGCCATGTATTTTCCAGTCAACTCATCTTGCTGCCGGTCATGAAACCGGCGGAAGCCAGCAGGGTTCGGGAAACGCCGTCATCCCCGCCGCTGTTGTCCACTTCCGCAGGCCCACCAAGCAGCAGGCGCTCCAGATATCGCGCGATGATATCGACTTCCAGATTCACCCGCGTTCCAACCGTAGCGGTATTAAGGTTGGTCTCTTCCAGCGTATGCGGGACGATATTGAGCCCAAACACATCACCATCGATACCATTCACCGTCAGGCTGATACCCTGAACGCAGATCGAACCCTTGGCGGCAATGTAACGCAACAGCGATTCGGGAGCACGAATATCCAGGCGGATGGAGCGGCCATCATCCTTTATGGAGACAATCTCCCCGACACCATCGACGTGGCCGCTGACCAGATGACCACCAAGCCGTGTCGTTGGCGTCAACGCCTTTTCCAGGTTGACTGGCGAACCACTCTCAAGAGCGCCTAGTGTCGTGCAGGCCAGCGTTTCATTGGAGACATCGGCCATGAAATGATCGGTGCCGAACTCGATCACCGTCAGGCAGACACCATTGACAGCGATACTGTCTCCCAGCGCGACGTCGCTCATATCCAGCTTGTTGACGCCAATATCGAAGCGCCTGTCACCACCCTGGGGTGATGAGCCACGCAGCTCGCCAACGGATTCGATGATTCCAGTAAACATCAGGTCAGTACCATTTCAGGGTTATGTTGATCCAGCGTCACACAATAGCAACTCAGCGGCAAGGCCGTGGTGGTGCTGAATTCAGCGCTGGCGGTGATCGCAGCCCGGGCGATCGCTTGCGCATCATCCAGGCGATCATAGAGGGCATGCATCGCGCCCAGGGCAAACTCCGATCCCGAGCCGATGGCCCAGAAACGGGTGTATTCAAACACTTCGCGCAGGGAAAAAACCCCGAAAATGCCTTTTCTGTTGATCAGCAGCGCATCGATATGCGTCGACTCATAGGCATCATCCTCATCCTCCTTGGGATTGAGGAAGTATTGCTCCTTCAATACCGGGTGGAGCTTGCGGAAACTGTCAAAGATCTTGCGCCGCCCGAGAAATTCCAGATCATCGAGGCTTTCACAGGCACTTTCCAGCACCATCTGGTGTGCCGCGCTGCCAACGATACCGATATGGCTCTCGTGAGTATGAAAGACCTTGTCACTGGCCGCATCAAGCTTTGCACTCTGGCGGGTATCGCCAAAGGTGGTCAGACTGTCAGCGGCAATACAGGCCTTGTCGTTCTTGCGTACCACGACTATGGTTGACATGCGGGCCTCGCGGTAATGCGCCAGTCTTGTCCAACCGGCATGATTTCCCGGATCTGTAGTGCGATTCTTTCATTCATGGTCGAGATACCGGGAAGCGTAGCCAGCCCCCTGCCCTGATCGCCCATCAGGTGCGGCGCCATATAGACGATCAATTCATCAACCAGTGACTGCTCCAGCAACGCTCCGGCAAGTGTGGCCCCTGCCTCGACATGACATTCATTGACCTCGTGTTCGGCCAGCACCTTCAGCACCAACGGCAAATCCAGCCGATCATGCTCATGCTGCCGGGGTATCCGTACCAGCGCTGCGCCTCGCGCGATCAGCGTCTGCTGACGCCGTGCATCATCACAATCATGAATGATCAATACCCGCCCCTCGACACGCAGAATATTGGCATCGGGCGGGGTCCGCAAATCGCTGTCCAGAATGACACGCAGCGGTTGAGAAGGTGGTAGGGCACTACCCAGTACGGCGGGTGAAATCCGGAGGTTCATCGAAGGATTGTCCGCCAGTACGGTACCAATGCCCGTCATGATCGCGCCACTGCGGGCGCGCAACCGCTGCACATCCTCACGCGCGGCAGGGCCGGTGATCCACATGCTCTCGCCCGATGCCATCGCGGTGCGCCCATCCAGACTCATCGCCATCTTGACCCGGACCCAGGGCCGCCCGACCGTCATGCGCTTGATGAAACCGGGATTGAGCGCCCTCGCCTCGGCTTCCAGCAAACCGCAGTCCACCGCAATCCCCTGATCGCGCAACTGGCGAATACCTCTGCCGGATACCAGCGGGTTGGGGTCTTCCATCGCAACCACAACGCGCGCGACGCGCGCTTGAATGAGTGACCGGGTACAGGGGCCTGTCTTGCCGGTGTGACTGCAGGGTTCCAGCGTGACATAGGCGGTGGCACCGCGGGCGGCATCCCCGGCAGCAACCAGGGCATTGATTTCCGCATGAGGCCCACCCGCATACTGATGATGGCCCTCACCAACGATTACCCCCTCCCGAACCAGCACGCAACCGACCCGAGGGTTGGGCTGCGTCGTATAGAGCCCACGCTTTGCCAATCGCAGCGCACGGGCCATCATGGCATGATCGGTTGCAGTAAACGGCACCGCTATTCGGCATCCAGAAAGGACGTCTGATGCTTGCGCATTTCCGGCGACAGATCCTTTTCGAGGCGCTCGATGGTTTCACGAAAGGCATCCATGTCATCAAAACTGAGATACACCGAAGCAAAGCGGATATAGGCAACCTGATCCAGATTGCGCAGCTCTTCCATGACCCATTCACCAACCCTGGCAGCAGGAATTTCGCGTATGCCGCTACTCAGCAGCTTGTACTTTATCCTGCTGACGGCGGCATCGACATCCTCGGTCCTGACCGGCCGTTTTTCCAGAGAGCGCTCGATACCACTGAGCAATTTCTGCTCATCGAATGCCTCACGTCTGCCATCGCGCTTGACCAGGCGCGGCAGATTCAGTTCGGCTGTCTCGTAGGTCGTAAAACGTTCGGAACACTCCAGGCACTGGCGACGGCGTCGCACCTGCGAACCCTCATTCGCCAATCTGGAGTCGATGACCTTGGTTTCAGTCGCCTTGCAGAATGGACAGCGCATGGCAGATCAATCGGCCTTCTGATAGACGGGCAACCGCCCACAGATAGCCAGCACCTTCTCCCGGACCTCTGCAATTACCGTCTCGTTGTCGATATCATCAAGCACATCGCAGATCCAGCCAGCCAACTCGCGCGAGTCGGCTTCGCTGAAACCCCGTGTGGTGATGGCGGGAGAGCCAATACGGATGCCACTGGTCACGAAAGGCGACTCGGGATCATTGGGCACCGAATTCTTGTTAACGGTGATATTGGCGCTGCCCAGTGCAGCATCCGCCTGCTTGCCTGTCATGGGCTTGTCGATCAAATCCACCAGGAACAGGTGGTTGTCGGTACCGCCGGAAACGATGTTGTAACCGCGCGTCATCATAGTATCGGCCATGGCCCGCGCATTGGTGACAACCTGCTGCTGATAGGTCTTGAAATCAGGCTCCAGCGCCTCCTTGAAGGCCACCGCCTTGGCTGCAATCACATGCATCAGCGGGCCACCTTGGGTACCGGGAAAGACCAGCGAATTGAGCTTCTTCTCGATCTCAGGATTGGATTTGGCCAGAATGATACCGCCACGTGGTCCGCGCAGCGTCTTGTGGGTCGTCGACGTAGTGACATCGGCAATCGCGACCGGGCTGGGGTAGACACCCGCCGCCACCAGTCCGGCGACGTGCGCCATGTCGACAAACAGATAGGCGCCAACCGCATCGGCAATCTCGCGGAACCTCTGCCAGTCCACGACGCGCGAGTAGGCGGAAAACCCCGCCACGACCATTTTCGGCTTGTGCTCCCGTGCCAGCCGCTCGACCTCATCGTAATCGATCTCGCCGGTTTCGGCATTCAGACCGTACTGCACCGCATTGAACAACTTGCCGGAAAAATTGACTTTCGCACCATGCGTCAGATGTCCACCGTGCGCCAGGCTCATGCCCAGAATGGTGTCGCCGGCATTGAGCAGCGCCAGATAGACCGCCGCGTTGGCCTGGGAGCCGGAATGTGGCTGGACGTTGGCATAATCGGCGTCGAATAGCGTCTTGACACGATCGATGGCCAGCTGTTCGGCGATATCGACATACTCGCAGCCCCCGTAGTAACGCTTGTGGGGATAACCTTCCGCATATTTGTTGGTCAACACCGAGCCCTGTGCCTCCATGACCCGGGGGCTGGTGTAATTCTCGGAGGCAATCAGTTCTATATGCTCTTCCTGGCGGCGCTCCTCATTGGTCATCGCAGCCCACAGTTCATCATCGTAACCGGCAATCGTCATATCAGCTGAAAACATGGATGCCTCCGGAGGCAATTTGAATTGGAGCGCGATTATACAATTTTTTGCGGTCTGAGGAAGGCCTGCATACCGTATATAGTGGATCACAACCCCCTCGTGCACTTCACGTAAAAAACCCACCGGGGAACTAATCCCCTGCCTCCGACTCTTAAGCTGGAAACACACCCTGCCATCGCCACGTGACCCTCGGGATTCGGGCCACACCGGTATCGGTGTTTCACACTTAAACCAGATATAAAGTGAATAATAAGGAATGTCCAGAATCTTATTGATTACCATGGAATTATTGGTAGTCTCGCTGATCAGTTGGTACTGCGTCACACGGGAAGCAAGTGACATTGAAGCCGACCTCTCGATGCGTACGATGGCTGCGTTGAACTATATCGGCCTGAGTTCACCACAGATTCTCATGTCCGGACAGACCGTTACGCTACGCGGAGCCATCGCATCCGCAGACGACCGTGAACAGGCGGAAAACGCGGCAGCCAACGTCTGGGGTGTCAGTCGGGTCGTCAATGAATTGCAGATACCCACGGCAACACAACAACCACCCCAACCACCCGTCATCAGGGATACCAACGAAGCCGACCTCTCCCGGATCACCGCATCCAGCCCCGCACAAGACCACTCCAACGCGGACATTTCTCCGGGAGACCCTACCGACCAGTGCAACCGACAATTGGCAGATATCGTCAATAAACGGAAAGTGGCTTTCTCGCTGGGCAGCCATGAGCTGAACGACGCTTCACTGCCCCTGCTGGATGCAGTAGCCAATCTGCTGTCCCGCTGCCCGAACCGGACGCTCAGAATAGAAGGTCACACCGATGGTGAGGGGGACGAGGCAGACAATCTGGCACTGAGCGAAGCACGGGCCCGCAGCGTCGCCAACTATCTGCAGTCACATGGCATCTCCAGCACGCGCATCAGCATCCATGGCATGGGGGAGTCCAGGCCAATTGCAAGCAATACGACAGTGGCAGGTCGGGAGAAAAATCGTCGCATCGAGTTCATCCTCCTTCCCGCCAATCCCTCCACCAACAATCACATCGACAGGAAACCGTAAGGCATGACTTACCTCATTACCAAAATGCTCTTGTGCCTGCTGTTCACCCTGCTGCTGGGGCTGCTGATTGGTTGGCAATTGCGTGGATTCACCTACCGGCACCGCGACACGGTTCTGTCCGAGGAGCTGCAGGAGGCCAACGACCACCTGCTGCAAACCGAAAAGGAGCGGGATGCACTGTTCCTGAAACTGGAGCGGATGGAACAGGATAATCTGGACCTCAACACCCGTCTGATGAACATCTCGATACCATCGGACGATCCGTCGACTGTGGAGCTGGAGAATATTGCCCGACGCCTGCAGAAGCTGGAAGAGGCCAATCTGGCTCTCAAATCGCGGGTGGATGGCATCGACAGCCAGAGCGGCAACTATCCCCTGGCTGAAATCGAGCGCCTGACAGCCGAAGAGGTGGCCCTGTTCGAGCGTGTTGGCATCGACAACACCCAGGCGCTGCTGGAGGAAGGGGCAACCCCGGAAGGGCGCCAGGACATTGCTGCCCGTACGGGTATCGACGAGGCAGAGATTCGCCATCTGACCACCATTGCAGACCTGCTAAGGGTTCCCGGCATCACCGGCTCCTTCGCCAACCTGATTGCCGCAACCGGCATCGAGTCCGTTTCCCACCTGAGTGAACAGAAACCCTACCAGTTTGCCCTCAAGCTCAAGGAAATCAACACGGAGCTGCAGCTCCTCCCCACCTGCCCCGGAGCCACAACCGTCAGCCAATGGGTCGACGAAGCCGCACAACTGCAAGCTTAAGTCAGGTTCGATGGAGTAGTAGATGTCGGGGGAAACCCACCCGTCACTTGTCCCTGACAACTCAATACTGAATAATCACGGTTCCTTTCAAAAACTTACCGTGCAGTATGGCCCAGTATATCTACACCATGAGTGGTGTCGGCAAGATCGTCCCGCCGAAAACCGAGATCCTCAAGGATATTTCACTCAACTTCTTTCCCGGGGCAAAAATTGGCGTCCTGGGCTATAACGGCGCCGGTAAATCCACGCTCTTGCGCATCATGGCCGGACTCGATACCGATATCATTGGCGAAGCCCGCGCCCAGCCCGGCATCAATATCGGCTTCCTCCCGCAGGAACCCCAACTCAATCCCGACAAGGATGTACGCGGCAATGTCGAGGAGGGGCTCGGCATCGTCAAGGAGGCTCAGCAGGCGCTGGAGGCAGTCTATGCCGCCTATGCCGAGCCGGACGCCGACTTTGAAGCGCTGGCTGCCGAGCAGGCACGGCTGGAGAATATCGTCCAGGCAGCCGATGGCCACAACCTGGAACGCAAGCTGGAAATCGCCGCCGATGCATTACGCCTTCCCCCCTGGGATGCCGATGTCACCACGCTATCCGGTGGCGAGCGTCGCCGGGTAGCGCTCTGTCGACTGCTGCTGTCAGCCCCCGACATGCTGATCCTCGACGAGCCGACCAACCATCTGGATGCAGAATCGGTTGCCTGGCTAGAGCGTTTTCTGCAGGAATTCACCGGCACTGTCGTCGCCGTGACCCACGACCGCTATTTCCTCGACAACGTGGCCGGCTGGATTCTGGAGCTGGATCGCGGCCACGGGATTCCCTGGGAGGGCAACTACTCCTCCTGGCTCGAACAGAAGGAGGCTCGGCTGGAACGGGAGAAGAATCAGGAGGCAGGCCGCATCAAGGCGATGAAGCAGGAGCTGGACTGGGTGCGCAGCAATCCCAAGGGCCGCCATGCCAAGAGCAAGGCCCGGCTCAAACGCTTCGAGGAGCTGTCGTCCAGTGAATACCAGACCCGTGCCGAAACCAGCGAGCTCTATATCCCGCCCGGACCTCGTCTTGGTGACCTGGTCATCGAAGCCAGCGACATCAGCAAGTCCTACGGGGATCGGCTGCTGTACGAACACCTCAGCTTCAATCTGCCACGCGGTGGCATCGTCGGTATCATCGGCCCCAACGGGGCTGGCAAGACCACGCTGTTCCGCATGCTGGTGGGGCAGGAAACACCGGACAGCGGCGAAATCCGCATCGGCGAATCGGTGCAGATTGCCCACGTGGATCAATCACGCGACAGTCTCGATGACAGCAAGACCGTCTGGGAAGAGATCTCCGATGGTCAGGACATCATTCGCATCGGCACCTATGAGGTACCGTCGCGCAAGTATGTGGGGCGCTTCAATTTCAAGGGTAATGGCCAGCAGAAGCGCATTGGCGACCTCTCCGGCGGCGAGCGCAATCGTGTCCATCTCGCCAAGCTGCTGCGCTCGGGCGGCAACCTGCTGCTACTCGACGAACCGACCAATGACCTCGATGTCGAAACCCTGCGCGCACTGGAAGAAGCACTGCTCAACTTCCCCGGCTGTGCCGTGGTCATCTCCCACGATCGCTGGTTTCTGGATCGCACTGCCACCCACATTCTGGCTTTTGAAGGTGACAGCGAGGCCACCTGGTTTGAGGGCAACTACAGCGACTACGAGGCCGACCGTCTCAAGCGTCTCGGCGAGCAGGCACTGACTCCGGAACGGATCCACTACAAACGGCTGGATCGCTAGATGAGCGACACCACCAGCGAACACTTTCTTCCGGTCAGCCGCTTTGCACTGCTGGCGAAGCTGCGCGAAGCAGGCCAGTGGGACGAGGATGAGCAGGCGTCCTGCGAGCAGCTTTACCAGTATCTGTCACTGTGGAAACACCAGACCTTTCGCCGCGAGCTGCAACTGCTGAAACGCAGCTTTCTGCCTTTCAGCCCCGACCGCGATACCCATGCCATTCTCGACTACTCTGCGGAGGAGTCGGCGACGTTGCAACAAACCCTGCTGTCGCACCTCCGAGGCTTGCTGCAACAGGCCAATTACACTGCCATCACACTGGACGACCTGCAACAAATCTTCAACGTCGACTCGCCTTACGGACTGCAGCTGAAGGTGGATCTGAGTGAATTCGACGAAGTGCTGCTGTACGCCCGCGGCTCCCAACAGGTCACCAAGAGCATCCGCCACTGGAAAAGCCTGTTTCTGAAGAAGGTACCAATTGAAGTACCGGTATATCAGCGCCTATTCCTGCTGCTCAAGCTCAAGCCTGCGGAGACGCGCATCAGCGAGATCATGCGCAATGAAGCGGTCGGTGAGAAAAAGGCCAGGAAGAAACTGCGGCGCTACCGGGAAAACCTGCCGGACAATATCTCCGGTGATCACATCATCATCAAGCTCTTCAAGAACATCCCCCGGGCCGATCTGGAAATGCTGTTTCCCAATACCCAGGTCAAGCTGAAGACGTTCGACAAACTCAAGCTGGGTATCACCGCCGGTGGCGGTACCATCGGTAGCGTCACGGCCACCGCAACCAAACTGGCTGCAGCAGCCAACCCGACCACGGCAGCGGCCGCGCTGGCCGGTCTGGTGGGTGTGGTATTTCGCCAGGTCATGAAATTCTTTGGCCAGCGCACCAAATACATGATGGTGTTGGCACAGAATCTCTATTTTCACAATCTGGCCAATAATCGTGCCGCGCTCACCCTGCTGACCGATCGCGCTGAAGAGGAGGCCTTCAAGAACACGCTACTGGCCTACTTCATTCTGCATCAGCAAGGGGCCGCCGCAGACAAGGCCGAGTTGCAGCAGCGCACCGAGAATTTCATTCGTGATGCCTTTGCAGTCAGCATACGATTCGATGTCGATTCAGCCATCACCAGCCTGCGGGATGACAAGCTGATCACCAATGACAAAAAACTGCAGGCCATCCCCCCCGCAGCCGCTTGTCAGCAGCTGGAAATGCACTGGCAGAACCATATCAAGACACTCATCCAGCCGGACAACAACGACGAAGATGCTCTGGAAGCATAACGCAGCAGCCGCCACCCACGAATAACCCAGAAGGAGACTCCCATGGAAAACCGGATACTCATTGGCAAAGGCAACAAGAAGGTCTATCTGAATCCCCGTTACGCCAACCGGCATGGGCTGATCGCCGGTGCCACCGGTACCGGCAAGACTGTCTCCCTGCAGGTATTGGCCGAGGGGTTTTCACGCATGGGTGTGCCGGTATTTCTCTCCGACATCAAGGGCGACCTCACCGGCATCAGCCAGCCAGGCAGAGATCATCCCAAGATCACCGAGCGCATTGAAAAGATCGGCATCGATGATTTTGCGTTCGAGGGTTTCCCCACCATCCTCTGGGATCTGCTGGGAGAACAGGGCCACCCGGTTCGTACCACCATCTCGGACATGGGGCCGCTGCTACTGACCCGCCTGCTGGATCTCAACGACACCCAGGAAGGCGTGCTGAATATTGCCTTCCGTCTCGCTGACGATGAGGGCCTGCTACTGCTGGATCTCGATGATCTGCGCACCACGCTGAGATACATTGGCGACAACCGCAAGGATTTCCAGAATGCCTACGGCAATATCAGCAGCGCCTCCATCGGTGCCATCCAGCGGCGCTTGCTGGTACTTGAGGAACAGGGGGCCGATCTCTTCTTCGGCGAACCGGCTCTGGATCTGTGGGACTTCATGCGCACTGGCGCCAGGGGTTATGGGAATATCAATATTCTGACTGCCGATAAACTGATGCTGTCTCCCCGGCTCTACGCCACCTTCCTGCTCTGGTTGTTATCGGAGCTGTTCGAAACATTGCCGGAAGTGGGCGACCTCGACAAGCCACGACTGGTGTTCTTTTTCGACGAGGCCCATCTGCTGTTCGATGATGCACCCGATGCCCTGATCGAAAAGATCGAGCAGGTAGTCAAGCTGATTCGCTCCAAGGGCGTCGGTATCTACTTTGTCACCCAGAACCCGCTGGATATCCCCGACTCGGTACTCGGCCAGCTTGGCAATCGCATCCAGCACGCATTGCGCGCCTTCACCCCCCGAGATCAGAAGGCGGTGCGCGCCGCAGCGCAGACCTTTCGCATCAATCCCGACCTGGATATCGAAGCCACCATCACACAGATGGGCGTCGGAGAAGCACTGGTCTCTATGCTGGAAGACAAGGGTACGCCGGGTATTGTCGAACGCACCCTGATTCGCCCCCCCTGCTCCCGCATCGGTCCGGCCAGCGAGAGCGAACGTGCCGAATTGCTGCGCAAGAGCCCGTTTGCCGGTCGCTACGATGAGGCAATCGACCGCATTTCCGCACATGAGAAGCTCACGGAGCGGGCAGAGATAGCAGCAAGAGAAGCCGAGGAAGCTGCACGTGCCATGGAAGAAGCCAAGAAAGAGGCACGTCTGGGCCGGCAGTCCAACCGCCGGCAAAGCGTGGGCGAAGCACTGGTCAAGAGCGTTGCACGTTCGATAGGCAGCCAGGTAGGACGAACCCTGATCCGTGGTATTCTCGGATCACTGTTCAAGGGACGTTGAACACCTTCAGCACACTCCATCCGACAAGGAACCACTCCATGCTCGAAATTCCCCGCAAGAAGTTCCGCGTACCCTTCGATGGCCACTTTTCCATCGCGGATACATCGACATCGCCTCCGGCCGACAAGGCAGATGAAGCCTCACTGAAAAAGAAGCTGCTGAAAATCAACAGAAACCTGTATGACTTGCAGCGCGTTCTCTACGCGCATAACAAATACTCCCTGCTGCTGGTCTTTCAGGCAATGGACGCCGCAGGCAAGGACAGTACCATCCGCATGGTCATGCGCGGTGTCAATCCGGCGGGTTGCCATGTCACCTCATTCAAGCAGCCATCAAGCGAAGAACTCGACCACGATTTTCTGTGGCGCTGCAACAAGGCACTGCCGGAGCGCGGCCGTATCGGCATCTTCAACCGCAGCTACTATGAGGAGACGCTGGTGGTGCGTGTGCATCCCGAATATCTGGTCCGTCAGAATCTGCCCTTTGCCATCAACACCGAGGATTTCTGGGAAAAACGCTTCGAGGCCATCCGCAATTACGAAAAGTATCTGGCCGACAACGGCACCGTTATTCTGAAATTCTGGTTGAATGTCTCCCGGGAGGAACAGAAGAACCGCTTTATTGCCCGTCTTCGGGAACCGAGAAAGCAGTGGAAATTTTCACCCCATGACATCATCGAGCGCGGGTTCTGGGCGCAATACATGGATTGCTACGAACAAGCGTTGAATGCAACTTCCAGACCCTGGGCACCCTGGTACGCAATTCCTGCCGACAACAAGCCCTACATGCGCGTTCAGGTCGGCAAGACGATCCGCGACACGTTGCGGGCCATGGGACTGCATTATCCCGCCGTGGAAAAGGATGTGGCAGACAATGTCGAAGCGCTGATCAGGCAACTGGAAGAGAGTTAGCGAACGATTCCTCGTTCACTGTTCTCGATAAAGTCGACAAAGGTCTTCACCTCAGGGAACTGCTCGGCCAGTTCCGCCACCGCCTGCATGGCAGCGGTTCGATCCTTACCCTTGACCAGCAACTTGAAAGCCTGTGACAGGGCGCGGATGGTTTCAGGTGTAAAACCACGGCGCTTCAACCCCTCCTTGTTGATACCCACTGCATGAGCATAGTTTCCCGATGCGATGGTGAAGGGGGGAAGATCGCGGTTCAGCGCGGTTCCCATACCGGTAAAGGAGTGTGCCCCCAGCTGACTGAACTGGTGGACGAGGGTAAACCCGCCAAGAATGGCATGGTCGCCTATCGTCACGTGACCCGCCAATGATGCGCCATTGGAAAACACGGTGTGGTCGCCAACGACACAATCATGCGCCACATGGACATAGGCCATGATGAGATTGTCGCTGCCGATCACCGTCTCACCATGGCCGGTTACCGTGCCGCGATTGATCGTGCAGTATTCACGGAAGGTGTTCCTGTCGCCGATCGTCAGACGGGTCGGCTCACCATTGTACTTGAGATCCTGCGGTGCCTCGCCAATCGAGCAGAACTGGAAAATCTGGTTGTCCCTGCCTATCGTGGTTGGCCCGTTGATGACCACATGCGGCCCGATCCAGCAACCGGATCGAATCTCCACGCCCGGTCCGATGACCGCAAAAGGGCCGATACGGACACCATCGGCAATGACGGCGTCCGTATCGATCACTGCACGTGGATCAATCAACAGGCTTCTCCTTCTTGGCACACATCAGTTCAGCCGATGCAACGGTGACACCATCGACAATCGCCTGTGCGGCAACCTTGATCATGTTGCGCTTTTTCGAAATCAGCTTGATGGAGAGCATCAGCTGATCTCCCGGCACTACCTGTTGGCGAAAACGCACCTTGTCGACGGATACCAGCAGAAAGATGAAATCAGTCGATTCATTGGCTGCTGCCCGACAAGCGTAATCATAGATACCGCAGGCCTGGGCCAGCGCCTCGATGATCAGCACACCCGGCATGATCGGTTCCTCGGGAAAATGCCCCTGAAAATAGGGTTCATTGAAGGAGACATTCTTCAGGGCGGTAATTGATTCTCCGGGGATGAATTCCACGACCCGATCCACCAACAGCATCGGAAAGCGATGGGGCAGAAATTCCATGATCTGCTGGATGTTCATTCCAGTGTATTCTTCAAGGCTCTTTGTCATCAGTTATGAATATTGTTTTTTCAAGTTTCTTGATACGACGCGCAATCTCGTCGAGCTGTCTGAAACGCAGATAGTTCCTGCGCCACTTGCTGACCGGCTCCATCGGTACACCCGATGAATAGGTGCCACGGTCGGTAATGCTCTGCGCCACGAAAGTCTGGCCGGTAATGACAACATCGTCCGCTATCTGCAGGTGCCCCACAATACCAACGCCACCGCCTATCGCACAGCGCTCACCTATTGTGGTGCTCCCGGCAATTCCGGTACAACCGGCAATGGCCGTATGCTGGCCGATCTCCACGTTATGGGCTACCTGGATCAGGTTATCGAGTTTAACACCATCGGCAATGACAGTATCCCCGATCGCACCCCGATCGATGGTCGTATTGGCACCAATCTCCACATCGTCACCAATCAGGACCCGACCAATCTGGGGAATCTTGATCCATGAGCCCTGCTCATTGGCAAAGCCGAAACCATCAGCACCAATCACCGCACCAGGGTGGATCAGGCAACGCGCGCCCACTACCACTTGCGACATCAGTGTGACATGGGGCTCTAGCACCGTATCGGCTCCAATCGAGACACCTTCCTCGATAATACAGCCGGCGCCTATGGAAACACCCCGCGCCAACACGGCGCCAGCACCAATAAAGCTGTTGGCAGCAACATGTACCGTGGCATCGATGCTGGCCGTTTCATGCACCTCGGCTCGCGGATGAATACCTGCGGGGTGGCGGCGTGGCGGGTGCAGTATCTGCGCTGCCCTGGCATAGCTGAGGTAGGGATTCTGCGATATCAGCGCTGTTACGCCTGCCGGACAGAACGCCAGATCTTCCCGCTTGAGAATAACCGCCGCTGCCCGGGTCTGCTGCAGATAGGGCCGAAAATTCGCTGAGGCAAGGAAGCTCAGATCACCTTCCCCGGCCTTTTTCAGATCGTTGATTCTGCTCAGGACAACCTCTGGTTTACCCTGAAGCTCCAGGCCGATCCGATCGGCTAGTTGCTTGGCAGTCAGCTCCACGAAGATCCTATTTTCCCGAGTGCGCTTGCAGGCGGGCAATCACCTTGTCGGTGATATCGATCTTCTTGCTCGCATACAACACGCTCTCACTGACAACCAGATCGTAGTTCTCCTTTTCTGCAATCTCCACAATGGCCTTGAAGATATCACTTTGCAGGCTGTTGAGTGCCTGATTACGTGCTTCGCTGAAATCGGCAGCAAACGCATCGGATTTGCGTTTGAATTCCCGAACCTTCTCTCTCAGTGTGTTTTCCAGCTTCTGTCTTTCCGCAGCCGAGACCACATCCTTGTCACGGCGATACTGCTCTTCGAGTTTCCTGATCGCCGCCTGCTCTTCCACCAGCTTCTTTTCACGATCGGCAAACTGTGCCTTGATCCTGTCACTGGCAGTTTTGGCCTGCGGAGCATTTTCCATCAATCTGGAAACATTGACTGCCGCTATCCTCGTATCTGCCTGGACAGTTGCCAGAGACATCAGAACAAGCAATACGGCAAGAAGCACCCTGCTGAATATCTTTGTCGTCATTACACTCTCCTTCGTTATTACCCAGTCAGTCAAAAGGATGCACCGATACTGAACTGGAATTGTTGTGTGGAATCACCCTCTTTGTCATTCAGGGCATCCGCCAGACTGAATACCAACGGGCCTACCGGCGAGAGCCATTCGAACGACAATCCAGCCGACATCCTGATTTCATTGTCATCAAAGTCATCGATATCCTTGAAGACATTTCCGGCATCGATGAAAGCCCCCATCCGCACCGAGCGATTCTCAAGTGCAAATGGCGCCGGAAAGAACAGCTCCAGATTCGCCAGTGTCCTGAAGTTCCCGCCAAAAGGATCATCGGTGGAAACGGACAGCGGTCCCAGGCTGTTGGAGCGATACCCTCTGACCGAGCGAATCCCCCCAGCATAATACTTCTCGAAAAACGGCAGGTCACTGGTTTTATTGTAACTTTCACCATAGGCCACATCTGCCATCCCCTGCAGCGTAAACCGCTTGCCAAACGGGAAGAGCAGAACGTTCCTGTAGCTGAGCTTGTAGTAATCCAGATCGGAGCCAGGTGCCGCCACTTCCAGACGCAAGCGTTGCAGGTTACCTTCGGACGCAAACACAGTGCGATCACGTGTATCGTGAGTGAACGTGGAATTGACAGTGAACTCGTCATATTCATCGCCGTTTGCATTCACAAAATCCTTGATCTCGGTCGGCGAATTCTCGCTTGTCTTGATCTTGATCTTTTCGTAATTGAGACTGAGCCGCAGGCCATCGTACTCGGTCAATGGAATACCATAGCTGACACCGACTCCGTATCGATCCGCGATGTAGTCGACCACATCCAGCTCACCGGCATCTGTCTTCCGGTAAAACGCGCTGAAACCCCGTGACACACCATTGATGGTGTAATAGGGATTGGTATACGAAACGCTGTAGATGGTGTTGGATGAACTGTTGTTGAAGTTGACCGAAAGACGCTTGCCGGAGCCAAACGCGTTTTCCTGGTTGAATGCCAGATTGATCAGCAGACCTTCCGATTGGGAGTAACCCATACCGGCTGAAAAGCTGCCGGCCAGTCTCTCGGTGACCGTCACCTCCAGATCGACCAGGTCATCACGTCCCGGCACTCGCTTGCGCTCGATATTGACCGTCTCGACAAAAGGCAGTCGCTGAATACGTACCTTGGAACGCTTGATCTTCGACGCGGAATACCAACTGCCTTCCAGCTGCCGCATCTCGCGACGAAATACCTCATCCCGAGTTTTCGAATTGCCGAAAAACGAAATATGCCGGATATAGACCCGCTTGCCGGGATCGACGACAAAGCCCAACCCCACGGTATTGCTCGCTTCGTCGACCTCCGGAATCACATTGATATCGGCAAAGGCAAACCCCTTGCCGCCAAGCTCATCCTTCATCTTGCGAACCGAGTCGGCAACCTTGGCGCGTGAAAAGGTCTCCCCTTTCTCCACCTCGATCTTTTCCTTCAGGGCATCTTCATACAGGTCCAGCTTGCCATCCACCGCAATATCACTCACCTTGTATTTCTCGCCTTCGGTGATGTTGATGGTGATGTAGAGATCCTTCTTGTCCGGCGTCAACGTCACCTGAGTGGAGTCGATATTGAAGTTGAGATAGCCACGATCCAGATAAAAGGCCCGCAGGATTTCCAGATCGGCCTCCAGCTTCTGCTTGGCGTATTCATCCCTGGAACTAAGGAATGCCCACCAGGAGGGGATGCCAGAATTGAAGTTTTTCATCAACTCCTCATCCGTAAAATGCTTGTTACCGAGAATCTCGACGCGACGAATCTTGGTGACGACGCCTTCGGAAATCTTGATCGCAATATCCACCCGGTTGCCATCAAGCGTCTTCACTTCCGAATTGATCTTTACATTGTATTTTCCCTGCGAGAAATACTGCTGCCGCAATTCCCGCTCGATACTGTCCAGAACCGATCGGTTGAACACCCTGCCCTTTTCGATGCCGGCGCTGCTCAATGCCTGCTTCAGGGTATCGGTGTCGATATTCTTGTTACCCTCGATCTTGATGTCGGCAATGGCAGGACGCTCCTTTACCTTGATGACCAGCACGTCACCATCGAAGCCCAGCTGAACATCATCGAAGAACTCGCTCTCGTACAGAGACTTGATGACCGCTGCGGATTGCGCACCCGGAGCCAGCGTATCGCCGATATCCACCGGCAGGTGGGCAAACACGGCGCCGCGAGAGACCCTTTCCAGTCCCAGTACGCGGATATCCTGAATCTTCCTCGCTTCAGCCGCAACCAGATGGCCAGCCTGAAAAACCACCAGAAACAACAGCAAAACACTTGCTACACGACTGCTCATCAACCAAACAACCTATTGATATCATTAAAAAATGCCAAACCCATCAGCATGGCCAGCAACCCCAGCCCAATGCGTTGACCCAGCATTTCCGTGGTTTCGGATACCGGAGAACCCTTGATCAATTCGATGAAATAGAACAGCAGGTGTCCACCATCGAGTACCGGAACCGGTAACAGATTGAGCACGCCCAAACTGACACTGACAATACCGAGAAAGCCCAGAAACGCCGAGACGCCGATCAATGCCGACACGCCGGCATACTGGGCAATCGTGATCGGCCCACTGACATTGTCCAGAGAC
Organism: uncultured Thiotrichales bacterium; assembly: GCA_964439815.1. Classification (GTDB taxonomy): domain Bacteria; phylum Pseudomonadota; class Gammaproteobacteria; order UWMA-0217; family UWMA-0217; genus JALSHZ01. The sequence goes on from CAYTPO010000142.1 coordinate 26,428, forward strand.
GCCTGCCCTGTCACCATCTTGCCCATGAATCGCAGCGTCAGAACGGACATGTCCCAGGTGCGCTTGACACCCTGAAAAAAGGCATCGATGGGGCCGAATCGTACCTTGACCCGATGTTCGGCCAGCAACTCTGGATCGACCCAGGGTGCCGCTCCAACACGTCCGACCGCCACGCCGTTGTCGTCGACCGAATCCAGGCGAATGCGATAGGCAAGTTCCTTGTCACCACGCAGTACGACAAACTCGACCTCCTTGCCAGGTCTGGCCCGTACCGCATCGACCAGATCACTCCAGCGCGCGATGGGCAAGCGGTCGATCTCGATCACCCGATCATCCAGCTGCAAGCCCCCTCTGGCCCCGGGTCCGCCTTCCACGAGTCTGCCAAGCACTGCCGGCACCACCGGACGCCACGGCATGATGCCGATATTGTCGAGGATCTTCCCCTCGGCAAACATCTGCTTGCTGTCTGACAGATCAAGGTGACGTGTGCTGGCCACGCCGGATTCATCAGCCAGTTCGAGTTCGACGCTGCCGTTGTCCATCGCCTGGTTGATGATCGCCAAGGCGGCATTTTCCCAGGTCGGTGTCGGAGTATCATTGACGGTAACAATACTGGAACCTGCGACAATCCCGGCGAGTTCCGCCGGCGAACCGGCAACAACCTCACCAATAACCGGTTTCATGCCATTGACTCCCACCATGTACATCAGCGCATAGACGACAATGGCAAAGAGAAAATTGAATATGGGACCCGCCGCGACGATGGCAATACGGGTGGTCACGGGCTTGCGATTGAAGGCACGGTCCAGTTCCTGCTCCGGTACCTCGGCCTCACGCTCATCGAGCATCTTCACGTAACCCCCCAGCGGGATTGCGCCGATGACATATTCGGTATCATCCGGACCCGAGGTGCGCTTCCAGATGGGTTTGCCAAATCCGATGGCAAAGCGCAATACCTTCACCCCCAGTTTCCGGGCCACCCAGTAGTGGCCGAATTCGTGGATGGCCACCAGAATCGCAATGGCAACGATAAAGGCCAGCAAGCTGGTCAGAAAGCCCATGTCACACTCCGCCGTAGTGTCGGGAGATATAGCGGTTGGCATGCTCCCGGGTTAGTTGATCGGTTGAATAAATCACGTCGAGGGTATCTGCAGGTTGTGCGTCGATACCATCAAGGCTCGCCGCGATGACATCGGCAATGGCCGTGAACGGCAGACGCTTGTCCAGAAAGGCCTCCACGGCAATTTCATTGGCGGCATTGAGGACGGTGGTCGCCGTACCACCCGCCCGGCAGGCATCCCTGGCAAGCTGCAGGCACGGGAAACGCTGCATGTCGGGTGGCTCGAAATCCAGGTGGGCAACGGCAAAGAGGTCCAGTGGCTTGACTCCGGATTCGATACGCTCGGGCCATGCCATGGCATGGGCAATCGGTGTTCGCATGTCCGGGTTGCCCATTTGCGCCAGAACGGAACCATCCGTATAGGCCACCATGGAATGGATAATGCTCTGGGGATGAATCACGACCTCGATGTTATCGACATCGGTGTTGAACAGCCAGCAGGCTTCTATGATCTCCAACCCCTTGTTCATCATGGACGCCGAATCGACAGAAATCTTACGTCCCATCACCCAATTGGGATGCGCGCAGGCCTGCTCTGGTGTGACGGCGGCCAGGGTCTCCGGATCAGCCTTCCTGAAGGGGCCACCCGATGCAGTAAGCAGTATCCGTGTGACACCCACCTTGCCGGGACCGGCAAAATAATCTTCGGGCATGCATTGAAAAACGGCATTGTGCTCGCTGTCGATCGGCAGGAGCACGGCCCCGTGCGCCTGCACCGCATCCATGAACAACGCACCGGACATGACCAGGGCTTCCTTGTTGGCCAGCAACACATGCTTGCCTGCCCGGGCGGCTGCCAGTGTGGGAGGCAATCCGGCCGCCCCCACGATGCCCGCCATGACCAGCGCGGTTTCCTCCAGTTGACAAACCTCAGCCAGCCCCTCATCACCCGCCAGTACCGTGGTTTCCAGACCGGAGGCAGTGACGGCGCTGGCAAAATCCTCGGCCAGCGTTTCATCAGCCACTACCGCATAGGCTGGCTGCCATTTCAGGCACTGCTCCAGCAGGCGCTCGGTATTGCGGTTTGCAGTCAATGCCACCACATGAAAACGATTCGGGTGCCGTCCGACCACATCCAGCGTATTGACACCGATTGTGCCGGTTGACCCCAGTATGGTGACGCCCCGGCTCACGGCACGCCCCCGATGCCGGGCGTAGATGTTCGTGAGCAGATGGCAACTATGCAGAGGTTCATTAACATGATCAAAGACCCCTAGTTGAGAATCCATTGCAGGCCGAGGAAGAACAGCGGCGATGCAGCAATATGACTGTCGAAACGATCCAGGATACCGCCGTGACCGGGAAGAATGCGGCCACTGTCCTTCTGCCCGGCTTCACGCTTGATCAGACTCTCGAACAAATCACCTTCAATGGAGATCAACCCCACCACAAGGCTCAGTGCAACCAGCGCCGCCAGTTGCGTCGATGAAAACCCCTGCCAGAAAATCCCGACCAGCAGCGCAAATACCAGCACGCTGGAGATGCCCCCAATTGCACCCTCGATGGTTTTTCCGGGGCTGAGCTGAGGTGCCAGTTTGTGTTTGCCAAACAGCTTGCCCGCCAGAAAGGCAAACGAATCGGCCAGTCCGCAAAGCATCAGAATATACAGCACCCAGCCAAGGTGAATCTTCTGCAGCTCGATAAAGGCAACCCAGGCTGCGGGCAGAACCAGCAGGCCCACGATCGACAAGCGTCGCTGCCAGCGTCGGGCCGGATTGTCTCGACGATGATAACGATGCAATATGAATATGACACCCAGCCAGAATGCGGCAGCGACCAGCAGCCAGGTATTGGCCAGTGCCTTGTCCCTGCCCCACCACAGCAACGCCACAATCAGGACAAAGGCCAGCAGATACAACACCTTGTACAGTACGCTGTCTCCCAGCGTCAGCCGGGCCCACTCCCAGGCGCCCAGCGCAAACAGCACGGCAAAGGCCCCGGCAAACAGCGGTTGCGGCGCAAAGATCACGATGCTCAGCAGCACCGCTCCGAGTAATCCGCCCGAAATCAATCTCTGTTTAAGCATCCCTGACCTGTTCACTGGTTTTGCCAAAGCGGCGTTCCCTGTTGGCAAAGGCCTGAAACGCCTCATCCAGACATTTGGCATCGAAATCCGGCCACAGGGCTGGAGAAAAGTACAACTCCGAATAGGCAATCTGCCACAACAGGAAATTACTGATTCGCTGCTCCCCACCCGTGCGAATGAACAGGTCTGGATCAGGAAGGCCTGCGGTAGACACCCTGGCCGAAATGGCCGCCTCATCGATATCGTCCGGGCTGAGTACACCGGATGCGACATCACTGGCAATCTGCCGAGCGGCAAAGACCAGATCCGCACGGCCACCATAATTGGCAGCAATCTGGAACAGCATGCCATCGCAATGCGCCGTGACCTCTTCGGTTCTGGCCATCTCCTGCTGCAAGCGGGCAGGAAAGCGGGAGCGATCCCCTATGATTCGCATGCGGATATTGTTGCTGGCCATGCGCTTTGCCTCGCGGCGCAACGAGGCAAAGAAGAGTTCCATCAGCGTGGAAACTTCACCCTCCGGCCGCATCCAGTTCTCGCTGCTGAAGGCAAAGACGGTCAGGACTTCGACTCCCGCATCGGAGCAGTATTCCACCGTCCTGCGCGTTGCATCGACGCCTTTCTTGTGGCCGGCCGTACGCGGCAGCTGGCGCGCTCGCGCCCACCGTCCGTTTCCATCCATGATGATGGCGACATGCCTGGGAACTCTTGACTGCAAAATCTCTACTCGTGATGGAGATCAGATCTCCATCAACTCCTTTTCCTTGACCGCCAGCAATGCTTCCATCTCCTTGATGGCCTTGTCGGTCAACTTCTGCACCCGATCCTGGGCACGCCTTTCATCGTCTTCCGAAATTTCCTTTTCCTTCTCAAGCTCCTTGAGATCACTGTTGGCATCGCGCCGAATATTGCGCACAGCCACCTTGCCATTCTCCAGTTCATGTCGAACGACCTTGACGAGATCGCGGCGACGCTCTTCAGTCAGTGCGGGCATGGGTACTCTGATTACGGAGCCGGCGGTCACTGGATTGAGGCCCAGATCCGAGGTCATGATGGCCTTTTCCACCTTACCCACCATGTCCTTTTCCCAGGGCGTTACAGCCAGTGTACGTGGATCATCGACATTGACATTGGCCACCTGGCTGATTGGAACCTCGGAGCCATAATAATCGACCGTTACATGATCCAGCAGACTGGGATGTGCGCGGCCGGTACGAATCTTCGCCAGCTCGGAACTCAGCGCAGCGATGCTCTTGTTCATGCGCTCTTCCGCATCTTTGAGAATATCGTCAATCATTTTTGTTACCCGTTATATACAAAAGTGCCTATTTCATCGCCCTGCGCAACTCTGACAAGGTTGTTCGGCTCGTAGATATTGAAAATGCGCAACGGCAGACCATTGTCCCGGCACATGACGATGGCCGTGGCATCCATGACACCCAGCTTCTGCTCCAGTGCCTCATCAAAGGTTACCTTGTCGTAGCGAACTGCATCCGGCACCTTGACCGGATCCGCATTATATACGCCATCGACCTTGGTTGCCTTAAGCAGGATATCCGCCTGGATTTCGATTCCCCGCAGGCTGGCCGCCGAATCGGTCGTAAAGTAGGGATTGCCGGTCCCCGCTGCAAAAACCACCACTCGCCCCTTTTCCAGATGGCGAATCGCTCGGCGGCGGATATAGTCCTCACACACCTGATGCACCGTTAGCGCCGACATGACGCGAGTCTGGCAGCCCTGCTGTTCGATCGCATCCTGCAGCGCCAGTGCATTGATCACCGTTGCCAGCATTCCCATATGGTCACCGGTTACACGATCCGTGCCACCCTGAGCCAACCCGGCGCCACGAAAGATATTGCCACCCCCAACGACCAGGGCCACCTGCACCCCCGAGTTCGCCAGTTCGGCGATCTCCTTCGCTACGCGCGCGATCATCGCCGGCTCGATACCGTAGTCCGAGTCCCCCATCAGGGCTTCACCGCTGAGCTTGAGCAAGATTCGTTTATAGGGCAGATTTGCGGGATCAGTCATAGGTTGGGCATTCCTCGTCAGATTGAATTGGTGGGAGTCACTGTACCCGCTTCAGGTGCGGTGACCTTGATTCTGCGCATAAAAAAGGGACATTTTCATGCCCCTTCTTCTGCCTGAACAGTCTACCAAATTGATCCGCGATCATCAGCCTGAATCCGAGAATCAAGCGAGGATGGTTGATGCAGGATACCGGTTTCGCATTGGCTCCAGCAAACCCTGGCTTCACCCTTTGGATGAAGCGGGTATTTTCCGAGCCGCTGTGGAATCAGGAGCTTGTGCCAGACACCTTGGTTAAGCTGCGGATTCAGGTACACTATTTCCAGACGAACCAATTGAATTGTCCAGGCAGTTGCCGTCCTAGCTTGACTTGACCTGAGCCATGACTTCTGCGGCAAAGTCTTCCTGCTTTTTCTCGACACCTTCACCCACCTCGACACGAGAAAACTGCATGACTTTCGCATCGGCATCCTTGAGCAACGCCTCGATGGTCTGATCGGGGTTCTTGACGAACGGTTGCCCCAGCAAGGTGACTTCCTTGAGGTATTTCTTCATCCGGCCAGTCACCATCTTCTCGACGATATTATCCGGCTTGCCACTTTCGCGCGCCTGGGCGGAAAAGATTTCGCGCTCCTTTTCCAGCAACTCTGCCGGCACACCCGACTCGTCGATGCAGACAGGTCGACTCGCAGCAATATGCATAGCGATATCACGCGCCAGTGTTGCGTCACCACCTGCCAGCTCGACTACGACGCCAATACGAACACCGTGGCGATAGAAGCCGATTTCGCCTTCAGAGGCAGTAATTTTCTCGACGCGACGAACCTGAATGTTCTCACCGATCTTGGAGACCAGCTCCTGACGCGCTTCCTCGACACTCTTGCCATCGGACATGGTCTTGCCGGACAGGGATTCGGCATCCTCGGCACCTTCAGCCAGTGCGATGGCGCCTGTCTCCTCGGCAAAGCGAATGAAATTTTCATCCTTACCAACAAAATCCGTCTCGCAGTTGACCTCGACGATCGAAGCCTGTTTGCGATCATCGGCAACCGTGATGATGACCTGGCCTTCTGCTGCGACTCGTCCGGCCTTCTTGACGGCCTTGGCAGCACCTGATTTGCGCATTGCTTCGATGGCGGCTTCGATATCTCCACCAGCATCAGTCAATGCCCGTTTACATTCCATCATGCCTGCGCCTGTACGCTCGCGCAGATCCTTAACCATTGCGGCTGTTATGCTCACTTTTGTATAACTCCAGATTGGGTAACTCTATCCTTGCGGGCGCTCTCCCATCCCATCGTTTCTACACGACCGGGATCAGACACCGCACCAAGGAAAACCTGTTAATAATGTCCTGAACCCGAGGTTTCAACGGGGATGCATGGTACAAGATACTGGTTTCAAGGTGGTTTCAGAAAACCCCTGCCACCCATAAGGTCAAGCGGATATTCTAGAACCGCTGCGAAATCAGGAAATCGTGCCAGGCACCTCGTTCAAGCCCCGAATTCGGAAATGTGGCAACTGCTCAATGCGCAGCTGCCAGAATGCCGATGAAAGAATCAGGCGTCAGATGATGCTTCCCCAGCGGCTGCAGCCGGTGCAGCTTCGGCCTGGGCAGGAGCCGGTTCAGCAGCGGCTTTTGCTTCTGCCTCGGCCGCTGCAGCCTCTTCCTGCGCGGCCAGCTGGGCAGCGGCAGCATTGGCGCTGGCTGCCTTGCCTTCGTTGATCGCATCGGCAATCGCAGTGACATACAGCTGGATGGCGCGAATGGCATCATCGTTGCCGGGAATGACATAATCGATGCCTTCAGGCGAGTTGTTGGTATCGACGACTGCAACGATGGGGATACCGAGCTTTTTGGCTTCATTGATGGCAATACGTTCGTAGCCAACATCCAGTACGAACATGGCGTCGGGAATGGTGCGCATGTCCTTGATGCCACCCAACGTCTTGTCGAGCTTCGCCAATTCACGGCGACGCATGAGAACCTCTTTCTTGCCCAGGCGCTCGAATGTGCCGTCCGTCTCCATGCTTTCCAGCTCCTTGAGACGATTGATCGACTGCTTGACGGTCTTGAAGTTGGTGAGCATGCCGCCCAACCAGCGCTGATCGACGAAAGGCATGCCGCAGCGTTGCGCTTCCGAGCGAATGGCATCACGTGCTGAACGCTTGGTGCCAACGATCATGATGGTGCCGCCCTTGGAGGCCAGCTTGCCGAGATAGTTCATGGCATCATCAAACATCGGCAAGGTCTTTTCGAGGTTGATGATATGAATCTTGTTGCGGGCACCAAAGATATAAGGTGCCATCTTGGGACACCAGTAGCGGGTCTGGTGACCAAAGTGAACGCCAGCTTCCAGCATCTGACGCATTGTAACTTTTACCATTTTCAATACTCCATAGCGAAACATTGCGCAGACAACTCAAGAGGTCGCAACAGTGCTTCAGGGGTTAGAACCTCCACATACCCCGACTGACAACCATCATTATTGCGACGGCACCCAGCCAGCCGTGTCGGTATGTGTGTGAATTTACCTGCCACCTTCAGGTGCAGGCGCGCGCTTTATACCACAAAGAAACAGCTACTCCAACAAAAAAACGGAGCCAGACGAGTCCACTTATTTGATATCAATCATGTTGGGGACTTCACGAACAAACTCCCTGGAGCCTTTTTCCAGCTCGTCAGCCGAATCGACCGGATTGGGCATGCTGACGGATGGGAACTCCCACCCTCCGGGCATGGTTCCCATCTCACTGGGCGCATCGATCATGTCATCCCACATGTTGGCAAATCCCTCCTTGGGTCCACCTCTGCCACCAAACCAGCTACTGGGGCCATTACCCCTCCCAAACCAATTTCGTGGACCATTGCCCCCAAACCAGTTACCCCGATTGAATGAACCACTGTTCCAGGGGCCACTCGACCAGGGGCTTCGGCTTCCCATGCGTGGCATGGAGAATCCCATCGGGCCGTTGGAATAGCCGTTCGAGTATCCGTAAGGGCGCCTGTATCCATAACCGGGACGGCCTCCACCATAGGGATAATAACCTCGCTGGGCGGGATACCCACGGTTGCCATAATAGTAACCCTGCTGTTGCGGCGCCGCAGCAGGTTGCCGGACGGCCGCCCGGGGGGCCGCCGCAGGTACCGACGGCGCAACCGCCGCCGATGGCGCAGGCGCTGCAGCAGGTGGCATGGCGGATGGCACCTCATCCGGCTCCAGTGGCGGGAATTCCAGCTTCTGCTCGGCAGTGGTGTCTGCCGCCGCCAGCATTGGATAGAACATGGCCGTCAACACCAGCGCAATACTTTTCGATTTCATGTGAGCCCACCTGTGGCTTTCTCGTTGCAATGGCTCATTGAATCACTTTTCGGACTATCACGCTATAAAGTCAATAAGTTAGAATATTACGCTTTACTGAATCGACGTTTCTCTATCAACTTCCTGCAAGCTATACTGCATCGATACACCCTTTCACTCAGGTCATGAACTCCTCCGTACCCGATAACGAACTGCCTGTCACCGCTGCCAGCAATCTGATTGCCTGTCGCGACTGCGATCTGCTGCAAACACTGCCGACACTCAAGCACTCTGCGAGAATCTGCTGCGTCCGTTGCGGTGCCACGCTATACCAATTCAAGAAAAACAGCATCGAACGCAGCCTCGCTCTGGCCAGTACAGGCCTGATCCTGTTTCTGGTCAGCAACATGCTGCCGTTTCTGGCCCTCAATGCCCAGGGCCGGGTTCAGGAAGCCAGCCTGCTCTCCAGCAGTCTGACCCTGTACCAGCAGGGCCGCCCCTTTCTCGGGATTCTGGTCTTTGCCACCACCTTCATGTTTCCACTGTTCAATCTGCTGGCCATCCTCTACCTGCTCATCCCACTGAAATTGGGGAAGACGCTGAACTACAGCAGGCGTGTTTTCCGCTTTTTGCAGAGCACCGAGCCATGGGGCATGCTGGAGGTCTTCATGCTGGCAACCCTCGTGGCTGTCGTCAAACTGGGGGATCTGGCAACCGTTATTCCGGGCCCCTCTCTCTATGCCTTCAGCCTGCTCATTTTCGTACTTGCCGCATTGAACAGCTCTCTCGATCCGCATCTGATCTGGCATAAACTGGACTCGAAATGTCAGCACTGACCGCTGCCTCCGCCGGACTTGTTTCCTGCCATGTCTGTGATGCACTGTCGCAGCAACCCCAGGGCCGATCTACCCGGATCGCCTGCCCACGCTGTGGCGCGCGCGTCCATTCACGCCTGCCGCGCAGCATCCATCGTACCTGGGCCCTGCTGCTGGCTTCGATGCTTCTCTATGTCCCCGCCAATCTGTTCCCCATCATGAGCGTGGTCTGGCTGGGACAGGGGGAACCCGCCACGATTATCGAAGGGGTGCAGCAACTGATTGCCGAAGGGATGTGGCCTCTGGCCCTGATCGTCTTTGTCGCCAGTGTCTTCATTCCACTGTTGAAAATGCTGGTACTGGCGCTGTTGCTGATGTCGGTGCAGCTGGGTTCGACCTGGCGGATGCGTGACAGAACACGGCTCTATCGGATCACTGAATTTGTTGGTCGCTGGTCCATGGTCGACATCTTCGTCATTGGCATTCTGGCCGCGCTGGTACAATTTGGCACCCTTGCCACCATCGAACCCGGCATTGGCTCCCTCTCGTTTGCCGCCGTCGTCGTCCTGACAATGTTTGCCGCACACAGTTTCGACCCACGCCTGATCTGGGATGCACTCAATGACTGACCCATCACTCGACCAACTCCCCGAGGCCATTACCGAGGAAGGCAGCCGCTTTTCCCTGGTCTGGCTGATTCCGATTCTGGCGCTGGTGATTGGTGGCTGGCTGGTCTACAAGTCCTATAGTGAAAAGGGACCAACCATCACCATCAGCTTTAGCGAAGCCGAGGGTCTGGAACCGGGCAAGACACGCGTGCGCTACAAGAACGTGGATGTCGGCAAGGTCAAGCGTATCGAGCTGAATGAAGACCTGTCCCATGTGGAAGTAACCGTGGAACTGAAGAAATCCATTGGCAGTCATCTCAATGAAAACACCCAGTTCTGGATCGTCAGCCCACGCATCAACCCCAGGGGAATCTCCGGCCTCAACACACTGATTTCCGGTATCTATATCGGCATGGATCCGGGAGAAGGTGGCGCTGCCCTGAGCCATTACAACGGACGCACCGAGCCATTGCCCATCAAGTCGGACGCAGCCGGCAAGCCGTATGTATTGACAGCAGACAGTCTGGGCTCGCTGGATATCGGCTCCGGCATCTACTATCGCCAGATCCAGGTTGGGGAAGTTACCGGCTATCATCTTGACAGCAACGGGCGCTCCGTTGTCATCAATATCTTCATTAATGCCCCCTACGATCAGCTGATTCACGAAAACAGCCGCTTCTGGAACGCCAGTGGCTTTGATCTGCGCCTGACATCAGAAGGCGTCAGCGCCAGGCTCGAATCGTTATCGGCATTACTGACCGGCGGAATTGGCGTAGATACACCACACAACCTGGAGGCCGGCGCACTTACCGTGGGTGGAGAACGTTTTGCGCTACTGCCCGACCACGCCAGCATCGAAAACAAACCCTACTCACTGACCGAGTATTACGTGCTCTATTTCGACAGTTCGATACGCGGCTTGCATATCGGAGCAACCGTCGAGTTCAGGGGGATTCAAGTCGGCGAGGTCATCGATATCGACGTACAGATGGATCATCGTACGCTGGAGGTCAGGATTCCGGTACTGATCGCACTGCACCCGGATCTGATCACCGTCAGCGGTGACATTGGCAGCCCCGAATCCGTGCTGGAAACTCTGGTAACCCGCGGTCTGCGTGCACAGCTGGCATCAGGCAATCTGCTGACCGGGCAACTGTTTGTCGATCTCGACTTTCTCGAAGAGGTACCGGACGCCCAGATCACTCAGTCAGGTCCCTTCCGCGTATTCCCCACCGTGCCAGGCGCCATGGAAAAGCTCACCCGCAACGCCACCGAGCTGCTGAACAAGATCGGCAATGTCCCACTGGTGGAAATCACCAATGATCTGCGCGATACCATCAAGGCACTGCGGGGAATGATCGAGTCTCCTGCCTCGAAAAATGCCGTCACACATCTTGCCACCCTGCTGGACAACACCAGTTCGCTGGCGAAAAAGCTCGACCGTGCGGTCCCCACACTGGCAAAACGAATCGAGTCATCATTGACGCAAGCGGAAAAGACACTCGCCACAGCGGATGCAACACTGTCGGAGGATTCCCCATTGATCTACGACATTCGTCTCCTCATCGACCAGCTCTCTTCAGCCATCAACTCCTTCGAGGCATTAACCGACTACCTCGAACGACACCCCAATGCGCTGCTCTACGGTAAAACCATCGATACCCCATGAAACCAAATCTGCAACGCCTTCTGCTACCGGGATTCCTGCTCACGCTGCTAGGCAGCTGCGCCGTGCATGAAGCACCAACCCATTTCTACTCACTCAATGCCACTGTTCAACCAGCGCAGCAGACAATGCGACGACCGATAAAAATCGGCGTGGGTCCTCTCAATTTTCCCAAGGTGCTGCAACGCCCTCAGGTCGTTACCCGCAAGGGGGACAATCAGATCAATGTTGCGGACTTTCACCAGTGGGGTGGCAGGCTGGATGAAGAGTTTCTGCGGATTCTCGGGGACAATCTGGTTACCTTGCTCGGCAGCAGCGAGGTCTATACCTACCCATGGGAGAGCAGGCTCAGGCCCGACTACCAGATCAGGATCAGCGTATCGAGATTTGATGGCCGACTCAACGATGCCATCACGCTGCGTGCCCGCTGGCAGCTACTGAGCCGCAAGGGACGCAGGGAACTCGTATCGGTACAGTCCAATATCGTTGAACCGGTTCATGGCAAGGCGTATGCCGACTATGTTGCCGCCCAGAGCCGGGCGCTGGAAAAGCTTTCACGGGAGATCGCGGCAAAGATTGCCGTATTCGCCGATTCAAGGTAATGCTCGGGCGCCGGTCAGACGGCCACCGGAACACGTCTCTCGTCTATGACTTGCACCCGAGGCTTGAACGCGGATTCCCGCAAGGCTCAGTTGAACCAGTTGATCTCCAGTGCAGTCCGACTGCCAATGACGGCATCATCGAGGGAATTGGGTATATAGGCCAGCTCGCTATCGACCGGAATTCTCCCCCCCATGATTTCAGCCATTTTCTGTGGGTAACGATGCGTTACATAGGGATTCGCATAACCAACCGGGTAAAGCGGCATATTGGTGACAGGATCATATTTATCGGTCGCCCCCAGGGTATGCAGCATCTCATGGGCAATAACGAAGTTGTTCGTACCCCCGTAACCCGAGTCCGCATACGCATATACCAGCCCGATCAAACCTTTTGGCAAAGCCAGGGAATCGGGAATGACATCGTTCCCTTCGGGTGCAAAATAGACCACGAACATTCGTATATCACCGGCATTCCAGCCATTATCATGAAAAGCGGCCCACCAGCGCATCTTCAGACTGAACCAAACCGTATCGAGGACACTGGCCTCTTTCCCCTGTACCTGTCGTGGTGGCATGGCATCGACAACATCCGCGACCCGAACCTTGACCGGATTGCGCGAACCGATTTCATAGTACGCTCCCTGTCGCCGCATGAAGCGGGCAATATTGCTGAAATCGCTGTCCTGCAATTGCCTGATGTAACGTTCCGTCACCTCACTGCCGTCACCGTTGATGGGGTAGACAACGACATCGAGCGTCTCGATCCAGTCCGTGGCATCACGCTGCTCGATATAGGTATTGCCGGCTACCATCGTCAGGATACCCAGTAGAATGCTGATTCTTATTTTTCTCCACATGCCACGATTCCCGATAAACGTTGCTGTTTGGCCGATAGTAGTATGCTTATAGTGGGAATGTGGGTGAGCACTTCACAAAAACATGTGATCCCGATCAGAGTTTTATTTACAATTGCCCGACAAGCGGCGGATTTTCCGGAATAAATGACGACAAGCACTCATACAGTTAAGATCTATTCCACGCCCCCTCACCAATGCAGCTACCTGCAGGGAATGCATGCCTCCAATGCTTTTGTGGACCCCGCCTTCATTCCCGCAGCCGAGTCCTACCAGGCGCTGATCGATCAGGGCTACCGCCGTAGCGGTGACCACCTCTACAAGCCGGTCTGCTTGTCGTGCAATGCCTGCATTCCCTGCAGGGTGGATACATCCCGCTTTTCTCTGAGCCGCAGCCAGAAGCGCTGCTGGAAACGCAATGCCGATCTGCAGGTCGAACTGCAACCCGCCAGCTTTTCCGACGAGCGTTTTGCACTCTATCGCAAGTATCTGAATTCACGTCACGCCGATGGTGATATGGCCAACCCCGACAAAGAGAGTTTCCGCAACTTTCTCTTTGCCAAGTGGAGCAATACGCTGTTCGTCGAATTTCGCCTGCACGGCAAACTGGTCAGCGTTGCCGTCGTCGATGTCCTGCCACGAGGATACTCGGCGGTTTACACCTTCTTTGATCCGCAGTACAGCCGCAGAAGCCCGGGAACCTACGCTGTACTCTGGGAAATCGAGCATGCCCGGATGCAGGGGTTGCCCTATGTCTATCTGGGCTACTGGATCGAGGAGAGCCCCAAGATGAACTATAAATCCCATTTTCAACCACTGGAGATACTTCAGGATGGACACTGGCAAGCGTTTGCCGAAGACACCCCATCCGACACACCGAAACCCCATGAAAATATATCTGGAACAATAGGTTATGAATAATACTTCATGCAGTTTACTAATATCTGCCCTGATCGCCCTGGGCGCTCCGGTCACCTCGCATGCTGCAGAGTGCAGTCGTGCTGATATCAACCATTACCTGGACAAGGGGTTTTCGCTGGCACAGATCACCAAACTATGCGGTGAGGAAAGCGACACTGCTGCGCCCAAAACAGCAGCTACCGTCAAAACCGACACGACACTATCCAACATCAGTGTCTTTCTACAAACAGCCATCGATGCCGAACAGGTAGACATCACACCAGATGCCGTAATCCTTACCCAGGACCGCTGCTTCCCCTATGGCGAGGAGGGTTACAGCGGTATCAGACCCTCGGCATGCGTGGTAAAAAAAGTGCGAATAGCACGCAAGGGCCTGACGATCGGAGATGTCATCGAAGAACGCTTCATCATCCGCGAAGGCAAACTCATCGTCCAGGGGGATATCCGGCAAACCTTTGAGCGAACCGGCAAGTTGAGGAAACGGGAACTGAAAGGCCTGCAGGCGCAGTATCCTGCCCATTTGTCGGAATACAATCTTCCTGTCAAGAAGAGCATGAAGCGCAAGAAAATTGCCGAAGCGCTGAAGAAACTCGCGAAATGAACCCATAAAAAAAAGCCCCGTTTCAGCGGGGCTTTTTCTCTGCGTCGTGACTATGCCGCCGCCGCGATCAGATCTCGATATTCAACGCCTTGAGCGTATCCATCGTCAATCCTCCACGTGCCAGGCCATTCTTGCGCTGGAAGTTGCTGATGGCGCGCTGTGTCTGAGATCCCAGATGACCGTCAACCGATACGGCAAACCCGGCTTCCTTCAATGCAGCTTGTACCTTCTTGACCAAATCAGGAGTCGTATTGGTCTCGCAGAGGATCTGGCGCCACTCCAGACGTTCGTCACTGACCTTGACCTTCTTCGTCAGCTTCTGGGTCTTGGCGGGGATAGGAATACGCTTTTCGGCAGCCGGAGAAACCAGCTTGCGAACCCGGATGGTTTCAGTCACCGCAGGAATCTCGATACGCTTGGTCGTCGCTGGTGTCTTGAGAACTCGCTTGGTTACCGTCTTGTACACCGCAGGATTCTCACGCAGACACAGCTTGTTGCCAGTAGGTTTGCTACCTTCAGGTGCAGGCTCGGTAGAAAGCACCCAAGATACGGACTCGTCCGATACCTTGACCCGTTTGGTGATCTCCGTGTACTGAGCCGGAATGGTTTCATGCTTCTCTTCCGCTGGCGTCACCAGCTTTCTCATCTTGACCGTCTTGTACTCGGCCGGGATTTCGATGGTCTTGGTCGTTGCCGGTGTCTTGACCACACGACGCGTTACCGTCTTGTACTTGGCAGGAATCTCCACCAGACACATGATCTCACCGGTTGCATTGTCCAGCCGTTCCTTGGATCCACGTCCCTTCTTCCATTTTGTGGTGGCCGGTGCAACCAGTACCTTTTCGGTCTCGGTACCATAGACGGCAGGTACATTGACTACCTTGGTCGAGGCTTCCTTGACCAGCACCTTCTCTTCCACCCACTCATACTTGGGTGGCACAACCGTTATCTTTTCAGAGGCCTCCTTGGCAACCACCTTCTCGGTTTCGGTACGATAGACCGCAGGCTTGTAGTACTCCAGATAACACTGGCCCGGCTGTGCGGAATCCGCCGGCAATCCCGCCCCCTTGGCGTAGGCGACCAGCGAGGCGCCCGCTGTCTTGACCTGCTTCTTAGGCGTCGTCAACATCCATTGAGTCGAAGCCGGCTTGACTTCAATACGCTCGGTGACCGATTCATAAACAGCCGGAACGGGAACCAGCTTGAAAGAGGCATCCTTGATCTGAACCTTATCCTCCACCCATTCGTACTTGGCGGGAATGACTTCGATACGTTCGGAGGCTTCGCTGACAACGACTTCCTCAGTGCGCTCCTCGTATTTGGCGGGAATGATGACTTTGGCGTAGCACTCACCGGGTTTGGCATCGGGAAGCGTGCTCGTGGCATCGGTCTGCGCATACCCCACACTGGAAACTGCCAGCGCAGCGGCAATAAAAAGGTTTAAGGAATTTCTATTCATAAGGATGGATCTCATTAAATTTTATACTAAATGTCCAACATCAGATACTAGCCCAAAATGTGAGAAAGTCCACACTTTAGCGTGAACAAAAGTATCAAAGGTCCGCCTGCAAGGTCATCGGCAACAGGCATTGAAAACACCGATCAGGCAGCGATAATATACTCCAAGTATATATCACATCACATTGATTTCATGAATTATATTTTTCAGATATATGAGGCGTTGCTAACCGCCTTTGCCAAGATCAGTCTGTTTCCCCACCCACTACCCTGTCACGATGATGCCACATCGAGCAGGCCACGCAGAAATTCCCAGTCGAACGCAGGCCCGGGATCGGTTTTTCTTCCGGGAGCAATATCACAGTGGCCAACAATCCGCCCGGTGGAAATTCCGGGATAGGCTTCGCTCAATGCAAGAATAACGTTAGCCAGGGTCGTGTACTGCCTGCTGGTGTAGTTTTCGGTGTCAGTGCCTTCCAGCTCGATACCGATCGAATAATCATTACAGGAAGCACGCCCCTGGTAGCTGGAAACACCTGCATGCCAGGCACGTTTATGGAAGGGTACGTACTGCACCCGCTCGCCTTCCCGGCGCAGCAGCAGGTGCGAGGAGACCCTAAGCGTGCAGATATCCTTGAAATAGGGATCTGCCGCCGGATCCAGTCTGTTGCAGAAAAGATCATCGATGAAACCGAGGCCAAACCGACCGGGTGGCAGGCTGATATTGTGAATGACCAGCAAATCTGGCTCGACTCCATCCGGACGATCGTCAAAATTGGGGGATGGCACTTGACGTGCATCCAGCAGCTTTCCTGTTTCTCTATCGATTCTCATCAGATTCACTCAACGCATTCAACCTGCCACCATCCGGAAATCAGAACTTGCAGACCATGACGAAAACGATAGAATCCGCCGCTCGCCATTGCAAGCCATCTTGCCCGATCCCTGAATCCGAATCCTGAATCCCAGGAATTCAGGCTATCTGTCTGTTCACTCAATATCGGGAACCAATGGCGCCCAACCTGTATGCTGGCCCGACAAACTGGAGAGGACAACCGAGATTCCCAACCCGATGGATACACTGAACCCCCAACAACGCGCCGCCGTCGAGCATGTAGGTACGCCACTTCTGGTACTGGCTGGCGCCGGCAGCGGCAAGACCCGGGTCATTACCGAAAAGATCGCCTTTCTGATTCGCGAGCACGGTATTGATGCACGCCATATCGCCGCCATCACCTTCACCAACAAGGCTGCAAAGGAGCTGCAGACACGAATTGGCAAACTGCTGACAACCAGCGCCGCCAAGGGTCTGCAAGCATCAACTTTTCACACCCTCGGGCTGCGAATCATTCGTCAGGAACTCAAGACGCTGGGTTACAAGGCCGGCTTTTCCATCTTCGACGCCCAAGACAGCGGTCAGCTGCTGAAAGAGCTGGCGCGCAAGGAGAATATCGAGTCGGCAGACAGTATTCAGTGGCGCATTTCCGGCTGGAAGAACGATTTCATCAGCCCTGACCAGGCCTTCAGTACCGCAGAGGACAGCGAAGCGGCCTTTCATGCCCAGCTCTATGAACGCTACCAACGCCAGCTCAAGGCCTACAATGCCGTCGATTTCGACGATCTGATCGTCCTGCCAGTCAAGCTGTTCCAGTCCAACCACGAGATCCGCGAGAAATGGCAAAACCGGCTGCGCTACCTGCTGGTGGACGAGTATCAGGATACCAATGCCTGTCAGTACCAGCTGGTAAAGCTGCTGGCCGGGGTCGAGGGGCGACTGACTGCGGTTGGCGACGATGACCAGTCAATCTACGCCTGGCGGGGGGCGCGCCCTGAAAACCTAAATCTTCTGAAACAGGACTTCCCCACGCTGGAGGTCATCATGCTGGAGCAGAATTACCGCTCCACCAGCCGGATCCTGCAAAGTGCGAACACACTGATCGCCAACAACCCCCATGTGTTCGAAAAGCAGCTGTGGAGTACACTGGGTGAAGGTGACCCACTACGGGTCATTCCCTGCAACGGCGCCGAACACGAAGCCGAGCGGATCGTCTCCGAGATCATGAACATCAAGTTCAGAAGGAAAATCGACTACAACCAGTTCGCCATCCTCTACCGTGGCAACTTCCAGTCACGGCTGTTTGAACGCAAGCTGCGGGAACACGATATCCCCTATTTCGTCAGTGGCGGCACCTCCTTTTTCGAACGTGCAGAAATCAAGGACATCATCGCCTATCTCCGCCTGATCACCAATCCGGATGACGACGCCGCCTTCCTGCGCACGGTCAACACCCCGAGACGCGAAATCGGGGCCTCCACGCTGGAAAAACTGGGCCAGTACGCCACCGAGCGAGATACCAGCCTGCTGGCTGCCAGCAGCGAAATGGGGTTGGTGCAACGACTGAGCGAACGGGCAGTACTCCGTTTGCAACGCTTCACGGATCAGATCAGCGAATTGGCCTATCGTGCCGAAGAGGCACCCGCGCTGGTACTGGTCAAATCCCTGTTGAATGAAATCGCCTATGAAGACTGGCTGCGTGAAATCAGCAGCAATGACAGGATTGCCGACAAGCGCATCGAGAACGTCAGTGAACTGGTCGACTGGATTAATCGTCTGAGCGCCAAGAAACAGGGTGACACATCACTCAGGGATATTGTCAACCGCATGCAGCTGATGGATATCCTGGAGCGCAACAACGACTCCGAACACGACAAAGGTGTGCAATTGATGACGCTGCATGCCGCCAAGGGGCTGGAGTTCCCCCATGTCTTTATTGCCGGCATGGAAGAGGAGTTGATCCCCCACAAGACCAGCATCGAAGAGGACAATCTGGAAGAGGAGCGCAGACTGGCTTATGTGGGCATTACCCGTGCCCGTCAGTCCCTGACCATGACCTATGCAAAAAAACGGCAGAAATTCGGCGAGGAAATCGACTGTGAACCTAGCCGCTTTCTGGATGAACTACCTGCCGAACACCTCGAATGGGATGATCCCGCCAACGTCAACGAAGCGCGTGCACGGGAAACGGGCCGCAGTCATCTGAAACACCTGAAGGCATTGCTGGGTGACTGATCGCTTCAGCCCCGGCACTGCAGCAGGAATGCAATGTTGCGGTTGATCAATTACCGTCACGGATTCCATGCGGTATAAAGCTGGTATTGGTCTATAGTCTTATGTGACCAAGTTACTGAACCCGCTGGTCACTTGAAAGAGAATGACAAGCCTTATCACATATTGAACTGGAGTAATCACAATGCCAAAAAATGTCGGCGGTATCGACCGCATCCTCAGAATCGTTGTTGGCGCCCTGCTGATCGTTTGGGCACTGTTCCTCGGCGGCCCTGCCTGGGCTTGGATCGGAGTAGTCCCATTGGCAACAGGTTTATTGAATTTCTGCCCTGCCTACAGCATTCTCGGATTGAACACCAACAAGTAAACGTTCTACGGTGTCAGCACGCCATCAAATCAGGTTTGATGGCGTGCTGGGCAGGCAATCCTGTACAAAACAGTGGATTACCTGTCTGGTGCCACCTCATGCCCCTTGGCTCGACCCCCTGAGCAGTAATGCATCACGCCACGGGCAATAGCCGGGAAAAATCCCCTACCGCAATAAAATCACCCTCCGGCCTCGGTGCCTGTTGTGAATCAGGCTGCTGTATCGAGCGCAGATGGCGTATGCCTGCAATTCTTGCCGACTCGAGTACAGTGTGGCTGTCATCGATCAACAAGGTGCTGTCGACGTCGAAAGGCTCCACAGCCTTCACCTTTTCCCAGAAGGCGGGGTCTTCCTTTGGCAGCCCCAGATCATGGGAACAGATCATGGCATCAAAATAGGTCTCCAGGCCTGTCTGTGCCATTTTCAGGGAAAGGCTCTTCTGGTGTGCGTTGGTTACCAGCACAACCCGCTTGTCTGATGACCTGAGTGCCTTCAGAAAACCGCTTGCTCCTGGCCTGATTGCAATCAGGTGTTCGATATCACGCTTGAGCGCAGCAATATCCAACTCCAGCGCATCACTCCAGTAATCGATGCAATACCAGTTCAACGTCCCGGTAATGGCCTGGTATTTTTCTTCGAGCACACGTCGTGCCTCATCCAGAGCCATGCCGTGCTGGCCGGCATACTTTTGTGGCACATGTTCAAGCCAGAAGTGGTTGTCGAAATGGAGGTCCAGCAGGGTTCCGTCCATATCGAGAAACACAGTTCTGATTGCTTTCCAATCGATCATTTTCAGGCTGCCTGGCCATCCTGTTCCGCAAACTGGATCAGCTCCACATCCCAATCGATATTGGTCAATGTCAGCACCACACAAGCCGGGCCACCATGATTACGGACATAACCCGCTGCGCCCGGATTCAATACCCAGGTGTCCCCATCAGCATCCCAGACCTGACGATGGGTGTGACCATAGATCACCATTCTCGCCTCGGGATGAGCCGCACGCAGTTCACCATGATCCGGGTTATTGCCGAAGCGATGACCATGTTCGACCATGATGAGACCCCCGGGCACGGAAATATGCGCAATTGCCGGCAGGTTGTTTACCACAGCCGAATCATCGATTGGCCACAGCGCCGCATGATCGTTGTTTCCGGCAATCGCAACCACATGATCATTCACCTGCTTGAGTTCATCGAGTACCGATGCCGCGCAGATATCACCAGCGTGTATGACCGCATCGCAGCCAGCCGCTACCTCTGCAACACGCTGGTCCAGATTTGCGTGTGTATCGGAGACCACCGCCACACGCAGCGACTGCTTGCCATCCCCAAGTTCAAAATATTCCATAGCCCGCTCTGTCAAATAGATTCATGATAAAAAAGTTGGGTAACTACTCAGCTACTGCTTGTCCGAACTACTCGCCGAGCAACTACAAAGCTGGTAACTACTCAGTGAGTAGCCGGTATTTGCCGTAGCTGCCCGGACTTCAGGAGCAAGCCGAGTAGCCATAAAAAATCAAAAGGCTACAACCCTGAACAGGTTGTAGCCTTTCACGTTACAGGTTTCGCTATCAGATAACGGTCAGACTGCCATCATCATCGTCATTTCCGTCCTTCTCCACCGATGCAAACTGCGCTGCCTCTTCCACCCTGGCCTGCTCCAACACGTCACGCTGACGCTGTATCTCCTCTTCACGACGCCTCTTCCACTCCTCCTTGCGCACGGCAACCCGCTGTTCACGGGCACCCTCTTTCACCCGGATACGCATCTCGCCAAACAATACCTGCTTCAGGAAACGCATGCTGAAGACCAGCAAGTTTTCGTCTGAAGAGAGAACCGTGGTCATCTCGTCGGGCGGAACATCAAAAATATTCTGAAATCCGGGAGTCTGCACAAACTTTCTGAAGCTATCCATATCATAACTACACATATCGAACAGCTGCAGGCTACGAGCTGAAGGCGAACCGACAGTAGGCCCCGAGGTGCGTTTCTTGATGACCACATCCATCCATTCCCGATTGGCTTCCTGGTAGTCGGGGATACCCTGCTTGTCGAGATAGTCGCGCACCGTCTGCCTTACCGGTTCTTCATGGCCTTTGCAGTGATCTTCCCTGACGACAAAGAAAACCTCTTCAACCCTGGGCTCATCAATCTTCCGCATGGCCATGTTACCCAACGCGTAATAACGACAGGCCACGGGTCGATCTTCATAGACGCGACAGCCATCGTCCGACAGAAAGGTACAGCAAGATGATTTACCCGCCGTGGCCAGTCTCAGACCCGGCATGCCATGCTGATCCATCTCGAAAGGGACGGTGTAGCGTGCAACAAACTCGGCGGAGGTCATCTTCAACCGCCTTTTCAATCTTATGACGTCATAGGGGGTAAGTTGAATGTCACTCTGCTTGCAGCATGCGTTGAAACACGACACCCCTGGATGACAGTCAAACTGGAATTCCGCATCCAGAGACAGCTCCCGTGGCTGCACAGGACTCTGGTTTGGAATGCTATCCCTGATGTCATCAAAATCCACTCATACTCCCTTCATCATGAGATACCGAGATCGAAACTTTTTACCTGAATCCGAGAATTAACCTTGGCTTCAGGTGCTCAGTGAGCAGGCTTGAGCGGCAGCAACTACGCAGATAGCTTCTGCCCCCCCCCAGATCAAGCGGTGTATTTCACCCGATCTGCGGGAAAAGTGCAAAGAATTATACAAAAAGCAGGGGAACTGGATTGGGAACAGCCATTACCAATAAAAAAAGGCCGGACATCCTGGATGTCCGGCCTCGGGCATTTCAGGCTCCCAGTACTCCACGCTATATGGAATCAGGCCCCATGTGACCCATACCTTCCGCCTCGGTCTCGGGGTTATAACTGATCAGGCATTCCCACTTCACCTTCTTCAGGCTCCACATACCGGTTTCCTTGTCGTAGGTGCTGTTGACGAAGCATTTCCAGTTGTCATCATCCACGGCCAGAAAGTCCGTGCGGTAGAAGTACCCCGGATAACGGGTCTCTTCACGGAACTGGATGTGCTTCATGTGCGCCGTGGCGGCCAGGATACGGTGGTGATTCTCCCAGGCACGCAGCAGTTCATGCAGGTCTTTTGCTCGCGTTTTGGTGGCATCTTCACGCAACATTTCCAGTTTGCGCTCGGCGACTCCCAGCATCACCGCGTTGGTCTGGTACATGGTGGAGACGCCAGCCACATATTCATCCATGATTTTCTGCAGACGGAACTGCAGCATCCTGGGCGTAATGTAGTTGGGATTGACATCAATGGCTGTGGTGTAGTCCTTGTGCTCCAGAAAGGTTCTTACCGGAGCATAGATTTCTTCCACGATCTCATTTACCGGACGATCCAGCTCGCGTTTCACGTCCTTGGTATCGATGACATATTTGACCATCGCCTTGGCGGCAATCCGTCCTTCGGTAAAGGAGCCCGAGCTGAATTTGTGGCCTGAGGCGCCGACACCATCACCAGCTGTAAACAGACCATTGACCGTAGTCATGCGGTTGTAACCCCAATGGTAATGATCCGGTGAGCCTGGCAGATCTTCGGGACCCGATACCCAGATCCCAGCGCAGCCTGCGTGGGAACCCAACAGGTACGGTTCGGTAGGCATCAGTTCGGATACGTCCTTGTCGGGCTCGATATTTTCCCCTGCCCATACACCGCACTGCCCGATGGTCATGTCGAGAAAGTCTTCCCATGCTTCGGCTTCAAGGTGCTTGATCTCCTTGGGCGTCATGTTCTTCGCCAGGTTGGCCATGGCAGTAGGCGTGTCTATGAAGATCGGGCCACGACCTTCCTTCAATTCCTTCATCACGAGGTGGTTGCGCAGGCAAGTCCCCATATGGAACCCTTTTGCATACTGCGAGGCATTGACGTTTTCAAGCTCCTTGTAGTTCTTTTCCTGGTAGTCTTCGCCAAAGGCGTTGGTGGATTTGGCCTTGAACAGAAGAAACCAGGCGCCTACGGGTCCGTAACCATCCTTGAAGCGGGCGGGCACGAAGCGGTTTTCCATCAGGGTCAGTTCTGCACCAGCTTCTGCGGCCATCGCGTAGGTGGAACCGGCGTTCCAGACGGGGTACCAGGCACGCCCCATACCTTCGCCCACCGAGCGGGGACGGAAGACATTCACGGCACCGCCACAGACTAGCAGGCAGGCTTTGAATCTGTAGATGTAGACCTTGTCTTCACGTACCGAGAAGCCGGCGGCTCCAACTACGCGAGTAGGGTCATTCTTGTCATTGAGCAATTTGACGATAAAGACGCGTTCCTGGATGTTTTCTGCGCCCAGAGCCTTCCTTGCGGCTTCTGCAACGATCCATTTGTAGGATTCGCCATTGATCATGATCTGCCAGCGACCGGAGTTGACAGGCGTACCGCCCTCTTTCAGGCTCTTGTCTTCTTCGCCTTCCTTCTTCCAGATTGGAAGCCCCCATTTCTCGAAGTTGTGAACAGAATCATCGACATGACGGCCCACATCGTAAACCAGATCTTCACGCGTCACCCCCATGAGGTCGCCACGGACATAGCGCACATAATCCGCAGGATCATTCTTGCCCATATAGGTGTTGATGGCTGACAGACCCTGTGCAACTGCACCGGAACGATCCAGGGCAGCCTTGTCGACCAGTTTCACGCTGATGTCATGGCCGTCAGCCTTGGCGGCGTCTGTCCAGCGTTTGAGTTCGAAGGCACATCCGCAGGCAGCCATGCCGCCTCCAATCAGAAGGATGTCTACTTCTTCCTCAACAACATCTGGGTTGCCGAATCCGCTCATTGTTCTCTCCAGGTAAGGTTGGTTCTTCGATATTTCTTGATCAGATCAGTGTTCAGCCGGCACGAAATTGTGACATGTCACAACTGTGTGTGCCTTTGGTGAACAGGGTCGAGTGGTCAGCGATTTCCTCCAGGACTGCATCGTTCTCGCCACCATAGGGATCAGCTGAACCTTCTGGCGTGGTACGAATGGGAAATTTGAATCGCTTCATGTTGCCATTGCGGAATTTAATGGTCCAGATGATGGAGTCTGTGCCTCGCAGAGGCTGGACACTGCCCCCCATCGGTACCACATCGGCATAGGAGCGACATTCAATGGCATTCTGTGGACAGATCTTGACACAGCTGTAGCACTCCCAGCACTGTTCCGGTTCCTGGTTGAACGCTTTCATTGCATGGCCAGTCTCGGAGCCATCCGAATCGAGTTTCATCAGGTCATGCGGGCAGATGTACACGCACGCCACTCTATCCTGCCCCTTGCAACCATCACATTTATCGGTACGTACGAACGTAGGCATGGGTTTACACCTCCTGGTTGTCTAAAATCGAGTCACCGAGCATCTTTGCAGGCTTCCCTTCCCCGATAGGTTTCCTGCTTGCGCAAGCCGACCAGGCTGCAGGTCTTCCTGCGGGAAAACGCAAGGTTAGTCCCTTCAATGCCTAACCTCAAATATGTAAGTTTATGCAAGCTATAAACCGAGCTTATGAATCCATTGAAAAGACTCTGAATCCGAAAGTTGGACAAGATTAAAAGGTGCAAGAGGTTGGTTTCGCGGTAGTTTCAAGGATTTATCACCTCACCTGCAGGCCGAGCGGGTATTTCTTGATCCGCTATGGAATCGAGAGCTTGTGCCAGTCGCCTCATTCAAACCCCGGACTCAGAAAGCACAGAGCAAAAACGAAAAAAGGCCAGCAAAGCTGGCCTTTTTTCAATCCTCATCAAATCAGTGGCGTCGACGACGCAATCCGAGGAAGCCGAATCCAGCGAGCATCAGCCCCATGGCACCACCACCGCCACCACCACTGGAAGAAGTATCATCCGTTGTTGGCGTGGTAGGTGTAGTTGGCGTAGTCGGGGTAGTAGGTGCCGTAGGTGTGGTTGGTGTCGTGGGGGTGGTTGGCGTAGTCGGGGTGGTTGTATCCTTACCGAGATCAGCCGGTGCCACACATTTGCGCAAAGCGATACCAGACAGCGCTACAAGATTGTAGTTATCTTCCTTGATGTTGCTGTTTCTGACCTCAAGAGTCGCCTTGTTGCCGGGCTCGGGATCAACCTGCAGGCTGATCTGATGCCATTGGTCCGTTGTCTTGTCTTCAACCAGAGTAAACACGGGTGACGTGGCAGAGCCGGCCACCAATGTAATTTCAGCATCATCTCCACCAGTTCCAATAACTTCCGATACCGGAGCAGGATTGGAAACCCACACCTCAAACTGGTATTTGGCTTTGGGATCAAGCCCGGAAACCGTTTGCATCCAGATTCCGGGACCACCTGACACACCAGCACCGGATGCCAGGAGGTAGCCCGGCGCCTTGTCCAACGCAGGAATATCACCCGCCTTCTTGGCGCCTGGGAACGGATATTGGAAATGAGACAGGTCTGTAATCGTGATATTACTGGCCGGCGCAACACCAGGTGCCGCAGCAATCTCGGTCACCAGCGCAACCTCCTTGTAATTGGCAAAGGTGTTGTCTCCCACGAATTTGTAGTCACTCTTGAAGGATTTGGCGATGAGGCTATTGGGAGGTAGCGGGGTAGTCTTGCCATCGGCACCTTTAGGCAGAGCACCATGTGGTGTTGAGAAATCACCATTAACCACCTTATTGGTGGTATCCGGTACTGTCCCTTGAGGACAAACCGATGCATGGGCAGATGGGGCTGATGGCAATATGAAGGTTGCGGAATCCGTCTTGCCGTTCATGTCTGCAGTCGAGGTAAAGGGCCCCTTGTTTGCAGTACCCACATCAACGGTGACGTCATAACGAACAATAATGGAAGAATAGGGAGACAGCTTCTCCTTGTCTGCGAAAATCTTGTCGCCCTTGTCAGCTCCGGTTGCTACCCCGGCAAAACCAGGATTCAACGTCAGGGTTGCATTCTGAAAATTGGCCTTGGGTTTTTTTGTGCTGTTCTCATCCTGTACCACCTCATCCAGAATGGTCAGATTCTCGACCTTTACCGAATTGCGGATCGCTGCAGGAAAACTGTTCTTGATGGCGTCTGTAATCTGTACTTCCACAGCTGCAGGAGGCGTTCCCGTCGCGGGAATGGTGTCGTCATTAATGATGCGTTGCTGTATAGAGAAAGTATATTTCGTTCCGACGGCTGTAATTGGTCCCTTCACCTCACGCAGAAACTGCAAGGCAGCATCGACATCCATACTGAATGTAAGGCTGGAAACAGCCAGAACACCTGCTGCCAATGGAGTGAGTGAGAAAAACTTGCGACTTTTCGACATGGAATTACCTTTAGTACAGAAATGTTTATAGTGTGGTATCAATCTGGAGAATCCGTGGCAGCGTACCCAATATAAAGCCACCTTCAGACCACGGGTTCATGGCGCGACCGGGTTTTGAACTCCAGATCCAGCAAGCCCTGCTGAATTCTTCATGCTGCCCTGATATATCGGGCATTTCCCTGATCGTAGCACGGTGCGACAACCCAAAACTGTGACGCAGTTGCAAGCACACCTGACTATGGCGTCTGCGACAGAAAAAAAGAGAAGCTTTACTTCAATCCAATTGATTATAGTGCAAACCGCCCACTGTCGTAACTTCACATAGGAAGACAGAGCTACCATACATAACATTCATTTCCCAGTACTCATGCAAGCAACTCCCTGACGATCCCGGGCCCCCGATAGACAAAACCGGAATACACCTGCACCAGGTCCGCACCACTTTCGAGCTTCAACTGCATATCCTGTGAAGAGAATACACCTCCAGCCGCAATCAATGCAGTCTCCCCTCTCAGATGCTGTCGAAACATGGACAGCACCTGCGTCGACTTGTCCAGAAGCGGTTTCCCGCTAAGCCCACCAGCCTCTTCCCCATGCACCATTCCCTGCACACCGTCGCGAGTTGCAGTTGTATTGGTCGCGATAACGCCGTCGATGTCCAGTTGGTTGAAGGTGTCGGTCATAACCTCGATTTCACCTTCATCGAGATCGGGCGCTACCTTGACGACCAGGGGAACATACCTGGATGTTTCCTCGTGCAACTGCATTTGCCGTGCCTTCAATGGCTCCAGTAAAGCACGCAACATTTCGCTTTTCTGCAGGTCTCGCAAACCGGGGGTATTGGGGGAAGAGATGTTGACAGTGATGTAGTCGGCCAACGGGTAGGACTTGTTCAAGCCAATGAGGTAGTCATCAACGGCCCTTTCGACAGGCGTATCGAAATTCTTGCCAATATTGATACCCAGAATCCCTTGGTAGCGACGCCTGGCAGCATTCTCGAGGAGGTGCTCGATCCCCTTGTTATTGAATCCCATGCGGTTGATGATCGCTTGTGCCTCAGGCAATCGAAACAACCGCGGCCGGGGATTACCGGGCTGAGGACGCGGCGTAACCGTCCCTATTTCGACGAAACCGAAACCCAATCCACCCAACGCATCGATGTAGTCACCATTCTTGTCCAGCCCCGCAGCCAGACCGAGAGGATTGGCAAACTCCAACCCCATCACTCTCCTCGGGCCGCCATGCCAGGCCAGCGGTTTCTTGCGCAATGGAGACAATTTGAGTGCGGCGAGCGCCACGTGATGTGCCGTCTCTGGAGGTAACGCGAATAACAGGGAACGAATCAGGGCATACATGGACCACGCCCCCCGCTGCAGACGCGCAGTACCTGCCAGTCTCTGGATCCGGAGCTGGCGCGGCTACTTGACAATTCGCAGAGCCGGTCTTCCGCCATCCTTGCTCTCGCCTGTCGAATCCGGAGAGCTGTCGGGGTCGGTTGGTGTATCACCATCTTCAGGTGAGAAAACCATTCCCTTGCCATTCTCGCGGGCATAGATTGCCACTGCACAATTGACTGGCACAACGATATCCATCGGCTTGCCGCCAAAGCGACCGGAGAAAGTGATCTCTTCATTGCCAATGGTCAGCCCCCGCACAGCGGTAGGATTGACATTCAGGACGATCTTGCCGTCATCGACATATTCCCTGGGTACGATGACACCCTCTTCGTCGGCAAATACCAGCATATGTGGCGTCAATCCATTATCAACGATCCACTCGTACATCGCCCGTAACAGGTACGGACGACTACTGGTCATTTTGGTTTCCTTGTCAGACAAATCGAACGTCGCCTAGTAACCAGGCTTGCCTACGCCGGGGCGCATCTCGGCCTCAACCTGGGTCAAGCTGGCAATGAAACTCTCGCGCTGAAAGATCCGGTCCATATAGTCGATGACTGACTGCGCAGATGCTGGCAGTTCGATGCCCAGATACTTCAGCCGCCACAAAATGGGAGCAATGGTGCAATCGACCAGGCTGAACTCGTCACTGAGAAAGAAAGGCCTTGCCGCAAAGACTTCTGCCGATGCAATCAGCATTTCCTTCAACGCCTTGCGCGCTCTGGCCTGCTTCTTTTCGCCACCATACTGCATGTCATCCAACAAGCAGTACCAGTCTCTTTCAACACGATACAGCGCCAGTCGCGAGCGGGCCCGGGAAACCGGGTCAACCGGCATCAGCGGCGGATGGGGGAATCGCTCGTCAAGATACTCCATGATGATCCGTGGTTCGTACAACACCAGATCACGTTCAACCAGTGTAGGTACGGTGTTGTAGGGATTCAGATCAACCAGATCATCCGGCTTGTTATCAGGATCGATATCAATGATATCCACCGTGATGTCTTTCTCCGCCAGCACAATGCGGGCGCGATGACACTGCGCACAATTCTGTGCCGAAAACAGCGTCATGACGGAGCGTCGGTTGGCAGCTAATGCCATATTTTCTTCCTCTAATCAGCCAACGGGATACAATCGTGTATACATTCGACAGCAAAGCTTGCCTGCCGATTCGCATCTTGTTCCATGATATGTATCAGTGAACGTCTTTCCAATATTCTTTCTTGAGGAAATAGGCCGAGACGAAAAACACGAACAGAAACAGCATCACGAAAATCCCGATCTTCTGCCGGCTATCCCTGGCGGGCTCAGCCATATAGGTCAGGAAATTGGTGATATCGCGAACGATCTGATCATATTGAACGGGCGGCACGGAACCCGGGGAAACCATTGACAGCTCGGCAGCGCCATGCTCGTCGCTCTCCTTCTTTACCTGCCATCCCTGCAGCTGCCATAGTACATGGGGCATGCCGACGTTGGGGAAAACGACATTGTTTACACCCAGCGGACGCGACGGATCCAGATAGAAGCTGCGCAGATAGGTGTAAATCCAATCGGCACCACGCGAACGCGCGACGACCGACAAATCGGGCGGAGCCTTGCCGAAAGCTTCGCTGGCATCGATCTCCTTCATCGCCGCCTTCATGTAGACACCGACTTTGTCAGGCTCACCGCGCTCATCACGCGAAAAGATCACTTCGGATTTCAGGACATCGTCAGGTATGCCCAGGTCTGCACCCACCCGGCTGTAGCGGCTCAAGGCCGTCGAGTGACAACCGGAACAGTAGTTGTTGAAATACTTGAAGCCCCGTTGCAGGGAAGCCTTGTTGGACAGATCCACGTCGGCCTTTTCCAGATGAGCGCCCCCTGATGCCAACACGGAAACAGGCGAGGCCAGTAGCAGAAAACTTAAAATGATTAGCCTTTTCATTATCCAGTCACCCTTTGAGGAACCTCTTTCTCGGCATCCCAGTTAGTAAAAATCGGAAACAGCAGCGTGACAACCAGATAGATGCCTGGAATAGCCAACGCAGGCCAGACCATGGAAGGATTCAGCGTATCCACCCTGATCAGGTCATAGGCAACGATCAGTCCCATCACGACCGCGAAGGTCAACAGGCTGGTCAGTGCCGAACGTTTCTTGCTGCTGTACCACATCACGATGAAGAACGAGAAGTAGACCTCGGTCAGCCTGACACCCATTTCGGAGTTGAACTCGGTGACCGGCTCGATTCCCAGATACCCCAACCAAACAAAGGCGGCCACGAAGTAGAGAATGCTGAACGTATGGAGCTTGCTGCGATACCGCCAGGACTTGATCGGATTGCGATCGATCCACGGCAGGAAGAACAGGATCACGACCGCAGCCCCCATGGCCAGCACACCCAGAAAAGGATCGGGTACGGCACGAAGCACGGTATAGAAAGGCGTGAAGTACCATACCGGCGCGATATGCTCTGGTGTCTGCATGGGATTGGCGGGAACGAAGTTGGCATGTTCCAGGAAGTAGCCTCCGCCTTCCGGCACAAAAAACAGTACCGCAAAGAAGAAGATCAGGAACACGGCCACACCCAGAATATCCTTGACCGTGTAATAGGGATGAAAAGCAATACCGTCGAGTGGCACACCGTTTTCATCCTTCGTCTTCTTGATCTCGACTCCATCCGGGTTGTTGGAACCCACCTGATGCAGCGCCAGAATGTGTAGCACGATCAAACCGACCAGCGCCAATGGAACCGCAATGACGTGCAGCGCAAAAAAGCGATTCAATGTTGCATCCGAGACGACGAAGTCACCCCGCAGCCATACCGCCAGATCGGGACCAATGCCGGGAATGGCACCAAACAGATTGACGATGACCTGCGCACCCCAATAGGACATCTGTCCCCAGGGCAACAGGTAACCCATGAACGCTTCAGCCATCAGCGCCAGATAGATGAACATGCCGAAGATCCAGATCAGCTCCCGCGGGGTCTTGTAGGAGCCGTATATCAGGCCGCGAAACATGTGCAGATAGACAACGACAAAGAATGCCGAGGCACCGGTCGAATGCATGTAGCGGATAAACCAGCCACCGGGAACTTCCCGCATGATGTATTCGACAGAGGCGAACGCCATCTGTGCATCCGGCTTGTAATGCATGGTCAACAGGATGCCGGAAACGATCTGGATAACCAGCACCAGCATTGCCAGCGAGCCGAAAAAGTACCAGAAGTTGAAATTCTTTGGTGTGTAGTACTTTGAGAGATGATCCTCGAACGGCTTGATGATGGGTAGCCGTTGATCCACCCAGGTAAGAACTTTATTCATTAGGTTAGGCCTCTTTTTTATCCTCTCCAATCAGGACTTTTGTTTCACTCAGGTAGTAATGAGGAGGTACAACAAGATTGGTAGGTGCCGGGACGTTCTGGAACACCCGGCCAGCCAGGTCGAATTTCGAACCGTGGCAGGGGCAATACCAGCCTCCCTTCCAGTTTTCACCCAGGTCAGCGGGTGCCACTTCGGGGCGATAGGTGGGTGAGCAGCCCAGATGAGTACAGATTCCGACCAGAATCAGGAACTCGGGCTTGATCGAACGATACTTGTTATGGGCATATTCAGGTTGCTGGGATTCGACCTGACTGTCGGGATCGCGCAGACGGGCATCATTCTCGGGCAGCGCCTTGAGCATCTCCTCGGTACGGCGTACCAACCACACGGGTTTGCCACGCCACTCGACACGCACAAGCTGACCCGGCTGGATCTTGCCCAGCTCAGCCTCCACCGGTGCACCTGCCGCCTTGGCCCGTTCACTTGGCGCCATTGCACTCAGGAATGGGACAGCAACAGCTGCAGCCCCCGCAGCACCAATCACGCTGGTGGTGGCAACCAGAAACCTGCGCTTTTTCAAATCGACGCGTTCGGTCGATCCAGCTTGATCTGTCTGTTCAATGTCTGCAGCAGTTGACATCCAATCTCTCCCAATAACTAATCTATGTGAGCAAATAAGTGTATAAATATCGTGACGTTACAATAGTTTCGACGCGTAGGCACCACCCCACGAAACCTGAACTCCCAGGACAGCATCATATTCAAATTCACGACATCGGCGCCGATGGAAGCAATGTCACATCTCACAGCGGCGCGGAATTGTCTCGCAATCATTTAGTTTCGTCAAACGCAATTCCGGTCAAAAAACAACCAACTATGCCTTTTTATTCTTTTTAATCAATAAGATACAACAAAATGACAAAAATCAATCGGGTTTCATTTTAGTCGATTTCAACTTGCCCGATCCCCCTGCCCGATGTTAGCCTCGACACATACCGTTTATCAGAATATCAATACCGCTCAGGGGGCTACGGTGAAAATAATCATAATACTTGTCACAGCGCTGTTTGTTTCGATGACTGCCTCGGCAGACAACTTCACCACCGCCATACCACTGATCGAAAAGGGTACTTCGACCTTCTATGTCTCTGCCTCCATCGGCAACAGCCAGTTCGATCTGCTGGTCGACACCGGCGCAGGCTATACAGCCTTGAACAAATCACTGATTGATGAGCTGAAAGCCAGCGGACACGCCAGGCAAACCGGTATCGTCGAAGGCATCATGGCTAACGGCGCCATCTATGAGCTGCCCGTATACGAAATAACCACCCTGAATATCGGTGGCTGCATCATCAGGGATTTCGAAGCAGCAGAAATGCCTGCCGGAACCCGTAACCTGCTCGGACTGAGCGCCCTCAGACAAACGGCCCCCTTCGCCTTTTCACTGGAACCTGCAGAACTGAGGCTGAGCAACTGTGGCGCCAATCTTGCCCAGGCCAACTGACCGACAGGGGATCAGACCGGGTTATCAATATCCACAAACTCATGGCACAGTCCGAATCGCTCCGCAAGATGTTCACCCAATGCCATGACGCCATAACGCTCGGTGGTATGATGGCCCGCTGCAAAGTAGTGAATCCCCAGCTCACGCGCCAGGTGGACAGTCTGTTCCGAGATTTCCCCACTGATATAGGCATCAGCACCTGATGCCGCGGCCTGCTCGATATGGCCTTGCGCCGCACCGGTGCACCACGCAACCCGCTCGACAGGGAAGTCGCCCGCGACAATGCTCAGCGGTGCCCTGCCAAGCACCTGTTCCAGACGTCGCGCCAACATGATTGCCGGCATGGCCTCGTCGAGCACACCAACAGAGCCTATCCCCTCACTGTTCAGCGGTTCGGCCCCACTGATTCGCAACCGACGTCCAAGCACAGCGTTGTTCCCCAGCTCGGCATGAGCGTCCAGCGGCAGATGGTAGGCAACAAGACTGATATCGTTTTCCAGCAGGGACTTGATGCGCCGCCGCTTGATCCCCACGATCGGCTGCGTCTCCCCCTTCCAGAAATAGCCATGATGCACCAGCAGCACATCAGCCTGCAGCATGACAGCCTGATCGATGAGTGCCTGGCAGGCAGTCACACCGGAAACGATCCTTTGCACCTCACTGCGCCCCTCGACCTGCAGCCCATTCGGGCAATAATCGGAGAAGGAAGCACTGCTCAACAGTTGATCGGAGTATTGAATCAAGGACTTTAGCGGGATCATGGGCATAAACTGTCAGGTCGAAGCGTCAACGATGCCGCAGTGTGTCAGATTCAACCAGACGCAGCCAGTCTGCCGGAGCATGTAACCGTGAAACAACATCACACCTTCGCCTTTCAGATGATTGCGCTGGGTCTCGCCCTGGCCCTGCTGGCAGTCTTCATCTTCCCGGAAAGATTCGGCCCCAAGACCCCGAACACAGCCGCAAACACTCACCCTGCACCCATGGCAGGCATGGCCTGGTCGTTTGCCAATGCGGTCAACGCCGCTGCACCCGCCATTGTGAACATCCATATCGCCAAACAGGTCTTGCGCGAACAGCACCCACTCTTCAACGACCCGCTGTTTCAGCCCTTTACCGATGATCCGGTCATCGATCCGGAGATCAAGAACCAGACCAGCCTGGGCTCGGGTGTGGTAATGAGTTCCCGTGGCTACATTCTGACCAATAATCATGTCATCACCAATGCACAGCAGATCGAGGTATTGCTGGCCGATGGCCGTCAGTTCGAAGCCCGGGTGATCGGTGCCGATCCGGAAACCGATCTGGCCGTGCTCAAGATCGAGGCGACTGATCTCCCCGGTCTGGTATTTGCCAATTCGGCCACCGTCAGGGTGGGTGATATCGTGCTGGCCATTGGCAACCCCTTCGGGATTGGTCAGACCGTGACCCAGGGCATCATCAGCGCCACAGGACGCCACGAGCTGGGGCTGACCACCTTCGAAAACTATATTCAGACCGATGCGGCCATTAATCCCGGCAGTTCAGGGGGTGCCCTGGTCAACACGCGAGGAGAACTGGTCGGAATCAACACCGCCATCTTCAGCCAGAGTGGAGGTTCCCAGGGAATCGGGTTTGCCATCCCGGTCAATCTGGCCAGCAATGTGATGAGCCAGATCATCAAACATGGGCAGGTCATCCGTGGCTGGCTGGGCGTGGAGGCTGCCGGGCTGCCGCTCAGCATGGCAGAGGATTTCAAGATTCAGCCCGGGCAAGGCATCGTGATCACCGCGATCACCGAGGGCAGCCCCGCGGCTCTGGCCGGCTTCAGGCCAGGCGACGTACTGCTGAAGATCAATGGTCAGACCATCAGGAGTCCGGCCTTTGCACTGACGCTGATTGCCAACAGCTCCCCCGGTACGCTGCTGACCCTGTCGGGCATGCGCAAGGAAGTCCCCATCAAGGCCACGGCAGAAGTCTCACTACGGCCTATCAAGCCAGTGAGGTGAGCGCGGAGAGCAGGCGCGCATTCTCCTCCTCGGTACCCACCGTAAGACGCAGGCAATCTTGCAGCAGCCCCCCTGCTGCGGAGAGATTCTTGATCAGAATCCCCTGTTCCAGCAAGCCCTGATGAATTCTGCCCGCCTGCCCGGCTTGTGTTCGCACCAGCACGAAGTTGGCTTCGCTGGGAAATACCCGGGTAAAAGGCAAGGCCCGCAACCCTTCCACCAGTGCCGAGCGGGAGGCCCTGATCTGCGCAGCCTGCTGCTCGAACACTTCGATATGCGACAGTGCAAAATCCGCTGTCACCTGCGTCAATGTATTGATGTTGTAGGGCAACCTGATCTTGTCAAACTGCACCAGTAGCGCCTCGTCACCACACAGATACCCCAGACGCAAGCCCGCCAGGCCCAGCTTGGAGAAGGTCCTCATCACCAGCAGGTTGGGATAGCGCCCCAGATCCTGCATGAAGCTGTCAGACGCAAACGGAGAATAGGCCTCATCGATGACGACCAACCCTGACGAAGCCTGCACGATGCGCTCGATCTCCTGACGATTCCACAGATTGCCGGTCGGGTTGTTGGGGTATGCCAGAAACACCAGCGCTGGCTGCCGTGCTTCGATGGCCGACAACATTGCCTCGATATCCAGCGAGAAATCCTCGGCCCGCAACGGCACACCCAGATAATCCATTCCGGTAAACCGCGCAATCATCTGGTACATGACGAACCCCGGCTCCGGCGCCATAATGCAGCGGCCCTCTTCCGCCACCGACATCGCCAGCACCTGGATCAGCTCATCAGAGCCATTGCCCAGCATGATGCCCTGCCCCGCCGGTATCCGCATGACATCGCGAATCCTCGCCACCAGCTCACTACCGGCAGGATCCGGATAGCGGTTGACTGCGGTAGTGCGCAGATTGACCAGCCAGGCTTCAATCAGCTCCTCGGGCCAGGTATAGGGGTTCTCCATCGCATCCAACTTGATCAGCCCCGCAGATGGGGGCACATGGTAGGCCGACAACGCCTGGATTTCCGGCCGTATCCAGCGCGAAATCAATGCCTTGGTCGATTCTACGTCATTCATGCAATCGCCCCATCAGCGCCGGATGCGGTTTTCCGCCGAGCGGGCATGGGCAATCAGCCCCTCGCCGCGAGCCAGCGTCGATGCAATCAGCCCAAGCTCCGAGGCTCCCTGTGCCGAACAGCCGATCAGACTGGAGCGTTTCTGAAAGTCATACACGCCCAGCGGTGACGAAAACCTTGCCGTGCGCGACGTGGGCAGCACATGGTTGGGGCCGGCACAGTAATCACCCACCGCTTCAGCCGTATAACGCCCCATGAAGATGGCGCCCGCATGGCGAATCCTGCCAGCCATGGCCTCGGCATCATCGACCGAGAGTTCCAGATGCTCGGGCGCAATGAAATTGGCCACCTCTACTGCTTCATCCATGTCACGAACCACAATGGCGATACCACGAGCATTGATCGAGGCTTCGATAATCTCCGCGCGTGGCATATCGGCCACCAGACGCTGCATGCTCGCCTTGACCTCATTGATGAACGCCGCATCGGGACTGACCAGGATCGACTGCGCATCCTCATCATGCTCGGCCTGTGAAAACAGATCCATCGCAATCCAGTCGGGATCGGTCTTGCCATCACAGACCACCAGGATTTCCGACGGACCAGCAATCATGTCGATACCCACCGTTCCGAATACCATACGCTTGGCAGTCGCCACATAGATATTGCCGGGACCAACAATCTTGTCGACGCGGGGCACTGTTGCCGTACCATAGGCGAGCGCGGCAACCGCCTGCGCACCACCCAGCGTAAAGACACGATCCACACCGGAGACCGCGGCGGCAGCCAGCACCAGCGGGTTCACTTCACCTTTGGGTGTAGGCACTACCATGACCAGCTCGGCAACACCCGCAACCTTGGCGGGAATCGCATTCATCAGCACCGAAGAGGGATAGGCTGCCTTGCCACCCGGGACATACAGACCGGCACTGTCCAGCGGCGTCACCTGTTGCCCCAGCACTGTGCCATCAGCCTCGGTATATTGCCAGGAGTCCATTTTCTGCCGTTCGGCATAACTGCGAATGCGTGCAGCCGCCGTCTCCAGGGCTTCACGCTGCGCTTCGGGCAGATCGGCCAGCGCCGCATCGATCCGCTCGCGAGACATCTCCAGCGCGGCCGGATCATCCAGCGACAAGCCATCAAACCTGGCCGTGTAGTCCAGCAGCGCCGCATCCCCCTCGCGGCGGACACGCCCAATGATCTCCCTGACCACGGCAAACACCTGCTCATCAGATACCGAGTCCCATGCCAGCATCGCTTCGAGCTGCGGATAGAAATCCGCCAACTCAGTTGAAAGCGTTTTCATTTCCAGCATCATGCAGTACCTCCTGCCCGACGCGTTCTCACTGCATCTGCCAGCGTTTCCAGCACAGGAACGGTGTCATCCCAGCCAATACAGGCGTCGGTGATGCTCTTGCCGTATTCCAGCGGCTCACCGGGTTTGGCATTCTGCCGGCCGGGCAGCAGATGACTTTCGATCATGACACCAATAATCCGCGTTTCTCCCGCGGCGATCTGCGCTGCCACATCACCGGCCACTTCGATCTGCCGCTCGTGTTGCTTGCGACTGTTGGCATGACTGCAATCCACCATCAGACGCGGCGCATGGCCGGCCTTCTCCAGCTGCTCGCTGGCCTGCTGGATATGAGCCGCATCGTAATTGGGTTCACCGTTGCCGCCACGCAGGATGATATGGCAGTCAGGGTTGCCCGTGGTCGAAAAGATCGCCGAATGCCCCTCCTTGGTCACCGACAGGAAGTGGTGCGGGTGGGAAGCCGAGCCAATAGCATCGATCGCGATCTGCATGTCGCCATCGGTACTGTTCTTGAAACCGACCGGACAGGACAGACCCGAAGCGAGTTCACGATGCACCTGGCTTTCCGTGGTTCTTGCACCAATGGCACCCCAGCTGATCAGATCGGCCACATACTGCGGGCTGATGAGATCGAGATACTCGGTGGCCGTGGGCATGCCCATGCTGTTGATTTCCTGCAGCAGATTGCGCGCAACACGCAGTCCCTTGTTGATATGAAAACTGCCATCGAGCCCCGGATCATTGATAAGCCCTTTCCAGCCCACGGTGGTGCGGGGCTTCTCGAAATAGACCCGCATCACGATTTCCAGCGCATCCTTCAGCGCCTCACGCTGCTCCATCAGCCGGCGTGCGTATTCGATCCCAGCTTTCGGATCATGAATCGAACAGGGGCCAACAACCACCAGCAGGCGATCATCATCACCTTGAAGAATGTTGTGAATCGCACGTCGCGATGAGACCACGGTCTCCGCAGCGGCGGCACTGATCGGAAACTCGGAGCGCACGATATCGGGTGAGCTTACCTCTTTGATCCCCTGGATCCGCAGATCGTCCGTCTGCACCGGAGCTTGCTGTTGCGCTGCCATTATGTCTGCCTCTCTTCTACTACTGCCTTGATTTCGTTCAGCAATCTGCTGACTCGTTCATGCTTCAATTTCATCGACGCCTTGTTGACGACCAGGCGCGAACTGATGTCCGCAATATGCTCCAGCGGCTCCAGACCGTTGGCCTTCAGTGTATTGCCGGTATCGACCACATCGACAATGCAGTCGGCCAGGCCCACCAGCGGCGCCAGCTCCATCGAGCCGTACAGCTTGATGATTTCCACCTGCTGCCCCTTGCCGGCAAAATATTCCCGCGACGAGCGTACAAACTTGGTCGCCACGCGCAACCGGCTGACCCCGGATAGATCGGCACCCACCTTGCCAGCGACCATCAGTCGGCATTTGGCAATATCCAGATCCACCATCTCATAGAGGCCATCACCACCATGCTCCAGCAACACATCCTTGCCGGTCACACCAAGATCGGCAGCACCGTATTGCACATAGGTCGGCACATCGGTAGCACGCAGGATCAGTAGTTTCACATCCTCCCGATTGGTGTCGAGAATCAGCTTGCGGCTCTTGTCCGGATCATCGACCGGGACGATACCGGCAGCCTCCAGAAACGGCTGCGTCTCCTTGTAGATGCGCCCTTTCGACAGCGCAATTATCAGATTGTTTTGCATGATGGATTCTTTTCTTACGGTTTTGTGTTCGTTGCCCGGTGGGCATCTCTCAGGTGGACAAGCGGCGAATGCTGGCTCCCAGTTGCGACAGCTTCTCCTCGATTCTCTCGTAGCCGCGGTCGATGTGGTACACCCGATCGACAATCGTTTCGCCACGGGCCACCAGTGCCATCAGAATCAAACCGGCTGAAGCCCGCAGGTCGGTGGCCATGACAGGCGCACCCTCGATGTTCTCGACGCCCGTCACGATTGCCGTATTGCCTTCCAGACGAATATCGGCACCCATGCGCTGCATCTCGTGTACGTGCATGTAGCGATTCTCGAAAATCGTCTCCACCAGCGTAGAGGTACCATCGGCCATGGTATTCATCGCCATGAACTGCGCCTGCATATCGGTGGGAAATCCGGGGTGCGGCGCCGTATGGATATCCACCGGCCCTGGGCGGCGCCCCTCCATCTCCAGCTCGATGGTATCATCTGTCACCACCAGCTCGGCCCCCGCCTCGCGCAGCTTGGCCAGCACCGCATCCATCGACGCCGGAGCCACCCCGACACAACGAACCCTGCCGCCCGTCATGGCGCCAGCGACGAGGAAGGTTCCCGCCTCGATCCTGTCGGGCAACACAGTATGCTCGCAGCCTCGCAGCCGATCGACACCCTGGATGGTAATGGTATCGCTGCCGGCACCTTCGATCCTGGCGCCCATGCCGATGAGATAGTGTGCCAGATCAACCACTTCAGGCTCGCGGGCCGCATTTTCGATCACCGTCTCCCCATCCGCCAGCGTCGCCGCCATCAGCAGATTCTCGGTGCCGGTCACGCTGACCATATCCATGAAGATCCGTGCGCCCTGCAAGCGCTTTGCTCGCGCCTTGATATAACCCTCTTCGACAATGATCTCGGCCTTCATCGCCCGCAAGCCATCGATATGCAGATTCACGGGCCGGGCACCAATGGCGCAGCCTCCCGGCAACGACACCTCGGCATGCCCGTAACGCGCCAGCAATGGACCCAACGCCAGAATGGAGGCCCGCATCGTCTTGACCAGATCATAGGGCGCCACGGTGCTGCTGACGGTCACCGGATCGACCTCGATGTTCATCTTTTCATCGACGGTCAGCGAGGCACCCAGTTGACCCAGCAACCGGTTCATTGTAGTGACATCCCGCAAGTGGGGAACATTGCAGATCCGCGAGGGCGTATCGCCCAGCAGCGTGGCGGCAAGAATGGGCAGCACCGCATTCTTTGCGCCGGAAATGCGTACATCCCCGCGCAGTGGGTTACCACCTTTGATAAGAAGTTTTTCCATTGGGACTGGCGCCTGTAGAGGGTTCCGGGTTCACTCGCTGGATTCGACAACCACAGGCCCGATGGCGCTGCGGATCAGGGTCATGCAACCAGCAAACGGTTCAATCCGACCGATAAAAAGGAGCAAACTATACCGGATAGGCATAGAGGGGTATATATCACTGCCGGAAGCGCCAGCGGAATGCACGGCTCAGTGATTGGATTCAGTGAGAAGATCACCCAGATCGTAGAGATCGATCAGCGACAACAACTGGTGAGAAAACCCCGAGAATGTCAGCTCGTGGCCCGCCGCCACTGCCTGGCGCAACCATTTGAGCAATAGCGCCAACACACTGCTGTCGGCACGTTCCAACCCATCCAGCGCCACATGGCAGCTCCGGCTATTGGCTTGCAGACGTTGATCGGCCAGACGCGCCACCGAAAGAAAGGTAACATCCCCTTCCAGCCGGTAGCGGCCTTTGCCCGATTTGACCAGCGTGGGTTGTGTCATTACTGGATCTCGGCTTCCTTGCGCCGTTCGGCCTGCTCTTTTTCGAGTCGTGCGATCAACGCATCCAGGCCATTGGCATTGATCTCGCTGTTGAAATCGGTGCGGAAGTTCTTGACCACGCTGAGCCCCTCGATTTCCAGATTGTAGGCCTTCCACACACCGCTCTTGTCCCGACGCAGCTTGTAGATCACCGGGACGTTACGCTGCCCATTACCGGGCACGAACTCGGAATAGACCGTGGCATATTTATCCTTGATCTTGGTGCGGCTGGGAAAGAACTTGATGTTCTGGTTCGCATACTGTTTCAGCGACTTGGTGTAGGTGTTGACCAGCAGATTGCGAAACGCCGCAATGAACGCACTACGCTGATCGGCAGTGGCCTTCTTCCAGTGCTTGCCCAGAATCAGCTTGCTCATGGATTTGAAATCCACCAGTGGCAGAATCTCCCTCTCCACCAGATCGTACAATTTGTTGATGTCATTGCGAATGGCGCCGCCATTGCGATTCAACTCCGCCATGACCCGCTCTGCATGCTGCTGCAGCACGGCATCGGGTGCCACATCGGTATTGGCCAGTACGGCACTACCCGGCAACACCAGCGCCAGAAAAAACGTGACAATCAATCTGTTGAACCACTTCATCTTTGAATGCTCCTGTTATTTGGACGTCATCTTGACCAGAAACTGTCCGATCAGCTCTTCCAGTACCATCGCAGACTGCGAATGCATGATGTCATCACCATCCTTCAGTGTCTCGTCTTCGGCTCCGGGCTCCAGCGCGATATACTGCTCACCCAGCAAACCCGCGGTGTAGATGCTCGCCGCGGTATCGACCGAAAGGAAATCGTATTGCTCGTCAATGCCCAGAACGACTCTGGCCTGCAGGTTGTCGGGGTCATAACCGATATTGCTGACCCGCCCGACCGTCACACCGGAGAGTGTCACCGGAGAGCGCACCTTGAGCCCGCCAATATTGTCGAAGTAGACATTCACGTGATATTGCCCGCTGCTGCTGTAGCTACTGTAGTTGCTGACTCGCAGAGCCAACACGAACAGCGCACCGATGCCCAGCGCAACAAAAATCCCTACCCATATTTCCTGTGTACGTGTCGTACCCATAAAATCGACCCAAATAGTAACAGTGGTTTCTTAACAAACACTGAACGCCTGCCATCCACATGGTTGACAGCATTCAATTCAATGACTTACGTAAACATCAAGCCCGTCAGTACAAAATCGAGCCCCAGCACCGCCAGCGCTGAATGTACCACGGTCCGGGTCGTCGCCTGGCTGACACCCTCGGAAGTCGGCATTGCATCGTAACCTTCGAATACTGCAATCCAGGTCACCACGAAACCGAACACCACACTCTTGATGACGCCATTCATGATGTCGATATGCCAGTCCACACCCGCCTGCATCTGCGACATGAAGGAGCCGGCATCGACCCCCAGCAGGCCGACACCCACCAGATAGCCACCCAGAATACCGATGGCGCTGAACAACGCGGCCAGCACCGGCAAGGCGATGAATCCCGCTGCCAGTCGCGGCGCTATCACGCGATGAATGGGGTCGACGGCCATCATTTCCATCCCGGAGAGCTGTTCCGTGCTCTTCATCAAGCCAATCTCCGCCGTCAATGCAGAACCTGCACGCCCCGCAAACAGCAGCGCTGCAACCACCGGCCCCAGCTCACGCACCAGCGACAGCGCAACCATCACGCCAAGCGACTCCTCGGCACCAAATTTCGACAATGTGACATAGCCCTGCAGCCCCAGCACCATGCCCACAAACAAGCCGGAGACCAGAATAATCAGCAGCGACAGGACACCGGTGTTGTGCAGCTCCTTGATCAGCAGACCCGGTCGCAACAGCAACCCGGGAATACCCACCAGCGTCCGCAACAGGAAGATAAAGGCACGTCCGGTGCGCTGCAATGCGCCCAGCGTAGCGGCTCCGAGCCCGGCCAGCAGATCAAGCACGGACTTCTCCCAGAAACTGTGATGAAAGATCGGGGGCTGGATAGTGGAAAGGTACCGGCCCATCGGGCAATCCCTGGATGAACTGCTGTACCCAGTCCGAGGAAGAAGCTCGCAGTGCGTCGGGGGAGCCCGCTTCGACCACCTTGCCATCGGAAATCAGAATGACGTGATCGGCAATCGACATGGTCTCCTCGACATCATGGGAAACCAGCAGGCTGGTGATCTCCAGCGCCTGGTTGAGCCGCTTGATCAACGTAACGATGGTGCCCATCGTGATGGGATCCAGCCCGGTAAACGGTTCGTCATACATGATCATTTCGGGATCGAGAATAATGGATCGCGCCAGCGCCACGCGCCTTGCCATGCCACCCGACAATTCACTGGGCATCAGCTCGGTTGCACCCCGCAAACCCACCGCCTGCAGCTTCATCAGCACCAGATCATGAATCATGTCCTCGGGCATCCGGGTATGTTCGCGCAGCGGGAACGCCACGTTCTCGAACACTGTCAGATCCGTCAGCAGTGCGCCGCTCTGAAACAGCATGCCCATCTTCTTGCGCAGCTCGTACAACTTGCGTCGCGACAAGCTGGGAACGTTCTCACCATTGACCAGCACCTTGCCGGAATCCGGTTTCAGCTGCCCGCCGATCAGCCGCAGCAACGTGGTCTTGCCAGTGCCACTGGGTCCCATGATTGCAGTGATCCTGCCACGGGGAATCGACATCGAGATGCCGTCGAAGATGCGGCGGCTACCCCGTGTAAAGCTGAGATTGTCGAGCTGTATATGCGCTGATTCCATGGCCGCATAGACTGCCATAGTTACTCTGCTTCAACCAGTTGGAATTGTAACCAAGGGTATTAGCGCTGCATCAACTGCAATAATATCCCGACCTGTGCCAGATAATCCGGCGCAGCTTCGATCACCAGTATGACCTGCGACGATGGAAACCGCGCAGCGATGCCTTCAACCTCTCTGCGCATATCCCGCAGCGTATGCCCGTCTTCAGGTACCAGATGGATCACCACCAGCGTCTGGTTGCAAAATATCCAGCGGCACAGACTGTCCTCACTGCCATCACAGGGTTGTTTCATCTTCGTTGATATCTGCTGCACCTCGGACCAGGCAGCGTTTTGCAGCAAAGGCTCATCCCCTTCGACCAGCACCAGCTCAAACTCCGGTATCTCATCGCTCTCAGGCAGTTGCCCCCACCAGTCTGTCGGTATGAACAGCATCCGGTATTCGTTGGCATAGTACTCAAGCCGCCACGCCTCCGGCAGATCTGAAGGATAGAAATCCCGCAACCACACTGGGTCAAGAATGTTGTAAGGTACAAGCTCCATACTCATGCTTTTTGGCTCCTCAGGTTCGTACCGCCCGCCGGCATCGTCAATACCGCGAATCGGCAAATAAGGTGGGGCCAATCACCAATGGTTGATAAAACCGGTATAATCCCCGCCTTTCCCGCTCAACCTCAATCAACTATTGGTCAAACCAGCCTGCCAATCGGCGCGGGTTTGATGATGGATCAACTATGTTACTACCCGTATTGGCCATTCTGCTCGGGCTTGCGCTGCTGGTCTGGAGTTCGGACCGTTTTGTCGATGGTGCTTCCGGCATCGCCCGCAGTCTGGGGCTGTCGCCGCTGATTATCGGCATCACCATCGTGGGGCTGGGTACTTCGGCACCGGAGATGCTGGTTGCCGCCATTGCCTCGTTTCAGGGCAATGCCAGCCTTGGCGTGGGTAATGCCATCGGTTCCAATATTGCCAATATCGCACTGATACTGGGTGTTACCGCACTGGTGGCCCCGGTCGTGATCTCATCGGGCCTGATC
Organism: uncultured Thiotrichales bacterium; assembly: GCA_964439815.1. GTDB lineage: Bacteria > Pseudomonadota > Gammaproteobacteria > UWMA-0217 > UWMA-0217 > JALSHZ01. The sequence goes on from CAYTPO010000142.1 coordinate 71,050, forward strand.
CGTCTGGAACTGCCCATTCTGCTGGCAGGCATGGTATTTGGCCTGCTGCTGATACTCGACAACTACCTGAGCCTTGCCGACGGCTTGCTGCTATTGCTGGCACTCGGTGTCGTCATGGGAATTCTGCTCTACGATGCCATCCATGTAAAACCCAGCGATGTGCTGGTCGAGGAGCTTGCCGACGAAGTCAATCTGGAGATGCCATTGCGTACCGCGATCTTCTGGTTCAGCGTTGGCTTGATCGTCCTGCTGATCAGCGCCCGGATGCTGGTTTGGGGTGCAGTCGATGTCGCCCAGGCTTTCGGCATCAGCGACCTGGTGATTGGCCTGACGATTGTCGCAATCGGTACCAGCCTGCCGGAACTCGCTGCCTCGATTGCCAGTGCGCGCAAGGGGGAATCCGATATCGCCGTGGGCAATGTCATCGGCTCCAACCTGTTCAACCTGTTTGGTGTCATGTCACTACCCGGCATCATTGCCCCTTCTGCGCTGCCCGCAGAGGTATTGCAGCGCGACTATCCACTGATGCTCGCACTCACCGTGGCCCTGTTCTTCATGGCCTTCAAGTTTCGCCCATCGTCACGGAATCGTCGCATTCACGCCGTTGAAGGATTGGCGCTACTGGCGGTATTCATTGGCTACCAAACCTGGCTTTTCATGGGGTCACAAGCATGAAGTTGCCACCTCAACAACTGACCGCATTGGCTCAGGAAGTGCTGGAGATGGAAGCCCAGGCCATCCTGGCGCTGAAATCACGCATCGATGACCACTTTGTTGCCGCCTGCGAACAGCTCTATGACTGCCAGGGCCGTATTGTCGTGACCGGCATGGGCAAGTCGGGGCATATCGGCGGCAAGATCGCCGCCACGCTGGCTAGCACCGGCTCACCAGCCTTCTTTGTCCATCCCGGTGAAGCCAGCCACGGTGATCTGGGCATGATTACCGCTCAGGATGTCGTCATTGCCATCTCCAACTCCGGCAGCACCGTGGAAATACTCAGCATCGTGCCGATCATCCGCCGGCAGAATGTCTGCCTGATCGCCATGACCGGCAACCCCGAATCACAGCTGGCACGGACAGCAGATATCCATCTCGATATTTCAGTGGAAAAGGAAGCCTGCCCGCTCAATCTTGCTCCCACCTCCAGTACCACGGCTACACTGGCGCTGGGCGACGCCCTGGCCGTCAGCCTGCTAAAGATTCGCGGCTTTACTGCCGAGGATTTCGCCCGCTCCCACCCAGGTGGCAAGCTGGGCCGCCGTCTGCTGCTCAGCGTCAGGGACGTGATGCACTGCGGCGCCGATATTCCCCGTGTCGCCCCCGGCACCCCCCTGCGCGATGCGCTGATGGAGATGACCGCCAAGAGTCTGGGCTGCACTACCATTACCGACGATGATGACAAGCTGATCGGCATTTACACCGATGGCGACCTGCGACGCACGCTCGATCAGCAGATCGACATCCACAATGTTAGCATTGACACCGAAATGACCAGCCCGTGCCGTTCGATCGCCGCCAATGCGCTGGCCGTGGACGCGCTGAACCTGATGGAGCAGTACAAGATCAATGCGCTACCGGTGACCGATGACGACAACCGGGTCATTGGTGCACTCAACATGCTCGACCTGCTACGCGCCGGTGTGGTGTAGCAACGGACCGAGCCCATTAATGCAAGGGAGACCCCGATCATGGACAACCTGACCGACCTGGCCAGAAAAATCGAACTCGTCATCTTTGATATCGACGGGGTTCTGACCGATGGATCCCTGTTCATCGGCGATGATGGGCAGGAGTACAAGGCCTTCAACTCCAAGGATGGTCATGGCATCCGCATGCTGCAGGAGTGCGGCGTCAAGGTCGCCATTCTCACCGGCCGCCAATCCGAAGTCGTATTGCATCGCGCCCGCGATCTCGGCATCGAACTGGTCATGCAGGGACACCGCGACAAACGCCCCGCCTTCGCGCAGTTGATGCAGGAAACCGGGCTGAGCGCCGACGTAATTGCCTATGTCGGTGACGACGTGGTCGACCTGCCGGTCATGAAGCAGGTCGGCATGGCCATTGCCGTGGCCGACTCCCATCCGATGGTGCTGGAACACGCACATTTCGTTACCTGTGCCCACGGTGGTCGCGGTGCCGGTCGCGAAGTCTGCGAATACCTGATGGAGGCGCGCGGACAACTGGCCGACAAACTGGCCAGCTATCTCTGAACGACGACAGCATGTCCCGCAGCCACCTCATTCTTCTGGCCCTGCTGGCCGCACTGGCCATCAGCTACCTCTCGACGGTCAACAAGCCGGACAATGGCACGCCGGAAGTCACCACGATCGAGGACGACTACTACCTGAAGGATTTCACGCTGACCGCCTACGACCGCAGTGGCAGGATCACCCACCACACACGCGGGAAAACACTGCGGCAGCTGAGCGGCAGCCATGACTATGAGCTGGACGCCCCCCGTATCCTGCTGGAGACGGAGGAAACCCACTGGGAACTGACGGCGCAATCCGGATGGATGAATGCCTCGATGGATCGCGCCAGGCTTCGCGGCAACGTCATCGCCACCACGACCAGTGCCGACAAGTTGCAGCTCACTACTTCCGATCTCGACCTGGATATTCCTGCCCGGATTGCCACCACTGATACCCTGGTCAATATCACCCAAGGCAGCAACCGATTGCGTGGCGAGGCATTGACGGCTAACCTGAAGACACAGCAGCTGCAACTCAAGAGCAATATTGAAGGTTACTATGTTCCTTGATATCTCCCGGATCATTCTCGTCGTGCTGAGCCTCCTCCTCACCTCACTGACGCTCGCCGCCCCTTCGGTCGCACCAGTCAAGATCTCCGCCGACAGCCTGGAACTGGATCAGAAACAGCAGACCACGACCTATTCGGGCAACGTACTGCTGACCCAGGGCGATATGCGCCTGACAGCCGATTCGCTGAAGGTCTCCGTTGTCGATGGCAAACTTGGCAAGATCGAATCCCGAGGCAAGCCCACGCGCTTCGAGAGCCACCTCGACGACGGTACGCTGGTTCGAGGGGAAGCCACTGCGATCACCTTTGACAGTCGTGCCGGCCTGCTGGTTCTGGCCGGCAATGGCAAGCTTACCCAGGGTCGCAACCTGATCGAGAACGATCACATCGAGTACAACCTGAATACCGGCAGCCTCAAGGCCGGCGGCAAGCAGAGCAAGAAACGCGTCGAAGTCATCTTCCAGCCGGATCAATGAGTACCCTTCTCGCCTCCCATCTCAGCAAGGCCTTCAAGAAACGCCCCATTCTCAAGGACGTGTCATTGCGGGTCGACAGTGGCGAAGTCGTCGGGCTGCTGGGTCCCAATGGCGCAGGAAAAACCACTTGCTTCTACATCATAGTAGGGCTGATCCAGGCCGATGGCGGCAAGATCTCCCTGGATGATCTCGACCTGACCAACAAGCCGATGCACGAAAGGGCCAAACTGGGCCTCGGTTATCTGCCGCAGGAAGCCTCGGTATTTCGCAAGCTGTCGGTGGCCGACAACATCATGGCCGTGTTGCAGCTGCGTCGGGAGCTCGACAAACGACAGCGCATGGAAAAACTCGATGCCCTGCTCGAAGAGCTACAGATCGAGCATATCCGCGACAGCCTTGGTATCAGCCTTTCCGGTGGCGAGCGCAGACGCGTCGAAATTGCACGCGCACTGGCAACCGAACCCGCTTTCATCCTGCTGGATGAGCCATTCGCGGGGGTCGACCCGATTTCGGTACTGGACATTCAACGCATAATCACGCATCTTGTGGAAAGAAACATCGGTGTCCTGATTACCGATCACAATGTCCGGGAGACGCTCGGTATCTGCTCCCGCGGATATATTCTCCATGACGGCAGAATGATGGCGGAGGGTGAGCCCGAAGCCCTGCTGCAAAATCCCGATGTCAAGCGCTTCTACCTTGGCGAAAACTTTTCCCTGTAGTCCGTCTCATTCCGGCAGAAATCTGATATTTTTGGCACAGTTTTTGCTTAACATTCCGACCGAGCGCGTGCATAATGTGTCCCCATGTTAAAAGCCAATCTACAGCTACGCATCGGCCACAATCTGACGCTGACTCCGCAGTTGCAGCAGACCATTCGCCTGTTGCAATTCTCGACGCAGGAGTTGCAGCAACAAATTCAGGAGATGATCGACCAGAATCCGCTGCTCGAAGTTGAAGAGGCAGAGCCAACAGCCAATGAACCCGTGGTCGAACTACCCGATCCCTATGAAAAGGCCGACACGGAATTACCCGGCCCCGATGCAACCCAGCAGATCCCCGCCGAACTCCCGCTCGACACCAGTTGGGACAGCATCTACGAAGCAACCCCGGGCAGCAGGAACACGGATGCCGTCTCCGCCTCGGATCTGCTCGAAAACCAGGCTGGCGCAAGTGGGGGGCTCGCCGACCATCTGCTGGAACAGCTGGAGCTGACGCCACTGAGCGACACCGACCAGATGATCGGTGAATACCTGATTCTCAATATCAACGACGATGGCTACCTGAGTGACAGCCTGGAGCATCTGCACCTGGAAATGCTGGAAGTGCTCGATCTCGACGAATCGGGAGAGCCGGTATCCATTGAGGAGGTGCGCGTCGTACAGCACCTCATCATGCAGTTCGACCCGCTGGGCTGCTGTGCGGAGGATCTGCAGCAAAGCCTGATCAGCCAGGTGATTCACGCATCGGCAGAACCCGCCACCCGCTGCAATGCGCTGCTCATTCTCGAACGCTGCTTCAAGGAGCTGGAAAAACAGAATCTGAAGAAGCTCACCGCCAAGAGCGGGCTGTCTGCAGAGGAGGTTGAAGCGGCCATCAATCTGATCCGCCAGCTCAATCCCCGTCCTGGCTCGGACTTCAGCAACAACGTGGCCGATTATGTCACTCCCGATGTCTATGTCACCCAGCATGAGGGTAAGTGGCAGGTATCACTCAACCCGGAGATCTCCCCTCGCCTGCGCATCCACCCCTACTATTCGACACTGGTCAAACGGGGTGACAAGAGCAGCGACAACCAGTACATACGCGACCATCTGCAGGAGGCACGCTGGTTCATCAAGAGCATTCAGAGCCGCAACAGCACCATCCTGCGAGTCGCCGAAGCCATTGTGGAGAAACAGCAGGGTTTTTTCGAACATGGCGAGGAATTCATGCGACCCATGGTTCTGCGCGATATTGCCGAAGAGCTGGAGATGCACGAGTCCACCATTTCCCGCGTGACGACCATGAAATACATGCTGACACCACGCGGAATGTTCGAATTCAAGTACTTTTTTTCCAGCCAGCTGAACACCTCGGACGGGGGCAATGCCTCGGCCACGGCGATACGTGCGATGATACGTACATTGATCAGTGACGAAGATCCACAAAAACCCTTGAGTGATAGCAAGATAACCTCTATCTTATTACAAGAGAAAGGCGTCAAAGTTGCGCGGCGAACGGTGGCAAAATACCGTGAAGCCATGCAAATACCTCCATCCAATGAGAGAAAGCGTATTGCCTGATAACAACTACCAAGGCTTGCTCAACTCCACCGAACACTTTCTTCGGCGTTTTCGTCGTACCTGCACCAATCTCTTTACCCCGGAAATCATGCTCCGGCGCAATACCGCGCGGGATACCGCAGTTTTCCGGGTCATCACGCCATCTGCTGACCCCTCCCTGCCTGAGACATATCTGGAGCGTCCACGGCATCGAGTAGAATTCCCATGTCAAACCACGGCAGCAGGTGGTGACTTTTCATCCAACCAAGGAGACCCGTTATGCAACTAACGCTAACCGGACATCATGTTGATATCACTGATTCCCTGAGAAACTATGTCACTGAAAAATTTCAGAGACTCGCGCGCCATTTTGATCAGGTGCTCGATGCAAAAGTCATTCTCACGGTGGAAAAACTGCGCCAGAAAGCTGAAGCGGAACTGCATATCAGTGGCGCCAGAATCTACGCTGAATCAGTCGAAGAGGATATGTACGCTGCGTTGGACAAGCTGGTAGACAAACTCGACCGCCAGGTCATGAAACACAAAGAGAAGAATCACAATCATCACCGCAACCATAATGAAGGCTCTCACCGCAATACGATCGAAGTCGAGCCTACCTGAACGACGACTGGTCGGGTAAATGAATATTGCAACCCTACTCCCTGCCGAACAGATTCTTTGCGAACCTGATGCCAACAGCAAAAAGCGGGCGCTGGAAATTCTCAGTGGCTTGCTGGAAAAATCCAGCCCGGATCTTCAGGAAGAGGAAATCTTCAATGGCCTTCTGCAACGCGAGCGTCTGGGTACCACCGCGTTGGGAGAAGGTGTTGCAATACCCCATACCCGCATGGCAAATCTTTCATCGCCGACCATAGCAATGATAAAACTCGACAAGGGCGTCGATTTCGACGCCCCTGACCAACAGCCTGTCGACATCCTGTTTGCACTGGCTGTACCTGAAAACTCCGACTCCAACCATCTTGAAATACTTGCTACCCTCGCCGAAATGCTGTCCGACCGCGAATTTGTCGACAAGCTTCGCACCCTCTACAACTGCGAAGCACTGTACAAGCTGCTTTCCAGCTGGCAACCAAGCCGGGCAGCGTAGCACCAGAATGGCAGCCCGAGCCGGCGCTGTGACCCTGCCCGGATCAACACCTTGCCGAACATGACCCGCATGCAGACCAGGCATGGCGTATTACTCTGCATGGAAGAAATCGGAGTACTGATCACGGGCAATTCCGGTATCGGCAAAAGCGAACTTGCACTGGAACTGATCACCCGGGGGCACCAGCTCATTGCCGATGATGCCCCGCTCTTCAATTGCTCGGACGACGGACAGGTTATTGGCGAATGCCCCGCAGCGCTGCAGGATTTCCTGGAAATCAGGGGACTGGGCATTCTCGATATCACAGCACTGTTCGGCCCCGCAGCCGTGGCTGCCCGACATCGCCTGGATCTGATTGTCCACCTGACGCTCGAACCACCTGGCACCCTGACCCCGGAAGAACGCATTGGTGGCCGACAATCGACTACCCGCCTGTGCCAGAATGACATCCCGACAATTACACTGAGCGTAGATCCGGGCAGAAATCTTGCAGTCCTGGTAGAAACCGCAGCCCGTAATCACATCTTGAAAATAAAAGGGTATAATTCCGCCAACGAATTCCAGTCTCGCCTGAACAAGCTGATCGCCCCAAGGCACACATCAAGCGAACACTGAGCGGATACCATTTGCCGGGAATCACCTGGTACCTCTATGATCTCTGCGTGAACATGCCCACAAATATAAGTAACTACTCGGCAAAGTAGTCAAAACATGGTGTAGCTGAAAAACCAATGAATATAACGATCGTCAGCGGCCTGTCAGGTTCGGGAAAGTCCATCGCACTCAATGCCTATGAAGACGAAGGCTACTACTGCATCGACAACCTGCCCATCGGGCTGTTGGAAACCGCAGTGGAGGAGCTTGCCGGCAAGCTGCCCGCCGGTTATGACCACATCGCACTGGGAATCGACGCCCGTTCGGGGGAAAAGGAGCTGCAGAACCTGGAGAGCATCCTGCGATCGTTTCGCGACCAGGGCTTCGAGGTATCCCTGATCTATCTGCAATCCAGTGAGGATGTGCTGATCAAGCGCTACAGCGAAACCCGCCGCAAGCACCCGCTCACCCACACGGGGTTGCCCCTTGTCGAGGCAATTCGTGCCGAGAAGGAGATGATGCAGGTTGTGGCCGGGTTTGCCGATCTGGCAATAGACACCTCAAGACTCAATGTTCACGAGCTGAGCCTGCTGGTCAAGGAGCGAGCACCCGGCAACATCGAAAGCGGGCTGTCGCTGTTGATCCAGTCATTCGGCTTCAAACACGGCATACCGCTGGATTCCGACTTCATCTTCGACCTGCGCTGTCTGCCCAACCCGCATTGGGAGCGCAAGCTCCGCCCCTTTACCGGCCTCGACGAACCCATTGTCACCTACCTGGAAGAACACGAGGAGGTTACCGAGATGTACCAGTTCATCCGCCGCTTTCTGGATGAATGGATTCCCCGCTTTCGCGCCTGCAACCGCAGCTACGTCACCTTTTCGGTGGGCTGCACCGGGGGTCGCCATCGCTCGGTCTACATGGCCGAAAAACTGACCCGGCATCTCAAGAGCCGGCTTGGAGAAAGCGTCCAGGTCAAACACCGGGAACTTCGGTGACTGTCGGCATATTGGTCATCACCCACGGAAGGATTGGTGAAGAGCTGCTGGACAACGCAAGTCATACCCTGGGGATCTGCCCGCTCAATACCGAGGCGCTGAGCATCTATCCCGAGTTCAATATCGATGAGATGGATATCATGGCCAGAGTCATCTGCCTGCGACTAAACACCGGGGATGGCGTCCTGGTACTCACGGACATGTATGGTTCCACCCCCAGCAATATTGCGCGACGACTGCTCGACCTGCCGTATGTGGAGGTTGTCACCGGCATCAATCTGCCCATGCTGATCCGCATCATGAACTACCCCACGCTGCCACTGGATGAACTCAGGGAGAAAGCCGTCAGCGGCGGACATGACGGCATCATGGCCTGCAAGACAGATCCGGCATGATCAGCCGGAAGATCGAGATCATCAATAAACTTGGGCTGCATGCGCGTGCTGCCGCAAAGCTTGTGGGGTTGACCTCACAGTTTCAAAGCACAATTTCACTTGAACGCAATAATCGGCAGGTCAATGGTAAAAGCATCATGGGCGTCATGATGCTGGCAGCCGCCAAGGGTACCGAAATCACCATCACGGCCGAAGGCCCGGACGAAGCGCATGCCATGCTCGCCATTGAAACCCTGATCAGGGAGCGCTTTGGTGAATCAGAATAATCATCCCATCTTGTCCATGGTGACGACCAGAGACATCAGTCCGACAACAGGATCCGCGATCCACCAGGAAAAAGAAGGGACCATACCGTCCTCTTTCCGAGCAGGTATTCTTTACCCCATCACTGATTGTCTGTAACCTCCCCGGAGTTTTCTCAGGAAGAGGCAAGGCCGCCATTTGTTCCCACCATGGGAAATCTGGCG
>CAYTPO010000143.1:0-10894 GCA_964439815.1 uncultured Thiotrichales bacterium
CAATCGCTCTACCGATCCCCCTCCGGGACATCAGACAATTTGGCGCGGCTATTCCGCGCTTCAGTTGATGTGTGAAGGATTTTCTTTGCAAAATCATGGAGCTGTTGTCTAGCTATGTTTGTGGGTAATAGGCAGTCCTAGGAGGCTGTCCGAGAATAGGAGTCGTAGCGAGGGAAAGCCATATTAGGCCATTTTTTTCACTGATTTGAGGAGAATATTGGCTATATTTGACGAAAATCAGGGAGGGAAAAGGGCCAAAATAGCTTTTCCGCAGTAGGCTCCCTATTCTCGGACAGGCTCCTAGCCGTCTCACCCGGTAGTGGGGCCTGCCGGTTCTCCAAGTATTTCTTCCACCGGCTTGATGATGCCGTGACGAATCGCCAGGTGGACGAGTTCGGTGCTGTTGTGAACCTGCAGTTTGGCCTTGATCTGAGTGCTGTAGTTGGCGACGGTCTTGTAGCTAAGTGCCAGTTCGCTGGCGGCTTCGTGCGGGGTCATGCCCTGGGCGAGCAGGCAGAAGATTTCGAATTCCCGGGTGGTGAGGCAGGCAAAGACGTCCTCTTCGCCGTGGGATTTTCTCAGCGCCATGTTCTGGGCCAGGGTCTGATCCAGGTACGCCTTGCCGGAGGCAACCGAGCGGACGCCATCGAGCATGACCTCCGGTGCACAGCTCTTGGTGATGTATCCCAGCGCGCCGGCCTGCATGGCTTTTTCGACAAAGGCGGTGTCGTCGTGCATGGAGAAGACGAGGATGGCGGCAGACTTGTCGCGGGCGATGATGCGGCGGATGGCTTCGAGCCCGCCGATGCCGGGCAGGGAGAGATCCATGACGACCACGGAGGGGGATTCGGCGGCAAACAGCTGGCAGGCCTGTTCGCCGCTCTCGGCTTCGGCCACGACCTGGATATCGGGGGCTGCATCGAGCAGCGAGCGGTATCCGGCGCGCACTACAGTATGGTCATCGACCAGCAGAACTCTGAGTTTTTTCATGATGTCGTCTTTGCCTGATTGGTTGCTGCCGGAATGACCAGGTCGATCTTTACACCTCGGCCGGGTATGCCAACAAGGGATAAATTCCCGTTGCAGGAGTCCGCCCGGTTTTGCATGCCGGTCAGCCCCATGCCCAGCGGACGCGTCTGCCGATCGAAGCCTTGGCCGTCGTCTTCGATATGCAAGGTAATCCTGCCATCGGTGCTGTTCTGCAGCAGTATGGTGACATTGCCGGCGCGGGAATGCTTCGCGATATTGGTCAATGCTTCCTGCACGATCCGGTAGATATGAATGCTGATGTCATCGCCGATATTGTCGAACTTGCCATTAATCGTGAGGGCCGCAAAGGTGTTTTCATGGATACTGTTCCAGTCGTCCACCAGCCGTTCTACTGCCGTGACCAGCCCCAACTCATCCAGTACCACCGGCCGCAGCCGGTTCATCATGCTGCGCACTACGCCATACATGTGATTGCAGATATCGACAATGGTTTGTGCGCCTTCGGTATTGACCGGTGAGGCATGCATCAATGAAGCCGCCCGGGCCTTGATGGCCGTAATCGATTGCCCCAGCTCGTCGTGCAGCTCCTGCGCCATATGGCGCTGATTGGCCTCCAGCATCGACAGCATGCGCTTGCTCAACTCCCGGTTTTCGGACTGTTGCCGGTCAAGTACCGAGGCCATGTGATTGAATTTCAGCGATAGCTGGTTCAGCTCGGGAAGGTTGAACTCCGGCAGTCTGGCCTTGTAGTCGCCATCCTGAATGATATCCAGGCCGGAGGATATCTGGTTGACCGGTTTCAGCGCCCGACGGATGAGCAGGGCGGTAAGGATGATGCTGATAATGGTGAAGAACATGATCAGGCCAAATACCGTGAGGGTATCGTTCCAGACCTGATCGATCTCCTCGCGTGGGTCGGGTGTGATCGTTATTTCCACCGGCGTTCTGGTGTTGCTGCTGAACTGGCGGTGGTATTCCCGCAGGCCGGGTGATACCAGGCTGGCAAACCACCAGGGAGCTTGTGATTTCCTTTCCGGATTGGCAATGAGCACCTTTTTTGGTGAAGAGTAATCAGCCTGCTGGATGGAAAGGTTCAGATGGCGAATATGTTCAATCTGCTGCAAATGATCGACCAGGATATCCATGGGTTCTGATGACGCCCTGGTCTGGCTGCTGTAGAAGACTGCCGACAGCAGCTGCATGGTCAATTCGGCCGAGGTGTCGATTTCCTTGGCCACATTCTGCCGTGCATTCTTGACGACCACCACGGCACCGGAGAGCACCATGGTGGTCACCACGGCAAGAATCAGCAGAATAATGCGGGAAGCAAGGCTCATGTGTGCATTATGGAACATCCGGACTGTTTTGGGCAGTCAGGGTTCGGATCTCACTCGCAGGAAGCTGGCAAAGCGGGGCAGACCCCGTGCGGTTTTTCCAAAATACTTGTAGGTCACCGTGGCACCAATGGGAGGCGGTGCCTTGCGCTCTGCGGTGGTGAAACCGGAGCCTACCCGGAAGCGTATGCCGTCCGGCGTTTCCAGCAGCAGCGACCCCAGCATTCCGGCAAATTTTCCCTTGCCCGGGAGGTGACCAATGACAACGGCCTCGGCATCCTGAAAGGTCTTCAACTTGAGCAGGTCGTCGCTGCGACCGGTGTGGTAAGGGGCTGCAGCGCGGTGCAGCATCAGGCCCTCACCCCCGGCTGCCACCGTTTTCTCCAGCAGCTGCATCAAATCCTTGCGGTGTGTCAGCCGTAACTGTGGAACCAGTCTGATGCAGGGGTTGTCGCTGTGCTGCAGGAGTGCGTGGAGCCGATCAAGTCGCTGGCTGAAGCTGCCTTTACCGCCCGGCAGTTCGAAGACCATGTATTGGACCTGTCGCCACTTAGTCTCGTCGGGCTGTTGTGTGCGCACCGTACTGACCAGCTGTTCGAACCTGCCGCGCCCCATCCACAGTTCGCCATCGAGCCGCTGCTGTGGGAAACCGTGGGTAAACCAGTCGGGTGCATGGATGACATTGCCGTTGCGCGTCCACAGCTGCCGGCCATCCCATAATGCGCGGACGCCATCGTATTTTTCACTGACCCAGTAGTCACTGACATCCAGTTCGTCCTGCCAGATTCTTGCCAGCAGGAATTGCGGGCTGTCAGCAGGTGAGTCCTTTGCCAGACAAATGCTGCAAGAGGCAATGATCAGGATTGCGGCCAGACCGCTGATGAATCTGTTCAACCTGGAAACCGTAGTTGGGCGCGAAAAAGATGCGTAAGGCAGCTCTTTTGATCTATCAACTGCTGCATTCAGTACATCCCTGTACATTATCTTGGTATGCATGGACTTTCGTGATCCAACTGTGGTTTCCAGGTTCAAACTTCTTCCGTATTGAGTATCTTGTGCTGTACTTCCCAGGTGGTGCGTTCCTGCAAATCCTTTTCCACCTGATCGCGGATGCTGTCTTCGATGCGCAGGCCACGCTCGGCAAATGGATCGGCGACGCGTTTAATGGCCTTGTCCAGGGCGGCCTGAATATCACCACTATTGTCGATGACCAGTTTTCCCGCCCGTCGACCCATTGTCACCAGCCGGTCGTGGTTGCTGCGGATGGCGGAAAACTGGCGTTGGTAGCGCTCTGAACCTCCGCGCTCGACTCCCGTTTCGCTGCGGGTACCAAGCCGTTCGAAATGCAGTTGCTTGTCGCTGACGCTGATGATCAGCCAGACGATATTGGCTGTTTCGAAATAATGCTCCGGCAGCGTACCGGGGATCAGTGCCACACCGTCGATAACGGCAGAAATGTTCTCCTTGACCAGCCGGTTGATATTGCCGGTGACACCCACCATGGTCAACATCGCATGGGTGTAGAACCAGGTGAGCGAATCCTTTTCGAATGAGGAGCCAAACAGTTCTGGAAAGGTGTCTCTGGCCTTCTCTTGTCCCAGCAGAAATATCGTGGCCTGACGCATGACCGAGCGTGATGCCACGTCGGAGGAGAACCCGGTGGGAATTCCCAGTGAACGGGAAATATGCTGGGAGATCGTGGACTTGCCGACGCCGGAGGTGCCTGAGACCAGCACGATGGTGGGTTTGTCCAGATCCTTGAAATGGGGTGTTTTTTCCAGCCGAGGTGCCAGCCAGATGAAATATCTGAAGACTTCGCCGTTATCGAGTTGTGGAAATTCCACCTTCAGGCGTGGGTCATCCATCACCGAGCGCTGCATCGTCACTCTTTTCATGCACCATTTGGCATGCTTTTCAAAGTAGTGATCGACCAGGGATTCCAGGCTGTAGGCCCAGTTGTTGACGATGCTCATGGCATGATCGAATTCCTCCTGCGGATCGTCGGCATCAACATTCTGAAACAGCCGCCACAGAACCGGGCCAAGTTCCTCCACGGCCTTGACCTCGCGAAACAGTCGCTGGATCTTGCGCGGTTTCATGCCGCCTTGATCGGCCAGCAACTTCTGCAACAGGGTTCTTATCTCGGGCAACAGATAAGTTTTCAGGCGGCTGATGATGCGGGATTTATCGACCAGTTTGGTTTCGGTAAAGAGTTCACAGACAATCTTGCGTGCATAGTCGTAGTGATAGCCTTCCAGCGACGAGAGTCGGGCCACCAGCGCATATTCCGTTTTTTTCAGTTTGGTCCGGCATTTGCGGGAGGCGAGAAATTTATCCCGGTTTCGGCGATGCAGGTAGACGAGGAATTCCGTGGGCAGTCGGCCACTCATTTCGCCATGCCAGGCAGAGATTTCCGGGCTGTGTTCGCGGTGGTGGTCGATGACCTGGCTGAGCTGCCGATTGGCGGCCGTTTCCGGCAATGCATGGAGAATAGCCTGCCACGGCTGCCCGGTTTCCAGTGCGGTTGTGATGAATTGCATCCAGGCCTGGTTGGCTTCGGTCTGCACGCCGCCCTCGATGACACCGGGGTCGGCCTTTTCACCGACCGAGAGCAGGGTGACACCCTCGACCCGCCGCACCGAATCATCGTTACCGCCAGCAAACAGCTCGTTACCGGTAAACAGAATGGCTTCTGCGGGAATGCCCAGATCGATCAGATCCTCCGCGGCCCGCGCCTTGTCGTTACCCATCAATACCAGCTTGATGCCGCGGGTCGCATGGAGGTAAGGCATGTGGACGCCGCTGTCGCCAAGCTCGGTCAGATAATCGAGTTCGGCCAGCCGCTTGCGCAGATAGTCGTTGAGTCGGGTGCGCACGGCCGTCTTGTGCGCATCCTTGTAGTGTTCCACGGAGATATCGCCAAACATCATCCAGCTGATCGCACCACCGCGAAAATAGGTTTCACTCTGTTCGGCATCGAAGCCGGCTTCATCCAGCAGCGTTTCGAGTTCGCCAACCAGACATTCCTGATCGGCGCAGCCCGCCTGTTGCAGGATGGCTTCAGCCTCGGTGATGCGGCGCCGGACTTCTTCTGCTGTCAGGTTCAATTGCCGGTTGGCCAGCAACGCCGCTTCGAAGCGTTCCCTGCCGATCAGCGCCAGTGACTGGGCATCGGAAAAATTGCGCTGAAACCGCGGATCGGCCAGCCACTGCTCTTGCGCCTCATCGAAATGATGTCGCGTGCTGCCCTCACCGCCATAATAGATGACATGGCTGAGCACATCGCGGGGCAGCCGATACAGAATACGCGGCCCCATCTTTTCAATGGCAACGCCGCTGACCGGCGCCCAGAGAATATCGTGTTTTTTCAGTACCCGAACAAAATCCGCCAGCGCGGCAATCTGTTCATCGTCCGGAAATTCACCGGACTTGAACAGTGTGTCGTCAATATCGGTCAGCCATGCGCCTGCATATTTCGGGAATTGCGCAGCCATGGTGGTTTTCTCCCAGCGCGTTGCATGCAAACATTTCAAAGGCAAATGCATATACCGCACAGGATGGGCAAAGGTGCTTGCGATGTACCCATCACAGCGGCTGCATTGTAACTACTCAGATTGCCTCTGAAATTCGTCAGATCAAGGCGGGAAATGTGAGTTTGCAACTGCAAATGACCATTTCCCAACACAGAGATGGCGGATTTCAGGGGTGAGCCGAGCTGTTGTGTTCGGCCAACATCAACCAGGTACTGGTAACGGTATCGGGGTTGAGTGACACGCTGCTGATACCTTCCTGCATCAGCCATTTGGCCAGATCGGGATGATCTGATGGCCCCTGACCGCAGATACCCACATACTTGCCGGCTTCGCGGCAGGCCTTGATTGCCATGCTGAGCATTGCCTTGACTGCCGGGTCACGTTCGTCAAAGCTCCCGGCAACCAGCGAGGAGTCGCGATCGAGTCCGAGCGTCAATTGCGTCATGTCGTTGGAGCCGATGGAGAAGCCATCGAAGAATTGCAGAAAGTCACTGGCCAGAACGGCATTGGATGGCAGTTCACACATCATGATATGACGCAGGCCGTTTTCGCCACGGGCCAGTCCGTTTTGCCCCAGCAGGGTGGTCACGGCTTCAGCCTCCTTCAGCGTGCGCACAAAGGGCACCATGACCTCGACATTGGTCAGCCCCATGACGTTGCGCACATAGCGAATCGCCTCGCACTCCATTTCGAAGCAGGGTTGGAAATCCGGGTCGATATACCGCGCTGCACCGCGAAATCCGATCATCGGATTTTCCTCCTTCGGCTCGAACAGATCACCGGCGAGCAGGTTGGCATATTCGTTCGACTTGAAGTCGGACATGCGCAGAATGACCGGCAGCGGGGAAAAGGCTGCCGCAATCGTGGAGACGCCTTCGACGATCTTGCTGACGAAATAGTCGCGAGGGGAGGCGTAGGCCGCTGTACGTTTCTCGATTTCCCGTTGCAGTTCGGGGGCGAGTTGGGAAAAATTCAACAATGCCTTGGGATGAATGCCGATCATGTTGTTGATGATGAATTCCATCCGCGCCAGTCCCACTCCTTCATTGGGGATCTGACAGAAATCGAAGGCACGATCGGGATTGCCCACGTTCATCATCACCTTGAGTTTGAGTTCCGGCATGTTCTGCAGTTCGGTGCGCGTGACCTCGAAATCCAGCAGCCCCTCATAGATCACACCGGTATCCCCTTCGGCGCAGGAGACGGTGACATCCTGGCCATCCGGAATCTTCTCGGTGGCATCACCGCAGCCCACCACTGCGGGTACACCCAGTTCACGCGCGATAATGGCTGCATGGCAGGTACGGCCGCCGCGATTGGTGACGATGGCCGAAGCGCGCTTCATCACCGGCTCCCAGTCGGGGTCGGTCATGTCGGTGACCAGCACATCACCGGGATTCAGGTTGTCCATGTCATCCAGGCTCCTGATGATGTGGGCGGTGCCCGCACCGATGCGTGAACCAATGGAGCGGCCTTCGACCAGGATTTTTCCCTTCTCCTTGAGCTGGTATTTTTCGATGACTTTGCCCGACTGACTCTGCACCGTCTCCGGTCTGGCCTGGACGATATAGAGCTGGCCGTCGATTCCGTCCAGAGCCCATTCGATATCCATGGGGCGACCATAGTGTTCCTCGATGGTCAGCGCATGGCGGGCCAGCGTTTCGATCTGCTCATCATCAATGCAAAAGCGCCGGCGTTCGGCTTCGTCGGTGTCAACAATCCTGACGGGTTCGTCACCACCTTCGGCAAAGATCATCTTGATGGCCTTGGCGCCCAGATTGCGGCGCAGGATGGCTGGGCGGCCTGCCTTGAGGGTGGGTTTGTGAACGTAGAATTCATCGGGATTGACGGCACCCTGAACCACCATTTCACCCAACCCGTAAGCACCAGTTATGAATACCGCGTCACGGTAGCCGGATTCGGTATCCAGCGTGAACATGACGCCGCTGGAGGCGATATCGGAGCGCACCATCTTCTGCACTCCTGCCGACAGGGCCACCAGGTGGTGATCGAAGCCCTGATGCTCGCGATAGGCAATGGCGCGATCGGTAAACAGTGAGGCAAAGACGCGGCGAATGGCCGTTTTCAGGTTGTCCAGGCCTTGAACATTCAGATAGGTTTCCTGCTGACCGGCAAAGGAAGCATCGGGAAGATCCTCGGCCGTTGCGGAGGAGCGTACCGCCCAGCTGACCTCATTGCCGTATTCGGCAGTCAGTCGCTCCCAGGCGGCGTCGATGGCCTGTTCGAAGGCGGGCTGCAGTGGCACTTCGAGAATCCACTGCCGGATCCGCGCACCTGCCTTGCCCAGAGCGGGTACATCATCGACATCCAGTGCGTCGAGCAGCGCATTGATACGGTCGTCCAGGCCTTCGTGCCGCAGAAATTCGCGGTAGGCCGCTGCCGTGGTCGCAAAGCCGCCCGGCACTCTGATCCCAAGGCCGGACAGGTGCTGGATCATCTCTCCCAGCGAGGCATTCTTGCCGCCGACTTCTCCGATATCACCTATCCCAAGCTGGTCGAGCCAGATCACATAGTTGTTCATGCGGGTACCTTTTTCTGCACCGGTTTCCGTCATCCTTCGGGAAAAGCAGTGTCGAACGGGTTGGAAAAGCGGTCTTCCGTGACGGCCTTTACGTTGTTACCACGCCATAATCCACATGAAGTATAGGACTATTACGTGGGCTGAAGGTTGCACTCCTTCACTATTCTTGCGGACAGCTCCTCAATGGAGCTGGAGGTGGTTTCCAGCGCCTTCAGGCCATATTGCCGAAACAGCCGGTTGGCGCTGTCGATCTCCTGGCGGCAGGTTCTGAGTGATGCATAGCGACTGCCGGGACGGCGTTTCTCCCTGATCTGCTGCAACCGCTCCGGATCGATGGTGATGGCAACCAGCTTCTGCCGATTGGCCAGCAGCGCCTCGGGCAGTGAACCACGTTTGAAGTCATCTTCCGTCAGCGGATAATTGGCCGCTTTCAGGCCATAGTGCAGCGCCAGATAGAGGCAGGTGGGAGTCTTGCCCGAGCGGGAGACGCCAATCAGTATCACATCGGCATTCTCCATGTCCCGGAGCGAGATGGCGTCATCGTGCTTCAGCGCATAATTGACGGTATCAATGCGGGCTTCATAGCTGTTGGTGTCAACCTGGCCATGGCTGAGCCCGGTAGCGCGGGAAGGGGGAATGCCAAGATCATCACCAATGTTCTGCAGAAAGCGCTCGAAAATCTCGTAGTAGTGACAGGGCGCCGCAGCCAGCATCACGTCGATCTCCGGATCCGGCATCGTGGAGAAAACCAGCGGCTTGTTTCCGCTGGCCTCGGCAATGCGGGTAATCTCCGCCACCAGCTTTTCCGCCTTGGCAACGGAGTTGGTGAACGGCAGATAGTGGCGCTCGAACTCGATGCCGGGGAACTGTGACAGCAGACTGTTGCCAAAGGTCTCGGCAGTGATACCGGTACTTTCGGAGACAAAGTAGACATCGCGCTTGCGTTGTTGGTTCACGTGGCATGCTCTCCTCGAACTTTCCCGAAGATTATCCTACGGGGTTTATTTGACAATCCAATCTGGTCTATCCTTAATATTGTGAAACCTAATACTACTGGAATGTAACATTGGCCGACATTAACTATAAACAGAACAAGTTGAAAAAGCTCAGGGCTTTCTGTCAGACGGCAAAGCTGGGAAGTGTGACGAAGGCCGCGGAATCACTTTTTGCCAGTCAGCCGACGGTATCGCTGCAGATTCAGGCGCTGGAGCGAGAGATTGGCGCGCGGCTGTTCGAGCGTCGTGGACCCAGCCTGAAACTGACGGTCGAAGGCGAAATCCTGCGCGACCTGGCGCAGCCACTGGTGCAGGGCATCGATCATCTGCAGGAGACATTCGAGGCGCACTGCGGCAACCTGACCTCCGGTGAACTCACCATTGCGGCCGGGGAGTCCACCATACTCTACATCCTGCCGGAGCCGGTGCGCGTGTTTTCCGAGCAGTATCCCGGTATACGCCTGCGCCTCGCCAATGTAACCGGTCGCGACGGGTTGGAAATGCTACTGCGAGACGAGGCGGATATCGCCGTTGGCTCCATGCTGGATATCCCGGCCGATATCGAATACAGCCCCTTCGTGACCTATAATCCGGTACTGATTACCCCACGGGGGCATCCGCTGACCCACAAGAAAAAGCTCACGCTACAGGATATCGGTGAATATGGCCTGATCCTGCCACCGCGACACCTGAGCACCTGGCGGATCGTCAAGATGATATTTGCCCAGCACAGCGTCAGCTTCAACGTTGCGTTGGAAGCAGGCGGCTGGGAAGTTATCAAACGCTATGTGAAACTTGGCATGGGCGTGTCGATAGTCACCGATGTCTGCATCACCGACATCGACCGCAAGGAACTCGCAGTGATCGATATCAGCCAGTATTTTCCCCACCGCAGCTACGGCATCGTGACCCACAAGGGCCGCTTTCTGTCGGCACCCGCCAAACGATTCATCGATATTACCCAGGATTGTTATACGCGAAATAGTGTGGACGAATAGGGTTGCCTGGAAAATACTGTTTGCAAAAAAACCGGCCTCAAAGCCGGTTAATGGAGGGGGGTCTCAGAAAAGTGTGAATGATCAATTGTTGCGTAAATGGTTTCCTGCTTGTGGCAGGTCGGGCAAAGGCGGGACGATGTGCCCCGCATTACTGTCTTTGCGTTCAGCTGAGTAGTTAACCCGTCTTATTCATGGTGGCGGCTAAAGCCTGTGATAAGCAAATGAAAACAATGACAAACCCTTGACAGTCCCGTTTCACCCAAATGGTGAGAGGCTTCAGCCTGTCACGGCCCTGACTTGTTCTGACACGCCTGCGCTTGCGCTTCACTCAAGTTGTAGCGATTGCTACAAATTTCGCTCCAGCGCGGCGCCCAGACGCACCAGTCCAGCGCCAGGATCCGCGATCCACCATGAATAAGACGGGTTCAACCATCCGCTCGGTTTCCGAGTGCCGACTTGCAGTCGGCGATCCGAGGGGATTCAAAAGTAATCATTTACCCCT
>CAYTPO010000144.1:0-3933 GCA_964439815.1 uncultured Thiotrichales bacterium
AGCAGCAGTTGATTGCGCGTGGCGAGGCGACGGAGCTGTTCGCCAACCCGCGCGATGACGGGCTGGCGGGAATCTTCGGCAATCTGGAGCAGAGCGTGTTCGGCGCGCCAGCCTATCCCACCATCGAGAGCAAGGCGGCGCATTTGCTGTATTTTGTAGTCAAGAATCATCCGTTTTCCGATGGCAACAAGCGCAGCGCGGCGTTTCTGTTTGTGGATTTTCTGCATCGCAACGGGCGGCTGTTCAATGAAAAGGGCGAGGCCATCATCAACGATACCGGCCTGGCGGCATTGACGCTGCTGGTGGCCGAATCCGACCCGAAGCAGAAAGACACTTTGATCCGCCTGATCATGAATTTGCTCGATAAAGGGGAGGACGCCGATGGCCAGGTTTGAAGACAAACTGGTTCTGAGCCGCTGGATGCTGGCGCAATTCGGCGCGGAAACGCTGGAGGCGCTGGGCAATACCCTCTCTGCCGATCATCTCATCGGCTTCGATGAGGAGAACAGCAGTAAATTTGTTCACGAACTGATGACCTGGATGCCGGAATCCCGGCGCGTGGTCAAGGACGATCAACTGCGCCAGTATGACGACAACATTGTCCGTCACTGGCGCCGAATCACCGAAAGGCGTAACCACAGCGGCAACATTCTGTATCCGCTGTATTTCCAGTACCTGTCTCTGCTGTTCACCGAGCATTATCTGGACCGGTATTTCACCGACCGGGCGGCATTATGTACGGATCTGAACCGTTTTTGTGATGCCTTCAACGAAAAACTGCCCGAGTGCGAGCGCATCACTTCCTTTGCCGAAGACGACCTGAACAAGCTGGCCATCTGGATCGCCACCGGTGGCGGCAAGACGTTGATCATGCACGTCAACATCTTGCAGTTCCGGCACTACCTGAAAAAGGCCGGACGAGACCGGGATTTCAACCGGGTGATTTTGCTAACCCCCAACGAAGGTCTGTCGGTGCAACATGAGCAGGAGCTGTCAGAGTCCGGTATCGAAGGCAGCTTGTTTGTGAAGGACGGTGGCAGCCTGTTTACCGGAACCGGCGTGGAGATCATCGATATTCACAAGCTGCGGGAAAAATCCGGTGAAAAAACCGTGGCAGTGGAATCCTTCGAGTCGAACAACCTGGTGCTGGTGGACGAAGGCCACCGTGGCGCTGGTGGTGTAGATTGGATGGGCAAACGCAATCAGCTTTGCGAGAACGGCTTTTCTTTCGAATATTCCGCCACCTTCGGCCAAGCCATCAAGGCGGCCAGCGGTTCGGAGCTGGCGCCAAAAGGTAAGGCAAAACCCAGCGCCAAGTACCGCCTGACGCAGCAGTATGCCAAGTGCATCCTGTTCGATTATTCGTACAAATATTTTCACGGCGACGGTTACGGGAAGGACCACTACATCCTGAACCTCAGCCAGGCCTGGTCCGAGGAGCAGATTCAGCTCTATCTCACCGGCTGTATTCTGGCCTTCTATCAGCAAAAGCGCCTGTATCAAGACAAGAAAAAAGATATTGCCGGGTATCTGCTGGCCGATCCCTTATGGATCTTCGTCGGCGGCAAGGTGACGGCAAAAGGGGATTTTTCCTCCAAGGCGGCTAAAACAACGGTGTCTGACATCCAGGCCATTCTGTACTTTCTCTCCCGTTTCGTTGCCAACCAAGGTGACGAATCGGTATCCCACCTGGAGCTGCTCCTCAAGCAACAGGATGACCTGCGCGATGAAGCGGGGCGGTCCATTTTTGACAAGGCCTTCCCTTATCTGCAATCACAATGGAAAACCGATCAGGCACCGGCGCTTTTTCAGGATGTTCTGGAGAAGGTGTTTCACGCAGGTAGCCAAGGCAGCCTACATGTGGTGCATCTGAAAGGCAGTGGGGGTGAGATTGGCTTACGGGTGGGCGAAAACGACTGGTTCGGACTGATCAATGTCGGGGATGCCGCCAAACTGATCAAGCTTTGCGAGGAGATTGCCGCCCCTAACATGACGGTGACCGACCAGTCATTTTCTTCTTCCTTGTTTCAGAGCATCAACAAGAAGGATTCGTCCATCAACTTGTTGGTGGGTGCGAAAAAGTTTACCGAAGGCTGGAGCTCCTGGCGGGTGAGCACCATGGGTCTTATGAACGTGGGCCGCTCGGAAGGCTCGGAGATCATCCAGTTGTTCGGGCGTGGCATCCGACTCAAGGGCTATGACTTCACGCTAAAGCGTAGCAGCCACGTTCCCGGCATAAAGCATCCAGAGTTCATAAACCTGCTGGAAACGCTCAATGTCTTTGGTATCCGCTCCGACTACATGAAGGAATTCGAGGAATACCTGGAGGCCGAGGGGGTTGGCGAGAAGACCACCGAAACCATTCTGCTGCCGGTTATCAAACGGCTGGAGCGCAAGGATCTCAAACTGATTCGCCTGAAGCAGGACATCGCGCCATTCAAAAAGGCAAAACGACCACGGCTGGAGCCGCCGCCCCAAAACCTGACCGGGCGGGTGACGCTCAACTGGTATCCCAGGATTCAGGCCAGACGATCAACCGGCGTGGCTGCTGCCGCTGTGGACAACGCACTCAATGAGGCCAGCCTGACCCCGGTGCACCTGGCCTTTCTGGATTTTGACGCCATCTGGTTCGAGCTTGCGCAGTACAAGAATGAGAAGGCCTGGTACAACCTGCAACTGAACCGCAAAACCATCGTTGACCTGCTGGCCGACCCGGGCTGGTACCGGCTCTACATACCCCCGGAAATGCTGGAAATACGAGATTTCGAACGTATTCGCTTGTGGCAGGAGATTGCCATTGCATTACTGAAGAAATACGCGGAAAGATACTACAGCTTCCGCAAGAATGAGTATGAAGGACCGCATCTGGAATATTACGAAGTCCGGGAAACGGACGACAACTTCATCGATGAGTACAAGGCCACCGTCGATCACAGCGAGGAAGAATGGATCACCAGACTCAATGAGCTGAAAGAAAAGCTGGCCAACAGCCGGTTCCGGGATTCATGGTCTTTCGGAAAACTGAAAGCGTTCGACTTCTCACGGCACCTTTACCAACCGCTGATCCACTTCAGCAATAACGATATCTTGAAAATTTCGCCGGTTCCCTTGAATCTGAGTGAATATGAGTTCGTTCAGGACCTGAAAACCTACTTCTCTACCTCACCTGACATACTCGCTGACAAAGAGCTGTTCCTGCTCCGCAACCAGAGCAAAGGCAAGGGTGTTGGTTTCTTCGAGGCGGGGAATTTCTTTCCGGACTTCATCCTGTGGATTATCCACGGCGACAGACAATATGTGAGTTTTGTCGATCCCAAAGGGCTGAGCCGGGTACATGGATTCGATGATCCAAAAATCCGCTTCCACAGGACCATCAAGGAGATCGAACATCGACTTGGCGACCCAAATATTGTGCTGAATTCGTTCATTGTCTCCAATACATCTCGACGTGAGATTGCTTGGTGGAGCAAGGTAAGTACAGTGGAGCAGGATTTTTCAAACAACCATATCCTCTTCCAGAAAGAGGATAAAGATACCTATATCTACAAAATCATTAGTACTACTCTGGACTCTTCCTAACAAGAGAACATTTCAGAGCTGCTCCACACCACCCCGCTCCATCTCGCCGGACACCACCCCCGGCAACTCCTCCGCCAGCCGCTCGATGAGTTCCCGTTTGGCAATCTTTGCCCGCCACCGTTGAGGGATGGCGTCTGCACCGTAGTAGGCGCCGGCGAGCTGGCCGTAGATGGCGCCGGTGGTGTCGGCATCGTGGCCGAGGTTGACGGCCAGCAGGGCGCCCTGCTCGAAACGGTCGCTGTTGTGGAAAGCCCAGAGGGCGGCTTCCAGGGAGCGGACGACGTAGCCGGTGCCGCAGATTTCGGGGGGCTGTTTCCGCTTGAAGGAGCCGCTGGCGACGTCGTCGATGGCTGG
>CAYTPO010000145.1:0-4626 GCA_964439815.1 uncultured Thiotrichales bacterium
GGCCGGAATCCAGCCTTTTTTTGCGTGTGAGGTGAGGATTCAAGCGGTGGCTTCTCCTTGGGTATTGGCGCAATACGCTTTGCTATTGCGCCCTACATCGTTATTGTCACTCCTTTCCTTGTCATTCCGGTGCAGGCCGGAATCCAGCCTTTTTTTACGTGCGAGGTGAGATTCAAGCGGTGGCTTCTCCTTGGGTATTGGCGCAATATGCTTTGCTATTGCGCCCTGTGGTGTTGCCGTTAGAGATTTTTCTTCAGGCGGCGATTATCGGAAGGCCTGATCAATCGCACACCTGGAACATGACTTCACCTTCGCCAGATCCTAGTTGCTCCATGGTGTATTTTTCA
The DNA here is from genome assembly GCA_964439815.1 of uncultured Thiotrichales bacterium. Lineage (GTDB taxonomy): Bacteria > Pseudomonadota > Gammaproteobacteria > UWMA-0217 > UWMA-0217 > JALSHZ01. The sequence continues at coordinate 348 of CAYTPO010000145.1, forward strand.
ATATCGATGAGGAAGTCATTGTCGCCCAGGTTTTTTGTACAGCAATCTTCGCAATCACTGTCTGAGCAGGCGTCATAGGCGGTGGCGATTATTTCCCTGTTACCTTGTCGGATTCTGAGTTCTCGGTTGCCCAACCAGTCCCAGTCTTTCATGTGCACGGAAACTATCTGGTGTGTTTTTACCCATGACTCCGGTTTTTTATCATCCAGCCCATAGAACCATCCTGACCATTGGCAGCCGTTGAATTGGGTGCATTCTTCGCTGTCGGGTTTGGGGTAAGAGGTGTAATTGGTCAGGCTGGCTTTGTACCATGGAGTGCCGCAGTCATGCGAGGGTGTTCCGACATCAAATTCCACGGTATCGATCAGTGTGTAACTGTCCTGGTAGAAAAGGCGGGCCTCATAGCTGCCGGTTTGATCGATGCTTTCAAAATCAATCGTGCCGTTTTCTAGGGTTTCCAATGGCCAGCTGACAACGTTTCTCCAATTGTTGCGGCTTGATTTCGGGTATATGCCGAGCCAGTAGTCTTTACCGGAGGATAAGTCATTAACCTCTATGTGGATGCTTTCTCCCGGGTCGTACTGATAGTTTGGGGTGTCGATGTATTCCGCCTGTATTGCAGTGCTGATGCAATAAGATAACGCGGTCAGGAGGTATATGCGTTTTTTCATCTTCCTTGTCCTCTGTACTATTTCAGGTTGGGTTTTGGCGACCTCGATGTATTGGTCGCCTCAGTAGCCGATATTTCCGATCATGATTTCTCCGGGTACACCGGTGGGGGTGAGCATGTTGCCGGAGAAGTTGTAGACATCACCCATGTGAACGCCGGTCGACCCGCTGGCGCCGTTGATGACGGAGCCGATGACGACGCGAGTTCTGCCGGCGGAAGCCAGGTTGATGACGTTACCGACGGTGGTGTTGGTGCCTGCGGAGCCCATGGCGTTGTGTGCGGAGCCGATGGTGACTTGTCCGATGGCACCTCCGCTCACGATGTTGACGACATTGCCGGCGTGGCCGGAAATTCTGGCGCTGCCGAGGCCGCTGTTCTTGGCTGATCCAATGGTTACTTCACCCAGGCCAGCGCCCGATACGGTGTTGACGATATTGCGGGCGGAGCCTCGGATGCTGCCGGAGCCAACGCGTCCACCGCTGATCGAACCAACGAGGACATCGCTGCGGCCAACACCTGCCACATTGCTGATTACATTCCCCACGCGACCGTTGACCGTGACGCTGCCGACCGAAGTGTTGTGGAGGCTGCCGATGATCACCCGGCTGCGGCCTGCGCCACTCGCGCTGCTGGTGATATTGCTGGCATGACCCGAGGCACGGATGTTGCCGGTATGACTGCCCTTGACGGCACCCACCAACACTTCGCTGCTGGCGGCACCGTGTGCGCTGCTTTGGACATTATCGACTGAGCCTTGAAGACGCGCACTCCCCAGTTGCGAAGACTCGGCAGCACCGATGAGGACATGGCTTTGTGCGGCACCGGAGGCGGTACTGATGATGTTGTTGGCGATCCCTGTGGCGGAAAAGGCACCGCTGGCATGCGTATCGTCCAGTGCACCAATGCCGACGTGGCTTTGCGCCGTGCCTGAGGCGGTGCTGAGAATGGTGTCGGCGTGTCCGGTCAGTTCGGTATTGCCGCCGGTTGAGCCATCGATCCCCCCGCCGACGCTGATTTTACTGGTGGCTGAACCGCTGGAGGTACTCATTGCTGTCGTCACCCGGCCATTGGCCCTGGTAGTGCCGCCGGCATCGACAGAGTCCAAGGCACCAACAGTGATATGGCTGCGGCTAGATCCAGTTGCGGAGCTGATCGCCTGGTCCATTGTCCCATTGAGGTTGGCTGCGCCCTTGCTGGAACCGTCCTTGATCGAACCGGCTGTAATCGTGCTGCTTGAGTTACCAGTTGCGGTACTGGTTGCAGTATTGATTTTGGCTGATAGCGTGGTATTGCCGTCAGCATCAGAGCGGGTGAGAGAACCCAGGTTGATCTGGCTGCGAGATGTCCCTGTTGCGGTACTGTTTACGGTGTTAATCGTACCGGTATGCTGCGCGCTGCCGCTGACTTTGCCATCGGAGATTGAACCGAGTATGACCTCGCTTTTTCCGCCTTCTGTGGCGGTGCTGATGATCTGCTGCGCCGTACCTGTCAGGTTGGTTTTTCCATCAGTTTTGCCATTGTCAATGGAACCCAGCAGCACCTGGCTCTTCGAGCGGCTTCCGGATGCGGTGCTGAGGATGCTGTCCACTGTGCCAAATAGCGTGGTTTTACCACCGGTTACCGCTTTGTAGGCCGAGGCGAGCAGCACTGACGAATCACTGTTGGCGCCTGTGGCAAAGCTGTTGATCAACTGGTAGCGGGAAGTTGCTGTGGTTGATCCACCCAGTCGCACTTTTTCGAAACCGGAGGTAAAAACCCTGCTGCGGCTTTTGGCGCCTTTGGCAAGCGAGAAAATATTTCCACCCTGAACCGTAGCGGTAAAATTGCCCATTACTTCTGATTGGCCTGTGAAGTTGGTAAATTGTTGCTGTTTTTTCCTGGCTTTATTTGATTTATCGCCTGTTACAGGAGCAGGGGGGACCTGACCCTGGTTTTTAGAATCTTTTTTTCCACCATTCTCGATGAGTTCAAGTACGTCGTATCCAAAGTCGTGAATTTTATTTTCCAAATAGACTCCTCCTGCAATAATGGCAACGGTGGTAATAGCAGCGATAACTGCAGGTCCTACGACTATTCCCATTGCTAAAAGCCCAGCCTCGATAACTGGGCCAGCGAGAAAGGCTACCCAGCGTTTCAGTGCGCCTTTACCAACAGTGGAAAGAAAATAGACAATACCGGAAGCTATCGCAGTTGAAGTAACCTCCTTATTAACATTTTCACGATTATTGGCGATGTTGATACCAGCGGATAGCAAGAATCCGCCTCCGGCTGCAATTCTTCCGGTAGTTATCTTTGCTTTTCCATCTGGCAGCCTTTCCGTAAAATGTTCGCCGATGTAGCCCGCAGTGACTCCCGCGCTGAAGGCTTCATCATCTGATATGGGTTTTTTGTTTGAATCAGCCACTGTCGTATTCTCCATGTTCAAACTGGATGGAACTGCGTGAGATCGAATGATTGCTCAGCTTGTGTTTGTTTGGGCAAAGGGGGGTGACATGCCCAATAGTGTTGCCCTTGTATTAGCAGGCCGAAAATGCTTTTACATCGCCAAGATGTGATGCTCACATCCTTGTGGTCCGGATACCGGCTTCCCTGCCGGTAAGACGAAAGGTTCCTGGCTTTCCTGCCTTGCCCTGGCTCTGGGACGAATGGCTCTGCAGGAATCCTCACTGCCACTCCCTGGAATCTGGCAGGCTCGGTCGTGAGACCACTGTCATTCCGGCAGGGATGCCGGGATCCAGATATCAGGGATGGCAGCTTCGCCGTTCGGGAAGCAATGCCCGACTTCCCGTTGTCCGGATACCGGCTTTCAGGCCGAAGTTCGATTTAGTAAATCGCACCGACGCGAATGGCGCTGTAGGAATCTTCCCCGCTGGCGGTGCTGGTCACATCGCCAACCTTGACCTTGATGGTGGCATTGCCGGAAATTTTAGCATTGTCGATAGTGCCCAGCTTGATGATGCTGGTGCTGTTTTCACCAGAAGCGGTACTGGTGACATCGCCGGCTTCTACTTCGATCAGGGTATTGCCACCAATTTCTGAGTTGGCGATGGCGCCAATGCCGATAATGCTGGTAGATTTTTCACCGGATGCGGTGCTGGTGACATCACCCACCTTGACCTTGATGTCTACATCCTTGAGTTTGCTGGAAGAAATGGTGCCAATGTCGATAGTGCTTCTGGAGCCTTCACCCGAAGCGGTGGACGTAATGTCACCAGCCTCTACCTCGATATTTACATTGCCGTTGATTTCGGTGCTCATCTGTCCATTTCTCATCGCACCTTTTGCATGCTGAACAGTATCGGCTGTGAGGTCAGCGACGGTATTGGCAGTTTCATTGGCCCTTTGGGCGGCTCCGACAACGCTATCCCCAATATCTGCAGCAAAAACCGGCTGGGCAACCGCCGCCATCAGTGCAGTCAAAAGGACAGTTTTCTTGAATGTATTTTTCATGATTTAGCTCCGTTATTAATCAGTTTCAAAGTCGTTGGTTTGTTGCCAGATCAATGCCGTATTGCCTGGTTACCTGATATAACGCAGTTGGTCCGCCAGTGTTTTAACTGTGGCGTAAACTTTTCGGAAAATTTCTGGTGATTGTTGTAACTGGCTGAA
>CAYTPO010000146.1:0-3339 GCA_964439815.1 uncultured Thiotrichales bacterium
CACGTACGCGAATTGGAGAAGGCTGGCATCAAGTCCTTTCCCGTGCCCGCCGAATACATCGCTACCAAGGTGCTGGCCAAGAATATCATCGATGAAGATACGGGCGAGGTTATTGCCAAGGCCAATGATGAGTTGACCGAAGAGCGGCTGGAGCTGCTCAAGGAAGCGGGTATCAAGAGTTTTGACGTGCTGTTCATCAATGAAGTCGATCGGGGGCCCTACATCTCTCAGACTCTGATGATCGACCCGACTACAACAGCGCTGGAAGCTCAGGTGGAAATCTACCGCATGATGCGTCCCGGTGAGCCGCCAACCAAGGAAGCTGCCGAACTCCTTTTTGAGAACCTGTTTTTCAATCCGGATCGTTATGACCTCTCGGATGTCGGCCGGATGAAATTCAATCGTCGCGTCGGGCGCGAGGAATCCACCGGTTCCGGTGTGCTGGACAAGGACGATATTCTTTCAGTACTCAAGGTACTTATCGATATTCGTAACGGCAAGGGCGTGGTGGATGATATCGATCATCTTGGTAATCGCCGCGTTCGAAGTGTTGGAGAAATGGCGGAAAACCAGTTCCGCGTTGGTCTGGTTCGTGTCGAGCGTGCCGTCAAGGAGCGTTTGTCGGTTGCCGAGAGTGAAGGTCTGATGCCGCAGCAGCTGATCAATGCCAAGCCAGTGGTTGCCGCCGTCAAGGAATTCTTCGGCTCCAGCCAGCTGTCACAGTTCATGGATCAGAACAACCCACTGTCGGAGATCACGCACAAACGACGCATTTCGGCATTGGGTCCGGGTGGTTTGACGCGCGAACGTGCCGGATTCGAGGTGCGGGATGTTCACCCCACGCACTATGGGCGTGTATGTCCCATCGAAACGCCTGAGGGACCGAATATCGGTCTGATCAACTCGCTGGCGGTATTTGCCCGTACCAACGATTACGGTTTTCTGGAAACACCCTATCGCAAGGTGAAGGACGGCAAGGTAACCGAGGAAATCGCCTATCTGTCGGCAATCGAGGAGGCCAACCTGGTCATTGCTCAGGCCAATGCCTCTATCGATGATGACGGCAAGTTGGTCGATGAGCTGGTGTCCTGTCGGCATATGAATGAATTCGAATTGTCGCCGCCGGAAAAGGTGGACTACATGGATGTCTCGCCGCGTCAGATCGTATCGGTTGCGGCATCGATGATTCCGTTTCTGGAGCATGACGATGCCAACCGGGCGTTGATGGGTTCCAACATGCAACGTCAGGCGGTGCCCTGTCTGCGTGCGGAGAAACCACTGGTCGGTACCGGCATGGAGCGTGTGGTTGCGGTTGACTCCGGTTCTGCTGTGGTGGCAAAACGCGGGGGGCGTGTCGATTCGGTGGACTCCGGAAGGATCGTCGTTCGCGTCAATGACGAAGAGACGATTGCCGGTGAGGTAGGTGTCGATATCTACCGTACACGCAAATACTCACGATCCAACCAGAATACCTGTATCAATCAGCGGCCTCTGGTCAATCCGGGGGATGTTGTCGCTCGTGGTGATGTACTGGCCGATGGCTCGTCCACGGACAAGGGGGAGTTGGCGCTGGGACAGAATATGCTGGTCGCGTTCATGCCCTGGAATGGTTACAACTTCGAGGATTCCATTCTCGTTTCCGAGCGGGTGGTACAGGAAGACCGTTTCACCACGATTCATATCGAAGAACTGACCTGCGTTGCACGGGATACAAAGCTGGGAGCCGAAGAGGTTACCGCCGATATTCCCAATGTCAACGAGAGTCTGCTGGCCAAGCTCGATGATGCCGGTATCGTCTATATTGGTGCCGAGGTGAAGCCTGGCGATATTCTCGTCGGCAAGGTAACGCCCAAGGGTGAGACTCAGCTGACACCGGAAGAAAAACTGCTGCGGGCGATCTTTGGAGAGAAAGCATCTGACGTCAAGGATACGTCTCTGAGAGTCTCTTCCGGGACTTACGGTACGGTTCTCGATGTCCGTGTCTATACCCGTGATGGCGTACAGAAGGACAAGCGCGCACTGCAGATCGAAGAGGCGGAGATGGATCGGATCCGTAACGACCTGCGAGATGAGCTGCGGATCTACGAAGATGATATCTATGCTCGTACTGAATCCCTGCTGACAGGCAAGGAGGCAGAGGGTGGTCCTGATGGCCTGAAATCGGGTGACAAGATTTCCAAGACCTATCTGGCTGCACTCGATCGCAAGCGCTGGTTCGAGATTCGCCTGAAGGATGAGGAAGCCAATGACCAGCTGGAGAACCTGGGTGCCGTTATCGATAACCAGGAGACCGTCTTCCAGGATCGCCTGAAAGAGGCGAAGGCCAAGCTGGAGGCGGGCGATGATCTTGCGCCGGGCGTGCTGAAGATGATCAAGGTCTATCTTGCCGTCAAGCGCCGGGTTCAGCCGGGTGACAAGATGGCGGGTCGACACGGAAACAAGGGTGTTATCTCGCAGATCGTCCCGGTTGAGGATATGCCTTACTCGGAAGATGGTACACCGGTCGATATCGTGCTCAATCCGCTGGGTGTTCCCTCGCGGATGAACGTGGGGCAGGTGCTGGAGGTTCATCTGGGATGGGCGGCCAAGGGCCTTGGCATCAAGATTGGCCGTATGCTCGATGCGCAGGAGAAAGTCGAGAACGTGCGCAAGTTCGTTTCCGAAATCTATTCCACCGGTGGCAGGCAGCAGGATATCAGCAGTCTCACAGATGATGAACTTCTGGAGATGGCCGGAAACCTGCGGTCGGGAGTTCCGATGGCAACACCAGTCTTCGATGGTGCCAAAGAGTCGGAGATCAAGGCGATGCTTAAGCTGGCCGATCTGCCCGAATCCGGGCAGACCCGCCTCTATGATGGGCGCACCGGTGATCAGTTCGATCGCGAAGTCACTGTTGGCTACATGCATGTACTCAAGCTCAACCATCTGGTCGATGACAAGATGCATGCGCGCTCTACCGGGCCTTATAGTCTCGTTACACAGCAACCTTTGGGCGGCAAGGCGCAGTTTGGTGGCCAGCGGTTCGGAGAGATGGAGGTCTGGGCGCTGGAAGCCTATGGCGCAGCCTATACGTTACGCGAAATGTTGACCGTGAAATCGGATGATGTCCTCGGCCGTAACAAGATGTACAAGAATATCGTTGATGGCAACCATCGCATGGAAGCCAATATGCCGGAGTCGTTCAATGTGCTCATGAAGGAAATACGATCTCTTGGATTGAATATCGAATTGGAACAGGACTAGGATCTGGGGAGTTAACCGATTATGAAAGATTTACTGAACCTGTTTAAAAAGCAGACTGAACAAGAGCATTTCGACGGCATCCGTGTGGGGCTGGCG
>CAYTPO010000147.1:0-2518 GCA_964439815.1 uncultured Thiotrichales bacterium
ACCAGGGGATCACCCAGCCTTTCCAACTCGGCAAGGCGGTTTTCTGGGTCGAAGAAGCTCGGTTGCATGGCGCTCACAGAATGGTTCACATGGGATGAGTAAGATTCTACTGGATCAGCGGATTTTTAGAGGTGCCCTTGAGTCAGTTGCCTGTAGTGCCTCATGCGCATGCCTGTCTGGGTTCGGGGTCAGAGCCACCCATTCTAGGCGGCAACTGGCTCCCATTCAGATTCAGGCGTTGCGGTTATTCTGTGAATTCAGACTGTTTATTGCAAGGTAGAGCGCACTTGAGAAATATCGTCCCTGTGGGCACCAAATACATCTAGCTGTTCCGCCCGCTCCAACTCATAGAGGGCATCTTCTCCCTTTCCCATTACCCGCAATAATTGCGCAAGATAGATGCGAAAACGCGGAACATCTGGGGCATTATCCACCGCATCTTTTATATACCTCAATGCCGCGAATTGATCCTTCATCTTTACCAGATAGAATTTGCTGGCAACGACCAACAACTCTGATCTCGCTCGACCACTAAGATTAGGATTATTGAGAGAAGCTTTCAGCAATCTTTCGATCAACTTTGTAGGAATCTGACAATGACTATTTTCATTAGAACAGTTTACCAGCCAATTTATTAGATTCACATTGTTGGCAGAATACACGCCATGCGACAACCGCCCCACCAGAGCATCCACCCAAGTTTCTGGAATCTTTCCGGCAAAACGGTTACTGAGAGGCAGAAGCCGGAAAAATCCGTCATTCAGTGAATCAGATAGCTTGGAAGACCTTTCCAGTTGCATCACCGCAAGCGGGTAAAGATGCAGCATGGATGGGTTCCCGTTCAGTATATCCGCATAGGTCCTTCCCAACTCATATTGTGCTCTCGCCGACTCGGGATGGTGCGCCGCTTCGGTAAATGCAAAAGTAACCGGATCACCCCATGAAACAGCCCGGGAAAAGGTGCTCAGGGAGAAAACTAGGGCAAGCCCAGAAACGATCATCAACGACAACCTTGGAGTGGAGAAAAAAGATGCAGCCGGTACGAGAAGAAGCCACGAGAGAGACAGTATGAGCCCGTATGAAGGAAGATAATTACGATGCTCAAATGCCAACTCCAGGGGAAAGACGCTGGATTCCAGAACATGGCCCACCAAGAAGAAGAAAATTCCAAACGCTATAACCGGTTGACGTTTCCGTATTCGCAACGCCAATCCGACTAGCAACAGCAGTCCAAGTAGCGCCACGGCAGTCGATACCGGCTCGAAAAACCCGTGGGATACCGATACGTCGTCATGAAACAATCCCATCCGACTGGTCGCAGGCACAACCAGGAGGCTGATATAGAACCAGAGCACCCTGGATTCGGTCAGCAGCCTCTGGGAAAGTGTGAATTCCCGGTTTTCATATCCTCTCAGCACCACGTCGGGATACACTAACAGATATCCAACAACGGAGACCACACTTACCATCATCACCAAGTAGGCAAGACGCCGAAAACGAATGGATGCGACCTTATCAGGAAGTCGGAAACGAAGCACGGTCCATTCCAAGACAAAAAGGTATAGAGGAAGGAGAGCACCGTTCTCTTTGCTGAAAATGGCCAAGGGAAGACAAAAACCGAACACTCCGAGAAAATGAACAACTGCGGATTTTCCCTGTAGCTGTCTCAAACGTCCCCTGAGATAAAGCCACAAACCCACAACGGTAAAAAGGGCGGAGAGCTCCGCCATGCGCTGAACAACATAGAGGACCGTACTCAGATGCAAGGGATGAACGAGCCAAAGCACAGTGGTCACCGCCGCGATGATTCGGGGACGCAGGCCCTCTTGTTTGCCTCTTCTCCACACGAGACAATCAAACAAAGCGGACGTCATCAGGAAAAGAAATACTCCCGTCAGGCAGTGAATGAACAGGTTTACAAGCTTGAACGAACGGGAATCCATACCAAAAAGGGCGTGATTGATCGCAAAGGAAGCCAAGCTTACCGGCCTACCAAGCGGTCCAGCGTCTCCAGATTGGCTGGCAGCCACCAGAGACTGAAAATCGATCTTATTTATTTTCAGCTTTTCATTGGAAACGATATTGGAATAATCATCAAACAAGAACCCTCCATCGAGCCCCGGCCAATAAATGGCCAACACCGCTGCCATTGCGGCCCACAACATGAACCAAGCTGTTAGTGAAGGTCTCGTCATGAATGGATCTCCAGGCTCCTAACACAACAAAACCACCAGCAGCCAAAGCCACTGGTGGCTTTTACAGATGACGCCGAATTAGCGACAGTTTGCAGGGAGGTACTTCTCTTCAACTGTAGTACCTGCATTATTACAAGTCCAAGATACTCCGTTAGCACTTCCCGTACCTTCAAAAGAGATATTACCGGTAGCAGGCCCTAAATTATGAACAGCATAAACCACCCTGGCCACATTGGTACTAGTCCGAGTGTAAGTAACGCTACTGATGTAAGTACTCTGAGCCGCGCTAGTGTTGACACCGGCAGCGGAAGCATCAGCTGGCA
>CAYTPO010000148.1:0-9646 GCA_964439815.1 uncultured Thiotrichales bacterium
CATAAGTAGTAATGATAATCATCTGTGCTTCTGAATGATTGTCGTTATTAATACGGAAGGTGGTTTGGTTTTTTATCAACCTATTCTCGGACAGGCTCCTAGGAGCCTGTCGGACTTAACGCTGTTTGGCTGCGCCCGCAGGAAGTGCTCTTGGGGTGCAAATCTCTGGATGGCGATTAGCTCGGCTATTCTCCTCACACGATAAACTGACTTAATTGACCCCCAGTGATTTTCGCTTCAAACGGTTAAATCCGACAGGTTCCTAAGGTACCTTGCGTAGCGCGTCCGCAGCCTCCTTCGCGAGCTGATTCAGGCTTGTCAGCACATCTTGCGGGTTCATGCCGATACCGCTGCTGCACCGGTCACCTTCATCCAGCGTTGCCGCAATAACCCAGCCGTTCTCCGGCGGCTTGATCGCGCCGTGCAGGCAGGGGTGCATCGGATCTTCGATCCTGTAGCCGAGTTCGGGGCGGGATTTGTCCTGTTCGACATGAATTCCCGCGATATTGTTCTGCACGGCTGACCAATACTCGGCATCGCCGTGAAAGCTGACTTCCACCACGGCAGGGTTACTGCCGGTCGCTACTGAGGCCGGCTGCCAGACACAGGTGAAGGTGGTCGTTCCTGCGGCGCCCTGTTGCAGGGTCTGCGTGACAGTGTCGCCGAGCAGTCTGGCCGGAATGGTGTCGCTGATCAGCTTGCACAATGTTTGCTGCTGACCGAGAGACAGCGCTGCCAAGGTAGCTGCCGCCATGTCACCTGCCGGTAACGGACTTGCGCCCGCAACTTGCTTGTTCGCATCCGATTCGGTGCCACTGCCGGTTCCCACGATACCCCCATCGTTGCAGCCGAACATCAGTGTGCCGAGCAGCAAGGCTGCCAGCATCCGGGTTATTGCATCATGTCTTGCTGGCATCGTCTTCTGCCTCCTCGAAATAATAGATACCAAGTCCTGCCCGGTAGCGCCCGCTCCCCGTACTCTGCGGATTGCTGTCGCGATCCTGCCTGCTGAGAAACTGATCCATTTCCTGCAACAGCGCAGTGGCCCGCTCCCGGCTCAAGCCGCGAAACCGCTCTACCGCCTCATGGGGAAGATTGTCATAGACAACGCTGAGCTGCAGCCGGGAGCTGCTGCCGGCATTGTCGAGATTGTAGTCGATGGTTTCCAGCAGATCCCTGACGCTGTCGCCTGCCAGATAGAGCATGTCGGTATCGCTCTGGCAGGGAATATAGGCGTGTTCGAGCAACTGCAGGTTGCCATCTTGCTGCTGGGCCACGATACCGGCCCTGAGCAGTTCATCCAGCAGGGCGCGGGAGGGGATATCGCCGCTGTAGCGTTTTACCAGCGCAGCAAAATCTGCGTTCCCCGTGCCGAGCCGCAGTGGTGCGGGCTCTCCCGAAGCGGTAGTGAAATCCGGGTCGTTGAGCCAGCCATGGATGACTCTGGCGGCGCGATTGTGCCTGGTCTGGTGATTTCTGGTGGCCACCGGATTGTCCATGACCCGCTTGACCTCCTTGCGGTTGATGCCGGTGAGTACGGCAATTCTGGAAACCGATTGCTTGCGCCCCTCCAGTGTGAATTCGGCGGCGGCAGTTTCGATATAGAGCCGCTTGAGCCAGTCGGTCAATGTTCCCCAGGCAATCCCGTGGCGCAGTAGCAGCCGTACCAGCGGACGCAGCATCTTGGTGACCGTTTGTTGCAGGACATCGTTCATGCAGTAGGAGGGTAGTAAAAGGGGTTGTTCGCTGATTATGCACTGTTTGGGAAATAAATCCCATGCTTTCGGCGGCCTGATCCGACCAGCTGCTACAATGTCGCCCGGAAGAGGGTGAGCGGTCACGGGCAACGCATGGATTTTTCAGTATCAGTCATTATCCCAAGCTACAACCGCCGGGAGGTGCTGGCGCGGGCTGTCGAATCCGTACGGCAACAGACTCTGCCGCCACAGGAGATCATTATTGTCGATGATGGCTCGGATGATGGTACTGCAGAGATGGTGGCATCCCGTTTTCCCGATTGCCGCTATTTCCGGCAGGACAATCAGGGTGTCAGTGCCGCCAGAAACCTCGGGATTGCCCGGGCGAATGGAACATGGCTGGCGTTTCTTGATTCCGATGATGAGTGGTTGCCGGGAAAGCTGCAGGCACAACAGGCCACGCTGCAATCGTCACCACAATGCCGGATATGCCATGCAGAGGAGATCTGGATCAGAAATGGCCGGCGCGTCAATGCCATGCGCAAACATGCCAAGACCGGGGGATTCATCTACCAGCGCTGTCTGCCGCTGTGCGTGATTTCGCCTTCGGCTGTGGTCATTCATCGTGATATTTTCCGTGATCATGGCGGCTTCGATGAGTCGCTGCCGGCCTGTGAGGATTATGATCTGTGGTTACGGATCTGCGCGCATGAACCGGTGGCCTTTGTCGAGTCTCCGCAGATCAATAAATATGGGGGCCATGCGGACCAGTTGTCACGGCATTACTGGGGGATGGATCGTTTTCGCATCATCGCACTGGAAAAGATGCTGCTGGATGAGCGTCTGGGTAGCGCAGATCGCAAGGCGACACTGCGAATGGTGATCGAAAAGAGCCGGATCATGGCGCAGGGGGCGCGCAAGCGGCAGGCGGAAGAGCGAGCACAGCAGTATGACGCCATCTGGCAACAATATACGGCCATGCTGGGAGCTCTCGATGATTAATCTGGTTGTTGCCATGCCGGCTGAGGCCAGCCCGCTGATCTCACACTACCGGTTGCGTCTTGATCACAAGGCGTACGGCTTCTCTGTTTATCAACGGGATGTCCTATCGCTGATTACGTCCGGACTGGGCAAGGTCAATGCGGCAGTGGCGACGATGTATCTGCAGGCCTGTGTTGCCGGGAACAGGGAAGAGCCGGGAGTCTGGATCAATGTGGGCGTTGCCGGTCATGCCGGGCTGGAAATTGGTCAGGCGGTGATGGCCGGTAGCATCCGGGATCAGGCAACGAACAGGGTTTGGCAGCCAGGACCGGTGGCTGAAACGATCTGCCCGGCCGGCGATATCCTGACACTGGACAAGGCCGATTTCAGTTACCGGCATGACGAAGTCGTGGAGATGGAGGCGTCAGGGTTTGTGGCAACCGCACTGCGTTTCTGTCATCGGGATCGCGTGCAGTGCTTAAAGGTCATCGCTGACAATGCTGCAAATAGCGGCCGGGATTTCGAGCCAGCCCAGGGTAGCAGGCTGATTGCCGGGAATATCGCAAGGCTCGATGCATTGATCGAGGCAATGACAGGGGGAATGTAATGATGGGATTGGATGATAGCGGGGATTCCTCCGTGCTGCAGGGCAGGCACTTTCTGGTGACCGGTGCCAGTAGCGGAATCGGGCTGGCCATTGTGCATCAACTGCTGCATGCCGGTGCCATGGTCAGTGGCTTGTCCCGGACGCAGCCAGCGCTGGATTCCGGCGCTGACTTTACCCATTTTGCCTGTGATTTCAGCAGGCTTGGCCCACTGCCGGCGCAGTTGAAGCAGCTCCGCAGGCAGCTCCCGGCTCCCGATGGCGTCATTCTCAGTGCGGGTTTTGGGCGGTTTGGAGCGTTGGAAGAGTTTTCGGCAGCGCAGATCAGGGAGATGATCGATGTCAATCTGACCAGCCAGATCATGGTGGTGCGGGAATGGCTGCCGTTGCTCAAGCGAAAGAAGCGTGGCGATATCGTGATCATCGGATCAGAGGCTGCGCTTCGGGGAGGGCAGCGTGGCGCGGTCTATTCCGCAACCAAATTTGCGCTGCGTGGTTTTGCCCAGGCCTTGCGGGAAGAGTGTGCGGCGGCGAATGTTCGGGTAACGGTGATCAATCCGGGGATGGTGATGACCGATTTTTTTGCCGAACTTGATTTCAGACCCTCGGCGCAGGCAGGCTGTCACCTGCTTGCGGAGGATGTCGCCGATACAGTCAGTTTCGTTTTGCAGGCCCGGCAGGGGAGTTGTCTTGATGAGATCAATCTTTCACCGCAAAAAAAGGTGATCGACTTCGGCCGCAGGAAATGATCAGTTGAGTTCCGGGCGATCCATCTCAACGGTTGGTGGATGATTGCCAAAGGGCAGGATATTGCTTTCGTCCGGCTTTCTCTCCTCGAATGCATCGGCTTCCAGCGTTTTTCTCAGGCCTTCCAGTTGTTCGGCAATAACCTGGTTATCCATTTGCTGTGTGTCACCCGTGGGTGTGACGGGAGGAAAATCGGGTTCAATCCGTTCGCCAGCTGCAGAGATGGCAACCGGTTCGGCCTCGATGGGTACAGGCGCTATTTCGGCGGTAGTGTCGGGTGATTTTCCGTGATGATGTTTTGCGGATGACTTGTGCAAGTATTCACGTAATCTATTGAATGTGACCATGGCTTCCTGCTGTGTAATTGCTCGTGAGTCTATTGTAGATAGTCGTAATCGCTACCCGGGGGATGGTCGTCACGATTTCCTGCAGTGAGTTTGTGATGCAGATCCCGTTTATTTCGGGCGTAACAACTGTTTTCCGCTCTTTGGCCAAGTTGATCCGGAAACTTCCGGGTCGGCTGATCAGGTGGATCGGCATGCTACAATCGCCGCGATTTATTGCAGGCCGCGTGCCCGGCAAGACATTTTTCACAACTGGAGTTTTCCCATGAGTCTGATCAGTCCCTTCCCTGCATTGCGGCCTGCTGCCGGTCGTGCCGATGATGTTGTCGCCCCCCCTTATGATGTCTTGAACAGCAATGAGGCGCGTGCGCGTGCCGCCGGCAAGCCCTACAGTTTTCTGCATGTTTCCAAGCCTGAAATCGATCTGGCGGAGGGAATCGATCCCTACGACCCAGCCGTTTATGCCAAGGCTGCTGAGAATCTGCAGAAGATGATTGCCGAAGGCGTGCTGGTGCAGGATGACAAACCCTGTTACTACGCTTACCGCCTGACCATGGGGGATCACTCCCAGACCGGGCTCGTGGCCGGTGCATCGGTAGCCGATTACGACACCAACCGTATTCGCAAGCATGAATTCACTCGGCCGGTGAAGGAGGATGACCGCGTCAACCAGATCGAGGCGGTTAATGCAGAGACCGGGCCAGTGCTGCTGGCCTACCCCGATGCTCCCGAGGTGGATCGCATTCTGGCCGTAGTCACCCAGGGTGAGCCGGCCATCGATGTTACCGCCGATGATGGTATTCGCCATGAACTATGGGTTATCGATGCCGATGACACCATTGCAGCCCTGACCGCAGCCTTTGATGCCATGCACGCCATCTATATCGCCGATGGGCATCACCGTTCTGCGGCAGGGTCGCGTGTATCGGCCAATCGTGGTGGTGCGGAGAAGCCGGGAGCACACCAGTATTTTCTGTCGGTGATCTTCCCGCATCATGAGATGAAGATCTTCGACTACAACCGCGTCATTCGTGATCTCAATGGCCTTACGCCGGAAACGCTACTGGAAAAGGTCAGGGAGAATTTCACTGTGAGCGAATCGGCAGAACCCTTTCGTCCCACCAAACCGGGTGAGTTTGGCATGTATCTGCAAGGCAAGTGGTATCAGTTGAATATCAACCCCGAGCTGATTCCCGGGGATGATCCGGTTGCCAGGCTCGATGTCAGCCTGCTGGCCAACAACCTGATCGATCCCATCCTTGGTATCTCCGACCCCCGTCGTGATGACCGCATCGACTTCGTGGGGGGCATCCGTGGACTGGAAGGGCTGGAAAAGCGTGTTGACAGTGGCGAAATGGCCATTGCCTTCTCCCTGTTCGCCACCCGCATGGAAGATCTCATGTCCGTGGCCGATGCCAATGAAGTCATGCCCCCCAAATCCACCTGGTTCGAGCCGAAACTGGCCGATGGACTGGTTTCGCTGATGCTGGATTAGGCTCGACAGGCCCGGGCTTGCGCGTCAGTGGAAATCTCGTGACTGCGTTTCCAGGGCACCCAGCCAGGGCGTACAGTCGCGCAGTGTGTCGGCAATGACGTGGACGACAATGCCTTCTCGCTCGACCTTGCCGCTGACCATGAGCAGCCGTCCCTGCAGCACTTCGCGGCGGTATTTCTGGCTGGTGCGTGACCAGACAATGATATTGATGTTGCCGGTTTCATCTTCCAGTGTCAGGAAGATGGTGCCCTTGGCGCTGCCGGGATGCTGCCGATTGCTGACCAGTCCGGCCAGCCGTATGCGGCTGCCGCTGCGCTTGTTGGCTACGGCGCGGATGCTGAGCCAGTGTTGCCGGTCGAAGCGCGGCCGCAGCAGGGCCAGCGGGTGGCGGCGCAGGCTGAGGCCGGTACTGCCATAGTCGGCGACGATCTCTTCCCCCTCGGCGGGGAAGGGCAGTTCGGGGGCCATCTCCGTAATGCCGGTTTCGCTGAACAGGCCGGGCAGGGTTTCGCAGCCCAGGGTTTCCCAGCGGGCTTGGTGGCGATGTCCGGCCAGGCTGCGCAGCGCATCGGCGGCGGCCAGTGCATCGAGGTCGCGCTGCTCGGGCTGACAACGTTGGTACAGCGCCTGCAGATCGCTGAAGGGTTGCTGCCGGCGTGCCTCCAGCAGTTTTTCCGCACCCTGTCGGCTGAGATGTTTGACCCGGTGCATACCCAGACGCAGCGCCAGCCTGCCATTTCTGCCAGGCTCCAGCGTCGATTCCCAATGGCTGTGATTGATATCGACCGGCCGTACTTCAACGTGATGCCGCCGCACATCCTGGATCAGCTGTGATGCGCTGTAGAACCCCATGGGCAGACTGTTGAGCAGGGCACAGGTAAATACAGCGGGATGATAGTGCTTCAGCCAGGCCGAGACATAGGCCAGCAGCGCAAAGCTGGCAGAGTGGGATTCCGGGAAGCCATATTCACCAAACCCCCTGATCTGGTTGAAGATCTGTTCGGCGAATGTCTGGCTGTAGCCCCGTGCCACCATGCCTTGCAGCAGTTTGTGGCGGAACAGTTCCAGTTGTGAGACGCTGCGCCAGGAGCCGATGGCGCGTCGCAGCTGATCCGCCTCGCCGCCGGAAAAGCCGGCCGCGACCATGGCCAGCTCGATAACCTGCTCCTGAAAGATCGGAATACCGAGCGTGCGCTGCAATACCTGTTCGACCTCGGGGCTGGGGTACTCCACCACCTCTTCACCTCGGCGGCGACGTAGGTAGGGATGCACCATGTCGCCCTGGATCGGGCCGGGGCGGACGATGGCGATCTGTACTACCAGATCATAGTAATTGGCGGGCTTCAGGCGTGGCAGCATGTTCATCTGGGCACGCGACTCGATCTGGAAGACACCAATGGTATCGGCGCGCTGCATCATGCGGTAGACGGCGGGGTCCTCGGCCGGAATGTCGGCCAGCTGGTAATCGAGATTGCAGTGCTGGCGCAGCAGGTCGAAGCTGCGATGGATGGCGGAGAGCATACCCAGCGCCAGGCAGTCGATCTTCAGCAGACCCAGTGCATCTAGGTCGTTCTTGTCCCACTGGATCACGGTGCGATCCTGCATACTGGCGTTTTCCACCGGGACCAGTCGTGACAGGTCGTCCTGTGCAATCAGAAAGCCTCCGACATGCTGGGAGAGATGGCGGGGAAAGCCGAGCAACTCCTGTGTCAGTACCAGCAATTGCCGGATCACGGCGTTATCGGGAGAAAACCCCGCCTCCCGCAGGCGTTCCTCCGGTATCCCCTTGTCCCACCAGGCCAGCGTACCGATGAGCCGGTCGATCTGGTCGAGCGACAGCCCCAGTGCCTTGCCAATATCCCGCAGCGCACTCTTGCGCCGGTAGGTGATCAGCGTGGCAGTCAGTGCGGCGCGGTGGCGGCCATATTTGCGGTAGATATATTGCATGACCTCCTCGCGGCGGCTGTTCTCGAAATCCACATCGATATCGGGTGGTTCGTTGCGCTCTTTGGAGATGAATCGCTCGAACAGCATATTGACCCGAGCCGGATCGACGGCGGTAATGCCCAGGCAGTAGCAGACGGCCGAGTTGGCGGCCGAACCGCGCCCCTGGCAGAGGATGTCCTGACGGCGAGCGAACTCGACAATATCGTGAACGGTCAGAAAATAGTGGGCATAGCGCAGTTCGGCAATCAGCTGGAGTTCATGTTCGACCTGCTGCCGAACCTTGAGAGGCGCACCCCGCGGCCAGCGTTGCCGTAACCCCTTTCGGGTGAGTTTGTGCAGGTAGCTGTCGGCTGTTTCATTGGCGGGTACCAGCTCGGCAGGGTATTCGTAGCGCAGCTCGTCCAGACTGAAATGGCACAGATCGGCAATCCGGATGGTTTCTTCCAGCCAATTTGGTTCATACAGTGACTGCAAGGCTGGTAGCGACCGCAGATGCCGCTCCCCGTTGGGGAATAGCGCATAACCTGCCTGCCTGAGCGGGATATTCAGACGGATGCTGGTCAGCACATCCTGTAATGCACGCCGCCCACGCCGGTGCATATGGACGTTGCCACAGGCGACCAGCGGGATGCCGGCCGTCTTGCCCAGTTGGCGAATCTTTTCGATATGCGCCATCTCTCCCGCCAGATAATGGTGCTCGACAACCAGCCACAGGCGGCCATTAAAGTGTTGTTGCAACGTGATGAGTTGGGCTGTTTCCGCCTCGTTGCCTGTCGTAATGACCAGCAGCAGGCAGTCTGCAAGGGAGTGATCCAGATCAGTGCTGTGCAGCTCGTAATGCCCCTTGGCTGCGCGCCGCCGCGCAGTGGTGATGAGGCTGGCAAGCTGGGCATACCCCTCACGGTTGCGGGCCAGCAGTACGACATGCAGCTCGTCCTGCAAATGAAATTCGGCGCCGATAATCAGCTTGATTCCCTCTGCCCGGGCTGCAGTGTGTGCTCTAACCACACCGGATAGCGAGCATTCGTCGGTCAGCGCCAGTGCCTTGTAGCCTAGTTCCGCAGCCCGCTCCACCAGCTCTTCCGGGTGGGAGGCCCCTCGCAGAAAGGTGAAATTGCTCAGGCAATGCAGTTCGGCATATTCAATGATGGGCAGGTTGTCTTTGTGGTGGTCATCCATATAGTGTATAAAATAACACTATATGGATGAAAGGCAAGGCGGCCCGATTGCGGTAAACGGTTGAGGTTGCTTGCCGCAACTGCCTGAAAAGTGTGACAAGGTAGCTATTTCCGCTTTGTTTGGTCGTGTAAAGAAGCCGCTAGTCGGGATGCGCCGTGAAACGCCAAGCCATTCACATATTTCAGGAGTCCGTTAATGCAGACTGAATACATACCCGGGTTCTGTAATGCAGTTGGAGAGCAGATCGCCCAAGGGATGGTTTTATGGAGGGTAAAGTGCGATGCAATTGGTAATGAGCCGTCAGGCAGTAATCGAGAAAATGGTTCGCAGACAGGCGGAAAAGCAGGGCCTTAGCGAATATGCCGCTGAATATGGACAGCGCAAGGCACGGGAATCACTACGCACCGGTGCATCGGCCTTTCGCGCAATCCAGGAAGGCATAGCCGCCGCCGAGGCGAAACGTCTCATGCTGGTGGTCGACAATGTAAATACCGCAGCCTAGGAGGCTGT
This sequence comes from uncultured Thiotrichales bacterium, assembly GCA_964439815.1. Lineage (GTDB taxonomy): Bacteria > Pseudomonadota > Gammaproteobacteria > UWMA-0217 > UWMA-0217 > JALSHZ01. The sequence goes on from CAYTPO010000148.1 coordinate 9,505, forward strand.
CCGAGAATAGGGAGCCTGCTGCGGGAAAGCCATTTTGGCCCTTTTTCCCCCTGATTTTCGTCAAATATAGCCAATATTCTCCTCAAAGCAGTGAAAAAAATGGCCTGAAATGGCTTTCCCTCGCTACGACTACTACTCTCGG
>CAYTPO010000149.1:0-6078 GCA_964439815.1 uncultured Thiotrichales bacterium
GGCGCGCCTGCCCTTGCTCTTCACTCAAGTTGTAGCGATTGCTACAAATTTCGCTCCAGAGCGGCGCCCAGACGCACCAGTCCAGCGCCAGGATCCGCAATCCACCATGAATAAGGCGGGGGTTACATTTCCCGCCATCGATCTGATACATTTCAGTGGCAATCTGAGTAGTTATATTCGATTTTGGCTACTCGCTGAGTAGTTACTATGCGACAATGCGCGCCTTTTTCGCGCGTTGCATTAGCGGCGCGCTGTTTCAATGCGTTTTTCCGGGTACTTCAAGTCTTGATCTCTACAGCCAATATCACCATGCAATTCGGGGCCAAGCCCCTGTTTGAAAACATCTCCGTCAAGTTCGGCAATGGCAATCGCTACGGCCTGATCGGCGCTAACGGCAGTGGCAAGTCCACGTTCATGAAAATTCTGGGTGGCGATCTGGAGGCTACTTCCGGCACCGTCGCCGTGGATGAAAACGAGCGGGTGGGCAAGCTGCGGCAGGATCAGTTTGCATTTGAAGAGCACACCGTGCTCGATACCGTGATCATGGGCCACGAGGCGCTGTGGGAGGTCAAGCAGGAGCGCGACCGCATCTATTCGTTGCCGGAGATGAGCGAAGAGGACGGCATGAAGGTGGCTGATCTGGAAGTCGAGTTTGCCGAGCTGGATGGTTATACCGCCGAATCCCGTGCCGGTGAGCTGCTGCTGGGGCTGGATATCCCGCTGGAGCAGCACAGTGGCCTGATGAGTGAAGTGGCGCCGGGCTGGAAGCTGCGTGTGCTGCTGGCGCAGGCGTTGTTTGCCGACCCCGACATCATGCTGCTCGACGAGCCGACCAACAATCTCGATATCAATACCATCCGCTGGCTGGAAGGGGTGCTCAACGACCGTCAGAGCACAATGATCATCATTTCGCATGACCGGCACTTTTTGAACAGTGTCTGTACGCACATGGCCGACCTGGACTACGGTGAGCTGCGGATGTATCCCGGCAACTATGACGAGTACATGACGGCGGCGACCCAGGCCCGTGAAAGGTTGCTGGCCGACAATGCCAAGAAGAAGGCGCAGATTGCCGAGCTGCAGAGCTTTGTCAGCCGCTTTTCCGCCAATGCCTCCAAGGCGCGGCAGGCAACCTCGCGGGCCAGGCAGATCGAGAAGATCCAGCTCGAAGAGGTCAAGCCATCGAGCCGGGTCAATCCCTATATCCGTTTCGAACAGGACAAGAAACTCTATCGACTGGCGGTGGAGGTGGAAGATCTCGCCAAGGGCTACGAGCAGCCACTGTTCAGCGATCTGAACATGATGGTCGAGGTGGGAGAGCGTATCGCGATCATTGGCCCCAACGGTATCGGCAAGACCACGTTGTTGCGCACGCTGGTGGGAGAACTGGAACCGGACAGCGGCCAGGTCAAGTGGTCGGAAAATGCCAATATCGGTTACTTCGCACAGGATCATGCCGACGATTTCGCCGAGGATATGTCGCTGATTGACTGGATGACGCAGTGGCGCCGTGAAGAGGATGACGAGCAGGCGATTCGTGGCACGCTGGGGCGGATGCTGTTTTCCCAGGATGAAATCAAGAAGTCGGTCACTGTGGTGTCCGGGGGCGAGCAGGGGCGGTTGCTGTTCGGCAAGCTGATGCAGCAGAAGCCCAATATTCTGGTCATGGATGAACCGACCAACCATCTTGATATGGAATCCATCGAATCACTGAATCTGGCGCTGGAGAACTACCCCGGCACGCTGTTCTTCGTCAGTCATGATCGGGAGTTCGTCTCCTCGCTGGCGACAAGGATCATCGAGCTCAAACCCGACGGCCTGGTGGATTTCAATGGCAGCTACGAGGAGTATCTGCAGAGCCAGGGAATTGCCGGATGACCCGGTAGCATTTCGCACCCTCGGACTGGGCTGCAAAGCCATTCGGGAGCTGAGCCACCACTACTTTCAGGGTACTGACAGGATGTTGAGAACCGTTGTCTGGCTTGTGCCACCATGCGCCATAATCCGCTGACGGCCCCGATACTCAAGCTGCTGCAGGAAGCGCCGCAGGGTTTGAGTGAGTTCGAGATCATCCGTGGCCTGAAAGGGCGGGGCCTCTATATCGATGATCTCGATGACCCTGCCATGACGCTGTTCAACGGCCACTTCCTGGTCATGAATGCGCTATATGCGCTGCAGCGGGATTTGCTGACCGACAAAATCTTTCTTGCCGTTTCGCCACTGCAGAACCGCCTGCACCCGATGGTGGCGCGTGGTTCCGGGCAACTGCAGGCCGACGCGACCGATGCTGCATTGAGTCAATACTATCTGGACTGGAGCAACCTGGATGGCATGACGCCGCAAGGCGTGGATGCGCTGTTGGATGGCTTCTGGCTGCGTTTTGCGGGGGCCGAGCAGGCGGAGGATGCGTTGCAGGTTCTGGAATTGAAGGCGGGTGCCGATTGGGCCGAGATTCAAATGGCCTATCGGCGACTGGCGGCGCGTCATCATCCGGACAGAGGTGGGGCGGCGGTGCGGTTTGTCAGGGTGCGTGAGGCCTACGAAGCCCTCAAGACACTCCACCGGCAATAGGCTCGCTACTGCTCCAGCATCCGTTCGATCTCCTTTCCGGCGATTTCACGGCGCCAGCTTTCCATCAGCGGGATGTTGCGATCCACCTGGATCAGATGTTCGATATCCTTGCGTGAGGCAATCATGGACTGGGTAATGCCCTGAGCTTCGGCGATTTCGGCCAGTTTCTTTTGAATTTTCTTTACGCGATTGTTTTCTGCGGGTGTCAATGCCTGTTGTGAAACCAGTTTCCTGATCTCGGTATCATCAAGCGACTGGATGCGACGGACGATGTCTGCCAATGCCTCTCCGTGTTGATCAATGAGCCTGGATGTCAATGGCCTGAGAGCCTGCAATGCCTTGATTGAATCTGCACCGGATTGGGCGATGCCGAGCAGTGCGTCATCGGAGAGGATCCATTTGCGTGGCAGGTTCTTCTTTTCCGCAACCTGCTCACGCCAGATGGCCAGCTCGCGAATGATGCTGCGTTCACGCAGGGAGAGGCCGTGCTGCCCCTTGACCCGACGTAGCAGCAGGGAGGGTTGTGGCCGGTATTTGTCGGCAACTTCCAGTCTGGCGGATTCCTCGCGCTCCCATTCGCTGCGACCAGCTGCTTCGAGTGCCGCCTTCTGGTGGGTATAGATGTCGCGCAGGTAGCGTACATCATCGGCTGCGTAGTGAAGCTGATCCCGGGATAGGGGCCGGCGCGACCAGTCGGTACGGGTTTGTGTTTTCGGCAGCTTTACGTCCAGTAGTTTTTCCACCAGTGCGGCGTAGCCAATCTGGTCCCCCTGCCCAAGCAGTCCTGCTGCAATCTGGGTGTCGAAAATGGGTGTTGGGAGGCAGTTGATGGCATGCAGCAGGGTTTCCATGTCCTGGGCGGCGGAATGGAAGACCTTGGTGATGTCGGGATTGGTCAGTAGTGCCGTGAAGCATCCCAGATCGGGCATCTGCAGCGGATCGATACAGGCAATTTCGTCGTCGCTGGCGACCTGAATCAGGCAGAGTTTAGGGTGGTAGGTCTTTTCCCGAAGGAACTCGGTATCAATGGCGAACCAGGATTTTTTCTCCAGGCGCTGGCATAGCGCATCAAGCGCCTTGCGGTTATCAATCAGGTCGAAATTTGCGTCCATTACGGTTTCCGTTTCCCAGGAGATCATCAGGCAACGCACCGTGACAGAAACATGGCGTGCTGGCAAGACAGGTGTCACTGGTCGGCGATTTAATGAATGTATTTACTCAGCTCATCCCTGAGGAACACCAGTTCAACGAGTCGGCAGGGGTAAACGACCACTTTCGAATCCCCTTGGATCGCCGAGTTGCAGTCGGTGCTCCAAAACCGAGCGACTTCGTAACGGTCCGCTGTGTAGTGACTAATGAATATCGTATTTCTTCATGCGTCGCCACAGCGTGCTGCGATCGATCCCCAGTTGCGTCGCAGCGGTGCTGCGAACGCCATTGCTTGATCTGAGCGCTTCGATGATCTGTTCGCGCTCTGATTGCACGGTTGTTGGGGGCGGGGCGATATCTTCCCGGCTGTCGAGGGTGGTGATATGGGTGGGCAGCGATTCGGCCCGAATCTTCCCGGCAACGGCGCATATGATGCCGTGTTCGATGGCGTTTTCCAGCTCGCGGACGTTGCCCGGCCAGGGGTAGTCGAGCAGCGCCTGTCGTGCCAGGCTGGTCAGCTCGGTTTCGGGGTACCCGTATTGTGTGAATCGCTGGATGAAGTGGGTTGCCAGTAGCGGTATGTCACCGGGGCGACTGCGCAGCGGGGGGAGTTCCAGCGTGACAACCGCCAAACGGTAATAGAGGTCGGCACGGAAGGTGCGGGTGGTGGTCATTTGCCGCAGATCGTTGTTGGAGGCGGTAATGAGGCGCACGTCGACCCGCATGGTCTTGTCGGATCCCACGCGCTCGAAGCGCTGTTCCTGCACGGCACGCAACAGTTTGGCCTGCAGATGAAGCGGAATTTCACCAATTTCGTCGAGAAAGAGGGTGCCTCCGTCGGCCGCCTGGAAGCGCCCGGGGCGGTCCTGAGTGGCTCCGGTGAAGGCCCCCTTGACGTGTCCGAACAACTCAGACTCGATCAGTCCTTCCGGGATGGCGCTGCAGTTGACCTCGACAAATGGTGCGCGGGAGCGATTGCTCAGTTGATGGATCATGCGGGCGAGCAGGGTCTTGCCGGTGCCGGATTCGCCCTGCAGCAGGACGGCGGCGCGCGCATTGGAAACCTGGTGGGCACGGGCGATGATGGCCTGCATGACCGGGTCTCGGGTGATCAGGCCAAAGTGGTCGCGGCTGTGCAGTATCGAGTCCAGCTGGATCTGGTCGGTGCGATCGGACAGGAGCACCAGCCGCAGGCGAGTTTTGCCATCCTCCAGTGTTACGAGTCCGGCACTGAATTCGATTACGCGAATGGTGTCTATATGGGTGAATTGGTGGCTGAAGCGTTGAAACCGGCTGATCTGGTGGGCAGTCAGGTGGTCGTCAGGAGGGGATTCAAATTGCGTCTGAAGGTTGAAGCCATTGAGGTCTTCGAGGCTCTCTATAGGGTTATCCCCAGGTCGGCCCAGCAGCTCGACGGTTGAAGGATTATGGTACAGTACCCGCCCCTGTCTATCGGCGACTATCACACCTTCATCAATGAAGGAGACGATACGCTCAAGTATCGGCTTGATGTTATCCAGGGTGAGCAAAGGAATCTATCCCGTTAATATGTGTCATGGTTTCCATGATGCAGGAATGTTGCATACTGTTGCAACAGTTGTTGCAGCGTGTGTTGCAGGCAGACTGCAACGGAGTTTGTGAGGCAGTTCACGGGTTTGTGTCAGGTCGGGCATGTTTCCACGAGTGAAATGTCGCAACACGGGAAAACAAGGCTGTTTGTGTAAGTCGTTGAAATTCAAGTTATATTTGAATCGGCACGAGTATTGCATGAAAATTCAAATGTTACATGATGATAAATGCGGGTGGCACGCGACGATGTTTTCCAAGCTGTGGTTGAATGAATTGAAGGATTCCTGGAACCAGAAGGATGGTCTGGCCGAACAGCTGCAGGCTGCCCAGTTTGATTCGGTGGTTGCCTTTGGTCTGGTGGATGAGGATTCTCCGCGCGCTTTCCTGGTGATCAGGAATGGTCAGGTTTCCGAGGTGGCGACCCAGTCCATGGAAGCGCCCGACTGGGACTTGCGGGCCGATTCGCAGCAATGGGAGAGTTGGCTGAATGATCCACCGGGGTTGTTTGCGCTGGGCATGGCGTTTACCACCAGATCATTGCAGTTCCGGCGCGGCAACTATCCGGCGATGATCAAGGATCCGCTGATGGCGGAGTCGTTCAAGAAGAGTTTTGTTTTGATGGCCGAAGCGCACAAGCGCGTCGAGCATCACTAGGAGCCTGTCCGAGAATAGTAGTCGTAGCGAGGGAAAGCCATATTAGGCCATTTTTTTCACTGATTTGAGGAGAATATTGGCTATATTTGACGAAAACCAGGGGGAAAAAGGGCCAAAATGGCTTTTCCGCAGTAG
>CAYTPO010000150.1:0-7018 GCA_964439815.1 uncultured Thiotrichales bacterium
CAGACCAATCTGCTGGCACTCAATGCCGCGGTTGAAGCGGCGCGCTCAGGTGAGCATGGTCGAGGCTTTGCGGTGGTCGCCAACGAGGTGAGAAATCTGGCGCAGCGCAGCGCAGAGGCCGCGAGCCAGATCAAGGCGTTGATCGAAGACAGCGTCAGAAAGGTCAACGACGGTTCCAGCCTGGCCAAGGCGTCCGGAGATACACTGTCACAGATTCTGTCCGGGTTTGATGAGGTGACCGACTGCATTTCGCAATTGACAGAGCAGTCCGAGCAGGAAGCCAGGAACGTGGATGGCATCATTGTCGATGTCAATGAAGTGGAGCAGCTGGTGTCTGAAGGTGCAAAGCTGGTACAGAATGTTGGCTCAAGCAGCGAGCTGTTGAACAGGTTTTCGGCCCACCTCAATGAGATCGTCGGCTATTTCAAAGTAAATCGGCACCACCCTGAAGAGGCTCGTGGTCAGATCAGGCCAGCGAAGGATGTGTCGGCAATTCCGGAACAGAATCGACGTCAAACAGCTCCCGGAAAGCGGCGGGTGGCATAGCCTCAAAAAAATGAATCCCAACACTTGAAAAAAATCTGAAACTCACTATAGTGACGCACCTGCTTTGACAGCAGATCGCCGGCATAGCTCAGTTGGTAGAGCAACTGATTTGTAATCAGTAGGTCCCGAGTTCGACTCTTGGTGCCGGCACCATATAAAACGAAGGCTTAGCCGATCTGGCTAGGCCTTTTTTGTTTCTGCGATACGTCTGAATCGCGGGTTCGGGGTACGCATCCCGGGATGCTTTCCAACAGCACGCTACAGGTGCTATCTCTCGCGCTTTGTGCAGCGTCATGACCCGCAAAAAAAATCCGGCAGTTATGCCGGACAAGCGTGGGTCAGTTGAGAGCCGGTTGAATATCCCCGTCTTGTTCATGGTGGATCGCGGATCCTGGTGCTGGACAGGTGCGTCTGGGTGCCGCTCTGGAGCGAAATTTGTCGCAATCGCTACAACTTGAGTGAAGCGGAAGCGCAGGCGTGCCAGAACAAGCCAGGGCCGTGACAGGTTGAAGCCTCTCACCATTTGGGTGAAAGGGGACTGTCAAGGGTTTGTCACTGTTTTCAATTGCTTATCATAGGCTTTAGCCGCCACCATGAATAAGACGGGATATCTACATTGGCCTGCTGATGGAGCCATCCGGCGTATTGATCAACAGGTCGGAGAAATCCAGTCCTGAAAGATGGATCAGTTCATCGTGGAACCCGCCTTCCAGAAAGATGTCGGGTTCGTTTTCCAGCTGTTTGTCGACGATCACATCAATCCCGTAGGCATTGCCCAGAGCAGGTACCGCGCCGGGTTCACAATCGGTAAACAACTCCGGGAGTTCGGCCTCGGTCGCCAGACCGACCTGTTTGCCGAGATAGTGGTGCATTCGTGCCAGGTCGATATGGTGGGTAGCCGGGATGACAGCCAGGATGTAGTTTCCGTCCGTGTCTTCCAGCAGAATGCCCTTGGCCAGCTGCCTTCCCGGGATATGGCTGGATTTGGCGGTTTCTATGCTGTTGTCGGAATGTGGATGGCTGATGATTTCATATTCCACATCTTGTGTTTCCAGATATTTGAGTAGTGAAATTGCGACGCCCATGGCAAACCTCCTGAATGTTCGCAAGTGTTATCTTAAAAATATAGTCCATTAACCCGAACTTGCCACAGATGTAACGTCGTTCAGCGGGTCTTTGCAGGGTTGTTTGTTGCGTTCAATGCCGTATTCAGCGGCGTGGATGTCTCCAGCCGCTGCAGAATATCGAGAATGATCATCCCGTCCTCGGGGTTGAGACTGTGTCCCGCATAGCTGAGAATCAGCTGGGATCTGCCCGCCAGAACGGGAATCTGGTTCATGTCTTCACTGAAGGCGGGCACGATGCCATCGCCCCGGCTACGCACAACGGAGAAGTACTGGATGTCGGGGTGAGGTTGCAGGTTCAACCAGCCCAGCAGGTTGCGCCGGGAGGGAGGAAGCAGATCCACCAACAGTCTGCGGGAGCGTCTGACGGTGTGGTAGGTCTTGCCACCAAAGAAGCCCTTGACGAAGCTGACAGGGCCGGAATCGTTGGTGGCCCGCAACCCTCTGGCAGCGAGTGGGGTACCGATATGAGGACTGGCGATGGTGATCAGGGCGGAGACATTGGGTGCAAGCCCGCGAACCACCGCCATTCGTGCAACGACACCACCGGCTGAATGACCGGCCAGGATGATCTTTTCGCCCGGATGCATCTGGGCGATCTGCGAGATATATTTGCCAAGGATGGCGGCCTGGATATCAATGGGCCGCTCATACGGCAGGTCGACGGTATAAAATCGTTGCGTACTGCCGTTGGCGACGGGAGAGGGGTGGAAACCATTGGCGGCAAAGTGCCCACCGAAGGGCCAGCCGTTGCGCGCCAGTACCTGACTGACACCGCTACGATGCCATGTCTCTCCGCTGCTGATATAGCCGTGTATCAGCACGAGTGAATCCGCAATGGCTGGCAGGGAGGCCATCCAGAGGATGCATAGAACAATCAGGTTTCTCAGCAAAGTCATTGCGGCTGCCTGTAAATTCCAGATTGTTTCAGACTAACCAAAGTGGCTTTGGGATGGCAACTGTTATCCTCGGGTTGCTTGATGATTGTCAGTTTGCCGGGATTTTCTCCCGCTCAGTCGCTATCCTGGCCTGTTCCCGGCTTCAGGATATAAACCCTGCCGGCCTGTTTCATCGACCCTGCCCACTGTTCGGCCTGCTTGCCGGTACCAAAGAACACATCGGCCCTGACCGGGCCATTGATTGCGCCGCCGGTGTCCTGGGCAAACATCAGGCGTTGCAGGGCCTGACCCCGGGGCAGTGTGGTATCGAGCCAGAGCAGTGAGCCCAATGGAATGACCTTGCGATCCACGGCAACGCTGCGCAGGTCGGTCAGTGGCACATTGAGCGAGCCTCTCGGGTTCTCGTCAGCGTTCTTGCGCAAGGTAAAGAAGACATAGCTGGGATTGCTGTTCAGCAGATTGTCTGCCTGCTCGGGATGCCGTTCAAGCCAGCTGCGAATACTGAACAGCGAGACATCCTCCAGCGGCATTGCTCCCATTTCCACCAGCTTCTTGCCGATGGAGACATAGGGATGTCCGTTCTGATCGGCGTAGTTCACGCCCACCAGTGAGCCATCGTCCAGCCTGACCTTGCCCGATCCCTGGATTTGCAGGAAGAAGGCGCCGTAGGGGTCGTCGATCCACAGTAGCTCCTGCCCCTTGAGCGGGGAGGGTTCCTGCTCGATCTCGCTGCGGGCGTAAAAGGGGATCACCTTGCTGCCGACCAGCCGCCCGCGAACCCGCTTTCCCTTGAGTTCGGGGAACAGCTCACCAAGTTCGATTTTCAGCAATTCGTCCGGGCGGGCATAAAGCGGGTAGCGATACTTTGCCGATGGTTTGCGACTGCCCAGCAGGATTGGCTGGTAGTATCCGGTGATCAAGCCTTCCCGGGTGCCTTTGCGGCCGAGTATTTCATGGGGTACAAACCGGGTTTGCAGAAAATGGCGAATGGCGTTTTCATCGTCGGCGGGGATATCGGCAGCAGCCGTGCAGATGGCTTGCCAGCCCTGGTCCTTGCGGCTGACCCTGGGACATTGCGCCAGCAGAACCGGCCAGGCATCAACCAGCCGGTCTTTTTCCCAACCGGGCAACTCGGACCAGGCAACAGGCTTGCCGATGCCCGGTGCTCTGGCCTTGAACAGGTCACATCCAGTGGACAGGAGGGGCAGCAGAATCAGAATGGCCGTGCGAATAATCGCCGCGGGACTCAGGCAGCGGCCAAGTGCGTTTTTTCCGATCTGCCGTGGAATCGAGCGCTTGCACCAGGCATGTTGGCCAAGTCTCGGCTTCAGGGCGTTGGCATGATGCTGTTTCAATGGTGATGAATCCATGGTTATGAAAAGGGAGGGGGATAGTATCCTTCTGGTTCGGAATCGGGAAATCAAATGATATCGACAGACTCGACGGAGGTGGCGCTTTTTCTCAGTGCCTTCATTGCCTCGACGATTGCGCCGGGTGGTTCCGAAGCGCTGCTGGGCTGGCTGGTGGTCAATGATCAGCATGATGCCCTGAGACTGCTGTTCATTGCCTCTGTGGGGAATACGCTGGGTGCGCTGACAACCTGGGGGCTGGGGTACTGGTTCAGCCATTTCCGCAGTCTGGAGCAGCTGCAATCCCGGCTTTCACCACGCACGCTGCAACTGCTGCAGCGCTGGGGCATTCCACTGCTGCTGTTCAGCTGGTTGCCGGTTGTGGGGGATGGTTTCTGTCTCGCGGCCGGCTGGTTGCGGCTGCCGCTGCTTCTCTCAACAGCGGCTATTCTTGCAGGCAAGGTCATGCGTTACTGGCTAGTGATACAGGCGGCACAGGGGCTGGCCTGACCATTACCGCTCAGCGGATTCTGTGGCAGGCCGCGCAGCTACCGGCGATGCGTCCCGCCAGATAGTAGTTGGGTGGCGAGTGTTCGGCGGCCTCCCTGGCGACAGAGACATTCTCGAGAAAGTTGTCGATATGTTCGTCGATGACTTTCTGATTGCTGTAACCCTTCTTGACCTGCAGTGAGCTTGCCAGCTTTTCGAGCGTGGTCAGCTCCCGGACCACGGCCTGCTGGTCCACATTGCCCGATTGTGGGGCAGCGCTGATGATCGATTCCAGTCGGGTCACGCTGTCACTCATCTGCCGCATGGCACCCGTGACCTTGGAGCGGTCGATGTAGGTGATGTCCCCGGGGTAGGTGAGTTTGCGCACTTCGGCGCAGCTCGACAACAGCGTGGTAACGATGAGCAGCAGTAGCAAGGGATAGATTCTGCGGGCAGACATGGTGACTCCTTGGGAATGTCCGTAATTGCTTCATGATACATGAGAAAACCCTGCAGAGAGACAGCGGTGTCATTCGCTGCGCAGCGCGTCCACCGGATTCATGGTCGCGGCGTGAATCGAGGGCAGAACCCCGGAGAGGATGCCGATAACGGCTGCCAGCAGCTCTGCCGACAGCGTATAGAACCAGGAAATCTGTGCGGGTACGGGCGATGCCAGCGAAATCAGCAGGGCGCCGCCCAACCCGATGACCAGCCCCAGGGTACCACCGAGCAACGCCAGTATGACTGACTCGCCAATGAACAGGTTACGCACCTGGGCGTGTGTGGCGCCGAGCGCCCGCAGCAGGCCAATTTCCGGGATGCGCTCGTTCACCGCAATTGTCATGATGGTGAAGATACCAATGGCGCCCACCAGCAGCGAGATACTGCCGATGGCGGCCACTGCCAGCGTCAGGATATCGAGAATGCCATTGAGCACCTTGAGCATTTCATCCTGCGTGGTGATGGTGAAGTCCTCCCTGCCGTGGCGCTGGAGCAGAAAGGACTTGATCCGGCTGGCAATCATCTTGCTGTCGAGGCCTGGTTTGTAGAGCACATCGATTTCCATCAGGCTGTCGCGGTCGAACATGCCCAGCACACGGGCTGCCGGCAGATAGACCGTGTCATCCAGATCGAAACCCAGAATCTGCCCCTTGGATTCAAGGCTGCCGATCACGCGATAGCTCTCCCCGGCAATGCGGATCTTCTTGCCCAGCGGGTTCTTGTTGCCAAACAGCTCCTTGCGCAACTTGTAGCCCAGTACCGCATAGCTGCGTGGCGAAGCGGCACTGTCATCGGGGAGCTGGCGACCGATGGCGATATTGATCTGCCAGACGTTGCCCACCTGACCGTTGACACCCATGACCGTGGTGCGGCGGGAGGTATGGCCATGCTCCACCTTGGCGTTGCCCTGCACCACCGGGGAAACGGCAATGACCCCCGGCAGTTCGGCAATGCGGGTGGCATCGTCGAGCGTCAGTGGGCGCACGGTATTGATCACCGCACCGGAGACCCCAAAAGTGGTGGTCTTGCCCGGATTGATGGCCAGCAGATTGGTACCAAACTGGGTGAACTCCGCCATCATGTACTGCTTGATGCCTTGTCCCAGCGAGGTCAGCAACACCACGGCCGCAATGCCGATGGCAATGGCGAGCGTGGTCAGAAAGCTGCGTTTGCCGTTGAAGGTGATGGAGCGCACCGTCAGACGGCTGAAATCGGGAAAGCGCATGATCAGCTCCGCCGGCCGGTGAGTGCGATGACCGGATCCAGCGCGGCGGCCTTGCGCGCTGGGTGGACACCGAACAGTACGCCGGTGACCACGGCGACAATGACGGCTGCGGCAATGGCCCAGCCGGGAATGAACAGCGGAAAGTCGGGATAGAATCTGAGCGCCAGCTGCGTGAGCAGGGCACCCGCTATCAGGCCCGCAACCGCTCCGATCAGCGACAGCAATGCGGCTTCGGTCAGGAACAGGCGCAGGATCTCGGTTTTGGAGGCGCCGATGGCTGTCAGCAGGCCAATCTCCGCCGTGCGCTGTGATACCGACACCAGCATCACGTTCATGATCAGTATCCCGGCCACCATCAGGCTGATGCCGCCGATGCCTGCCACCGCATAGTTCAGCACCCTGAAGATCCGGTCGAAGGTTGCCAGCAGTGCATCCTGGACGATCACGGTAATATCCTCCTCGCCATCGTGCCGCTGGCTGATGATGCGCAACGTGTCGGCCTCGGCCTTGTCCAGGCTGTCGCGGCTGGTCGCCTGAACCAGAATGCGAAACAGCCCGTCGCGGTTGAACAGCGACTGTGCCGAGGCGACCGGGATCAGCGCAACGTCGGTGATGTCGGCTGCCAGCGTCTGCCCCTGGTCCGAGAGGATGCCGATAACGCGAAAGCGGCGCTGGGCTATCCGCACCCATTCGCCAACCGCAGTGTGATGTCCGAACAGTTCCCGAGCCATCTTTTTGCCCAGCACGCAGACGGCCAGATCGACATCAGGTTTCACGGCGGGGAGAAAGTGGCCACGGGCCATGGCCAGATTCCTGATGGGCAGAAAGTCAGCCGTGGTTCCCAGAATGGTGATTTCGCGCTCGCGCCCCTGTGCCGCAACGCCA
>CAYTPO010000151.1:0-27722 GCA_964439815.1 uncultured Thiotrichales bacterium
CGTAGCGAGGGAAAGCCATATTAGGCCATTTTTTTCACTGATTTGAGGAGAATATTGGCTATATTTGACGAAAACCAGGGGGAAAAAGGGCCAAAATGGCTTTTCCGCAGTAGGCTTCCTATTCTCGGACAGGCTCCTAGGGTTACCACCAGTTCAATCAGCAGATCCTCGGCAACTGCTCTCCCACCAGCATATCGAGAATCCGGTCACCGCCAAATCCGGTCACCAGAATGACGCGGCCCTGTGGCGCAGCCTCCACGGAGCCGATAATGGCGCTACCCCGCCCCGCCGGATGTGCCTGCATGACCGCCAGCAACGCTTCGGCCTGTTCGGGAGGCACAACGGCAATCAACTTACCCTCATTGGCAAGGTAGAGCGGGTCGAGACCGAGGATCTCACAGATGCCACGCACCTCCTCCCGCACCGGAATGGCCTGGTGTTCGACACGAATGGCAACGCCACTGCTGCTGGCAAACTCATTGAGCACGGTGGCAACTCCGCCCCTTGTCGCATCGCGCATGCAGTGGATATCGGGGCAGGTTTCCAGCATTGCGGCAATGAGTCCCTGCAACGGCTGGCAATCCGTCTCGATGGTGGTTTCCAGAGCCAGCTCACCACGGGCATCGACAATGGCCGCTCCGTGATCACCCACATGGCCGTTGATGATCACCACGTCCCCCGGTTCGGCGCGGCTGGCGACAATATGGCACCCTTCGGGAATCACGCCTATTCCGGCGGTATTGATGAACAGCTTGTCCGCCGCCCCCTTGTGCACCACCTTGGTGTCCCCGGTCACGATGCGAACACCGGCTGCATCCGCTGTGGCCTTCATGGAAGCGACCACGCGCATCAACTCATCCACGGAGAACCCCTCCTCGATGATCATCCCGCAACTGAGATAGCGCGGTGTGGCGCCACCCACCGCAAGATCATTGACCGTACCGGTCACGGCCAGCTTGCCGATATCGCCACCGGGGAAGAACAGGGGATCGACGACATAGGAATCGGTGGTCATTGCCAGCCGATCCCCATGCCGGCAGAGCGCAGCAAGATCGAAGCGGGCCTGATCTTCCAGCAGCGACAGCTCCGGGCTGTCGAAACCACTGACAAAGACTTCATCAATCAGATCCCGCATCGCCTTGCCGCCGGCGCCATGTGCCAATGTGATGGTCTTCCCCTTCAGTTTGCTCATGCGCGCTTCTTCTCGTAACCATTGTTGTAGTAGGCGGCACATGCACCTTCGGAGGAGACCATCAGCGCCCCCATCGGATTCTCCGGATTGCAGACCGTGCCGAAAATCTTGCAATCCCAGGGTTTGATGACGCCCTTCACCACCTCACCGCACTGGCAGGATTTGGGATCGGCAATCTTCAGGTTCTCCACCGGAAACTTCTTCTCGGCATCAAAATCGGCAAAGGCGTCCTTCATTTTCACCCCGGAGTGGTCGATGGAACCCAATCCGCGCCACTCGAAGAACTCCCGTACCTCGAAGACCTCGCCAATGGCCCCCAGCGCGGCGGTATTGCCTTCGGCCGGTACGATACGCCGATACTGGTTTTCCACTTCACAGCGCCCTTCGTCAAACTGCTTCAGCAGCATCCACAACGATTGCAGGATATCCAGCGGCTCGAAGCCGGTGATCACCAGCGGTTTGTGGTAGTCCAGGGCGATGAACTGAAACGGGCGCTCACCGATCACCATCGCCACATGGCCGGGGCCGAGAAATCCGTCGATCATCATGTCGGGGGAATCCAGCACCGCCTTGATCGTCGGCACGGTGGTAATGTGGTTGCAGAACAGCGAGAAGTTGCTGATACCCTCTCGCCGGGCCTGCAGCACCGTCAACGCCGTGCTCGGCATCGTGGTCTCGAACCCGAGGCCAAAGAAAATCACCTCCCGGTCGGGATGCTGTCGCGCCAGATTCAATGCATCCATGGGCGAGTAGGTCATGCGAACATCCGCACCATCGGCTTTCGCCTGCAACAGGCTCTTGCGCGAACCGGGCACCCGCATTGCATCACCAAACGTGGTGAAGATCACCTCGGGCCGCTCGGCCAGAGCCACGCAATCATCCACCCGACCCATCGGCAGCACACAGACCGGGCAGCCGGGGCCATGAACCATTTCGATACTGTCCGGCAGCATCTGCTCGATGCCATAACGAAATATGGTATGAGTATGACCGCCGCAGAACTCCATCAGCTGCAACGGGCGGGTCTGGTTTCTTTCCAGTCTGGTCGCAATGGCGTGGATTTCCCGTTGCAGGGATTGCGCCTTTTCGGTATCGCGGAATTCATCGACAAACTTCATGATATTTTCCCCCGGCTATCAGCCAGCAAGGTATGGGTGAGATCCCAGAGGATGTGATAGCAGGCGACATGCACCTCCTGCACACGATGGATGGAGTCACTGGCAACCAGCAGACAGTAATCCACCAGCCCGCTGCGCTTCATGTCCCCGCCATCACCACCCACCAGCCCCAGCGTCACCATGCCCAGCGCCCTGGCCTTCTCATAGGCCGCCATGAGGTTCTCTGAATTGCCGCTGGTGGAAAACCCCATCAGACCATCTCCCTCCCGCGCATGAGCAGACAGCTGCCGAACGAACACATGCCGATAGCCCACATCATTGGCTACAGCCGAAACAAATGCCGAATCCGCCAGCAGATTCATCGCCGGCAACGCCGGTCGTCCAGTGGTCACCGGATGCTGAAACTCCACGGCAAAATGGGCGGCATCACAGCTGGAACCCCCATTGCCGATGGAGAACATCCTTCCCTTGCGCCGATAGACCCCGGCAATGGCTTGTGCCGCCTCTAGTAACGCTTCGGCATTGGCTGCAAAGAACGCCTGCTTTGCGGCAACGCTTTCTGCCGCCTTGCGCTCGATGCTGGTCAGCAATGCCGCCTTTTCCTGAGTAGCATCCCTGGGCCTGTCGTGCAGAAAGGGGTACAGATCATTCAAATGGCCGGCATTGGGATCCCCTGCATCGCTCATGCACCCGCCCCCTGTTGCATCGCCGACAACTCCTCCCGCACCTCACCCAGCTCTTCCAGGATCTTCAGCGTTCGCGCCGCTTCATCCTCGTCGATACGGCTCATTGCAAACCCCACATGTACCAGCACCCAGTCACCAACGCAGGAATCGGGTGGATGTTCATCGCTGACAATGCAGGCGATATTCACCTCTCGCAGCACACCCGCCACATTGACTCGGGCCGTCAGCATCTCACTGCTGGTAATTTCTGTAATCTGACCGGGAATTCCCAGACACATGATTCAACTCCTGATTAAACCGTAAACTCAGAGCCAGTCGGACTTAACGCCATTTGGCGGCAAATCCCTGGATGACGTTCAACTCAGCACCGCACCATCCGCGCAGCCGCAACGGCCAGCTGCCCCAGCGCCAGGCCACCATCATTCATCGGCACCCGCCGATGGGTCAGCACCACCACTTCATCCCGCAACCCCGCCATCACGCGCTCGAACAAGACGTGGTTCTGAAACACGCCACCACTCAATACCACGCGGGAAATACCGTATTGCCGAGTCAGCCTGAGCGCCATTGCGACCATCGCATCGCCCAGCCCGTAATGGAAGCGGTGGGAAATGACAGCCGGCTCGACACCCTTTTCGAGATCCGCCAGCAGCGCTCGCCACATCGGCGCCGGATCGACAAGCAGTCTTCCCGCAGCCTCGACCGTTGCAAACGGATAGGGCGCAACAGGGTTTTCGCTACCATCGAGCAAGGCTTCCAGCTCGATGGCCGCCTGCCCCTCGTAGGTGATCCGGTCAACGCAGATCCCCACCGCCGCAGCTACGGCATCAAAGAGGCGGCCAGCGGAGGAAGCCATCGGGCTGTTGATGCCTTGCGCCAACATTTGCCGCAACGTCGCTACAGGCTTCGACCGCAATCGCTCAGCCGTCGACTTGCTGGCAAGCCCGCTTGTCTGCAGCTGCGCCCACAGGTTTCGCCACGGCTCCTGCATGGCCTTGACCCCACCCGGTAACGGCGCTGGCCGCAAACTCGCCAGCCGCCGTGATGCGCAATAATCCGCCAGCAGAAACTCACCTCCCCAAAGCGTTCCGTCATCACCATACCCCAAACCATCCAGTACGATACCCAGCACCGGAGGCACATCCATCGGCTCGGCGTTCTCTGCAAGACAGGCAGCGACATGGGCGTGATGGTGCTGCACTTCCAGCAGCGGGATACCATGTTCCGCTGCATACTCCCGGCCCAGCCGGGTGGAGAGGTAATCAGGGTGGCCATCAACCGCTATGGCAGCCGGTTCATGTTGATAGAGCCGCGCATACAATTCGAGGTTTTTCCGGTAATCCTCATGGGTAGTATAGTTTTCCAGATCACCCATGTGTTGCGACAGCACTGCCTTTCCCCGCTGCAACAGGCAAAACGTGTTTTTCAGCTCACCCCCCATGGCAAGCAGATCAGGCGCACCGGAAAAATCATCCGCCAGCGGCACCGGCTCGGGTGCATAGCCCCTGGCACGGCGCAGTATTCGCAGTTCGCCCCCCATGCGCCGCACCACGGAATCATCGATGCGGTTGGCGATATCACGGTCATGCAGCAGCAAGGCATCGGCAATATCCGCCAGACGCAGACGCGCCTCGTCATTGTCAATGCATTGCGGTTCGCTGGAGCGGTTTCCCGAAGTCAGTACAATGGGATCATCCAGTGCCGCCATCAACAAGTGATGCAGCGGTGAATAGGGCAGCATGAATCCCAGCTGGCCTTGCCGTGGAGCGATCAGGCAGCGAGCCGATGAGGCGCCGTCAATACGCGGCAGCAGCACCACCGGCGCAGCGGTTGCACCCAATACCGCCTCATCCTCCGGCGCCACCCGGCACCAGCGACGAACCTGCGCCACATCCCGCGCCATCAACGCCAATGGTTTTGCCGGTCGCTGCTTGCGTTGCCTGAGTTTCGCCAGCGCCTGTCGATCGGTGGCATCCACGGCCAGGTGTATCCCACCGATCCCCTTGATCGCCACCACCTCTCCCTGTTTGATCCTCAACGCCGCTTCGAGCAGGGCATCATTCCCGACGGCAATACGGTCTCCTTCGGCCTCGAGCCACAATTGTGGTCCGCAATCGGGGCAGGCATTGGGCTGGGCATGAAATCGCCGATCGGCAGGATCGGCATATTCCGCCGCACAGGTTGCACACAGGGCGAATGCCCGCATCGTCGTGTTCGCACGATCGTAGGGGATGCCTTCGATAATGCTCAGCCGCGGACCACAGTGGGTACAGTTGGTGAAGGCATAGCCAAAGCGGCGATTGCCCGGTGTGACAATATCCTCCCCACAATCGGCACACATGGCGGCATCGGCAGGAAGCACGGTGTTCGGTTGTGTAGGCTGGCTGGCAGCAATGAAGAACCCCTCGGGAATCACATCCGGCTCGAACAACAGGCGTTCGATGGATGATATGGATGCCAACGGCGGGCTTTCCCGGCGCAAACCGGAAACAAGGTTTTCGATTTGTGCCACAGAGCCAAAAACCTCGATCACCACCCCGGCCCCATCATTGCACACCGAACCAGCCAGACCGGCCTCCCTGGCCAGACGCCATACATAGGGGCGAAAGCCGACGCCCTGCACGACTCCTCTCACGCGGATGCGTTCCGAATGCAGGGTTGGATCAGACTTTCGAGTGGATAGCATGGAAGTAGAATATCACTTCAAGAGACGAAACTGGAATATAAATTACCACTTTATAAATAATTTGAAACATCCCCTTCCGGTCGACACTGCTTCGCCCACCATTTCACTCCATCTTCGTGAATTCTTTCCAGCATTTGCACCTTCCCCCTCCTCTGCCCATCCCGCACGGGATACGCGTTTGACCTTGCAATGATCAATGCTGCCTCTCAATGCACGGTACATACCATACAAGGGTCAAATGATCGGACGACATGCTGAATGGCAACGGATTCCCCGCCACTGTCAGCGACCGGGGTTCCCTCCAGCGCCTGTTCGAGTGCTCCCGGCATTTCCCGCTGATCACGCGGGGAGAAATTCCAGGTAGTGGGTGCAATGATCTGGTAGTTGAGGATCCGGCCATTGCGGATTCGCACCCAATGACCAAGGCTGCCACGAGCCGCTTCGACAAGACCACAGCCTTCGGCCTCATCAGGCAGGCTTTCCCTGTTGCGAAAGGGCGCTCCCGGCTCGATCCGGCGTACCCACTGCTCCATTTGCGGCAGAATGCAGGCCAATTCCAGCAGCCGCCCTACCACTCGATTGCCGACATTGCTGCCATGCGCTTCGACAAGTGCCCGCAGCAACGGTTGCCCGGCGATGACCTGCCGTGCCTGCGCGCCCACTTCCATCACCCGACCATCATAGCGTGGTGCCTTGCACCAGCTATAGCCATCGGCCTGCACCGGATCGGGCTGCGTGGTGCCCTGCCACGGATGTTTTGGGGCATTTTGGGACAGCATCCAGCTGTGACTGATATCTTCACAAATCAGCCGTGATTCGAATGGTCGCAAGCCTGTCTCAGTATTCCAGCCCCCCGCCGGGAGTAGATATCCACCACCCTCCCGGTAGGCTCCGTAACTCATGAAATCCGGTGCTATCACGCCCAGCTCATGCAGATTCAAAACCCCGGCCAGGCGTAGAAACCGACCAAAATCGCTGTCTCCATGAGCCGCGGCCCACTGTTCCAGTGCAGCAATACTCTCCAGCCCGGCAACAGCCTCCAGCCGATCCCCGAACAGAACATTCTCCAGAAACCCGCGAAATCCCTGCAGGATGGCAAGCAGTTGCACCTTCTCGGGCGCTCCCGGTGAGGTCGTAACACCCCCAGGCTGAATGCTGAGCGAGTGCGGCCATTTTCCTGCCAGGATACCGGTGATATGCATGAATTCGGCCCGTGCTCGCAGCATGGCGATGGCTGCGCTGCCACTCCGGGCACGAAAGCGCCGAGCCATTTCTTCATGCCATGCTTCCCCCGCATAGGCATCACGTGCAAAGTCGGGCATGAAGAACAGGTAAAAATGGGTCAGGTGGTCGGCAAGATTCTCGCAGGCCAGAATCAGATTGGTCACACCCTCGCCATTGGGCGTGGGTTCGATACCTTGTGCATCCGCCAGCGCCCGCGCAGCCGCCAGTGACTGGGAGACAGAACAGATTCCGCATATCCGTGGCGTGTAGACCAGTGCATCCCGCGGCGGCTTGCCCTGGAGTATCTGCTCGAATCCACGGTACAGCGGGGAGTTCACCCGGGCACTGACAACCTCACCATGGCTGACCTCGACATCCACTTCAAGGTCACCTTCCACGCGGTTGAACGGGCCATAGAGTTTGCGCGTCACGAACCTTTCTTCCTCTGTCCGGGTGGCGTGATGATGGTACTGGCCGTCGCATTGTCCCGGAGTCGTTGCGGGGTGGCCGCCTTGGATAGCGATGCCAGCGCCACAAACCACGCCTTGGGCATATCGATTGGCAAACCCACCGGAATACCGGCTATTTTCGGTGTCTCGATAAAGCTATGGCGCGGAGACTCGAATTCCGGCGCCGTGCAGTTGATGCAGGGATACCCCCCATCCAGACAGGAGCCACCCCCATTCCAGGGGCGAATATTGCAGTCGGCACGCGCCTGGGTACCAAGGCAACCCTTGTGCTCCATCATGCAACCCTGATCACCCAGTTTTTCCGCGCTGGCCTTGTACTCGTAGAATTCGTTACGCGCGCAACCGTGATGCACCAGATGATCGGTATAAGCCGTGGGCCGATTGAGTTCATCCAGCGCGTCGGCAGCAAAATCCCCAAGCGCCAGTTGGGCGAGCACATCGGTCACCCAATCGGGATGGGTGGGGCAACCCGCAACATTGATCACCGGCAAACCTGAGGGAGCACGCCATCCACCACCCAGCAATCCACCTTCCAGCGCACCCTCGAATTGCAGGCCACAGGCATCCCCGGGATTACCACCGGCAGCCGTCATGCCACCAAATGCCGCACAGCTGCCGATGGCCAGCGTATATCGCGCCTTTGCCACCAGCAGCGCCAACCAGTGCATCATCGAACGACCACTCCCGGCCAGCTGGTGGAAACGCCCCGTACCATTCGGCCCACGCATGACCGAACCTTCCAGGCACAGCGCATCGAGACGCTGTACCCCCGCCAGTATGTCATCCAGCAATGCAAGAAATTCCTCTGCCGAGGCCTCGGCCAGAGAGGGGTGCCACAGCAACTCGATATCAGCGCTGCGCAGACGGGTGTAGAGATCCGGCGATTCGGCATCGAGGAGCGACATGCTGCAACCACCACAGCCACCGGATTGCAGCCAGAGAACCCTGAAACTCATGAGTACCTCACCTCACCGGAACCGTGAGCGTAAACACGGCGCCACCTTCGGGGTGATTCTCTACCGTGAGGCTGCCATTGCACTGCTCGGTGGCAAGTCCATAACTGATATACAGCCCCAACCCCGTACCCTTGCCAACCGGCTTGGTGGTAAAGAACGGGTCAAACACGCGCAGCAGATTTTCATCGCTGATGCCGGGCCCGTTGTCTCGAATGACCACCCTTGCCAGGTCGGCATCCGACCGCAGCGCCACCTCGATACAGGGTTGCGGCGCCTCTTCCACCGCATCCAGCGCATTCTGCAACAGGTTGATAAGGATCTGCTGGATATAGCCTTCGCTGGCATGGACAGGAAATCCGTCAGGCAGATAGGTCGACAGTTCGGGCCTGCTCCGGGCAGACTGCATGACCCAGTGAATGGCGCTATTGATCAGCACGACCAGATCAAACTCCTCCGCCACATTGTTCTTGGGCGCGGAAAAACGCCGTAGCTCCTGCACAATGTCACGCACCCGCTCCGCACCCTCCAGCGAGCCCTCCAGCAACGGCCCGATATCATCGAGAATGCGGTCGATCCCCAACTCCTTCCGCAACGCCTCACGCGCTTCCGTGGATATGTTCTGGTGCACCTTGTCGAGGTATCGGCGGAACCGCTCCTCGTAACCGCGCAGCGCATGCATATTGCCAAAGACAAAGCTGATGGGATTGTTCAGCTCATGCGCCACCCCGGCTACCAACCGACCCAGCGACGCCATTTTTTCCGACTGGATCAGTTGCTTCTGGGTGGCTTTCAGCGCTTCGTGGGTTTCCTTTAGCTCCCGGTAGGCACGGCGGATTTCGTCGAGTGGACGCCCGGTGAGTACCGAGCCCAGCAAGCGGCCATCATGTGCATAATGCGCCTTGCAGGTCACCGCCATCAGCACCTCCTCGGCAGCACTGTCGAGCATGCTGATTTCACAATCCACCAGATTGCCGGAGCGGATCTTCTCGGGAAACTCATTGACCAGCACCGCGGCCGTGTCGGGAAACAGTGTACTCAACGGCAAACCCTGCAACGCCTGACCCGACTTGCCAACCAACCGCTCCAGCGTCAGATTCACCCGCTGGATGCGACCTTCGATATCCGCCACCACCAGCACATCATGCATCGATGACAGTACGCTTTCGATAAACTGGTGCGCCTGCTCCAACTCGGCATTCTTCTCTTCCAGCGCCACCTGATAGGTCACCAGATCGGCGTAGATCGCATCCATTTGCTGGATGACCTCAATCCACGCCTCATCGGTCATGCTGTCACCACGATGTGACGGCTGCGGCGCGTGTGCGGTAATGGAGGGGGGATTGTGGGTATTCATTGGGTAATGAGAGGGTTGCAATGTCTGCCCGGCATCAGACAGAGCTGGCGACTTCATCGCTCGCCCCCTGCTCCAGACCGTAACGCTCCAGCTTGCTCCGCAAGCCGACACGGGAGAGCCCCAGCTCTTCGGCGGCACGGGTCTTGTTCCAGCGATGACGTACCAGCGTCTCCTTGATGATGCGTGATTCCAGCTGCTCGATGCGGCTCTTCAGGGTGCCACGATTCTGGCTGGTCACCAGCTTCATATCCTGCCGCAACTCTTCCGGGATGGCACGCAACACATGCGGCGAGATGAGATCAGCCCCCAGTTTTCGTTCCTGCGCAAGCACCAGCATCCGCTTGATCTCATTCTGCAATTCGCGAACATTGCCGGGCCAGCGATAGCTTTGCAGGCATTCGATGGCCTCATGGGTGAAACCATCGACCGACTTGCCAAGCTCCGCCATGGCCTCGCCAAGCAGATAGCTCGCCAGGTAGGGAATATCCTCCAGACGCTCGCGCAGCGGTGGCAGCTTGATGATGAAGGTGGCCAGTCGATAGTAGAGGTCCTGGCGAAAACGACCGGCCCGCACCTCTTCTTCGAGATCACGATTGGTCGCGGCGACAATGCGCACATCGATGGGGCGACGGCGGCTGCTGCCCAGCGGCCGTACCTCTCGCTCCTGAATCACCCGCAGCAACTTCAACTGAAACGCCGGGGAGATATCACCGATTTCATCGAGAAACACCGTGCCACCATTGGCGCTCTCGAACAGTCCGACATGATCTTCCACTGCACCGGTAAAGGCACCCCGTTTATGGCCGAACAGTTCGCTCTCCAGCAGCTCATCGGGCAACGCGCCGCAGTTTTCCGCCACAAAAGGCTCGTTCTGGCGCAGGCTGTTGTAATGCAGCGCCCGGGCACACAGCTCCTTTCCGGTACCCGACTCCCCCGTCACCAGCACGCTGACATCGAACGGCGCCACCTGCTTCACCACGTCACAGGTCTGGTTCATGCTGCTCTCGGGACTGCGCACAATGCCTTCCCAGCTATAGTGCGTTTGTAGTGCCTTGCGCTGTACCTCGATGGCTTCCTTCAACGTTTTGGGGTGCAGGTTCAGCTCAATAGCAAGACGCTCATTCTTGCGATTCAACTCGAACAGCTCTACCGCATTATTGAGCTTGAGAATGACCTCGTCGGGATGCCAGGGTTTGGTAATGAACTGGTAGATCCCCCCCTCATTGATGGCATTGATGAGGTCTTCGGAGTCGGTATAGCCGGAAATGATCATGCGAATGGTTTCCGGCCAACGCTCACGGATCTCGGCGCAGAATTCGACACCGGTAATATCGGGCATGCGCTGGTCACACAGCACGACCTGAATCCACTCGCGTTCGAGAATGGCCCGCGCAGCGGCCGCGTTGGTCGCGGAATGCACCTCGAAATGCGCTTCAAGAATTCGCGCCAGCGTTTCCACGGCCCGAATCTCATCATCGATCACGAGAACGCTGGGTAGCAGTTTCTCCATGCTAGGGCGATGCCGGAGTCTGTGACAGATCCAGCAGCTCCGGGCGATCCAGCAACCGCATCTGCCGCGTCATGGTAATCCACTGATACCACTGCGCCATGCCTTCACCGCTGGTCGCCGACACCTGCAGAACCTGAATCTTCGGATTGACGCGGCGGGCGTATTCGATGCACTGCGCCACATCGAAATCGAGATAGGGCAGCAGATCGATCTTGTTCAGCAGCATCAGGTCAGCAGCATGAAACATATCGGGGTATTTCAGCGGCTTGTCCTCACCTTCGGTAACCGAGAGAATCGCAACCTTGTGAGCCTCCCCCAGATCGAAGGCCGCCGGACACACCAGATTGCCGACGTTCTCGATAAACAGCACGCCACCCGGTTCGGGGCCAAGCTTTTCCACCGCATGACCGACCATATGGGCATCCAGATGACAGCCCTTGCCGGTATTGATCTGCACGGCCGGGACGCCGGTTTCACGGATGCGCTCGGCATCGTGGGTGGTCTGCTGGTCGCCCTCGATGACCGTCAGCGACAACCCGGCCTTGAGGTCGGTGATGGTGCGCGTCAGCAGCGTAGTCTTGCCGGAGCCGGGACTGGAAACCAGATTCAGCGCCAGCACGCCCTGATCCTGGAAATAGCGTCGGTTGGTATTGGCGTATTCATCGTTCTTGCCAAGAATATTCTGCTCGATCTCGACCATCCGCGACTGACTGAGGCCCGCCACATGCGCGTGCGCCGGCCCCTTGCCATAATGCATATCCTGGCCGCTTCCCTCGTGCCGATGGTCGTGTGAGTGGGGCTGGTGATCATGATCGTGGTGATGGGAATGGTCATGATGATCGTGGTGATGGGAATGGTCATGCGAATGTCCGCCCCCATCAACCTTCACGTCATCGCTGCCGCAACCGCATACTGTACACATCTCAATCTACCTCCAGTTCTCTGACTCTCATTTCATCGCCACTACTGATCTGCAGCTGGTAACTGCCACATTTCGGACAGGCATCGTAGCGCGTCCTGACGGTCACGGTCTCGGCACATGCCATACACCACGCCTGCGCCTCGAGTTCGTTGATTTCCAGTATCGCATTGTCTGCCAGCGAGCCACGCATCACCACTTCAAAGGCAAACTCGAAGGCCGAAATCTCAACCCCGGACAATACGCCGATATCCAGAATGACACGCTTCACCGTGCTGAAACCCTGCTTCCGCGCTTCGGCCTCCAGTACCTGCAACACGCCTTCGCAAAGCGACATTTCATGCATTGGCTTGTGCGCTCATGTCCTGACCATATTCAATGTATAGCCCACACAGGGGTCGATCGCATGAATCAGCAGCCGCGCCTGTTGTCGCAACTCCGCCTCATCATTTGCCTGCAGATTCTCCAGCCCCTGCGCCGCGACGCCACGGGGATGAAAATTCCATTCGGTGGGCGCCAGCACCAGCAATTGTGAAACCGTATCACCATCGAGCGCTACACAATGCGTCAATCGTCCTCGTGCGGCCTCGACATGGGCCATGCCGGGAACATCACAAGCTGCAGACGGCAGCATTTCTCCCCGTTGAAAAAAACCATCCAGCCGCTGCATCAATCCGGCAATGGCCAGCAAACGCGCAACTGACCGCGTGTGGATGCCATTGCCATTTTCACGCAGCAGCTCGCTGACCACCGGGTTCTCCCGCATCGTGACGAACCAGCTCAACTCATGGCAGGCTCCCTCCCATTGGGGTTGTGCCGTGAATGCCTCTTGCTCACCGACCAGGTGATCCATCAGGTCTTCATCACTTGCCGCCGGCAAGCCGGTAACCGGCGAACTGCCGGCATTCCGCCATGTTTGCCCCGCCAGCCAGTGAAGAAAACGGGCGGCCTGCGTCTGCCCGTTGGCAGCCCATACCGCCAATGCTCCTGACGAAACCGCCACTTCATTCAGCCACGCCGCGAAATCACTGGCGAACAGCTCCTTCGCCAAAAAGGTGGATAACCTCTGCCACTGCTCCCGCTGCTGGTGCCCCAACTGTTGAGGCACGGCACTACAGGCATAGAGCACAGCAGGCTTCATGCTCTCACTCAACAGTGACACCCCCTGCACCAGATTCCCAAGTGCGGGGTTGATTGCGGTTTCCGCCAGGCAGGTCGGCCATGCCATCAATACCCGCAGCACCTGCTCCCGCAGGCTTTCCAGCATAACCAGCGCTTCCCGCTGCGACGCCACCTCATCGGTCACGCCCAGCCCCTGCGCACTCTCGATGGCTCGTACCAGCGAGGACGACTGCGCTCTGGCGCAAACATTGAACAACAGCGGTAGTGAATTCAGCGTGAATTCCACCGACTTGCCGGCAAATACCCGTGCCGCTGACAGGGGTCGGCTGGAGCGAATATCACATTGCAAACCATCACGACCCATCAGGAGATCAATCGTCAATTCTCCCTGAATACTCATGAACGCCGATCCCCGGGACTCTTGCGCCCATCCTCGGGCTGACGTTCGGTTTCATCCCGGCCGGTAGTTTCCGGAGCCGATATCCGGCCCCGCAGAAAATCACGTCGAGTCAACGGCTTTGCAGGCCGTTGAGCAGACACGCCGCCCTCTCGCCCATTGTCAGCACCCGCGACATCATCGGGGCCGGGTTGCCCGCCCTGCCAGATCTCCCTGATTTCCCCGGCCCGGGTCTGCGATGCAATGTCCTGACATGTTTCGTCCATAATGACTTTCAATACGGCTTCTGCCGTCTGTTCCGCAGCCTGCTGGCCGTCAAACTCAAACATTGGCGAAAACAGCGAACAGCTATAGAAGTGCCCAATGGCCTCCTCGAAGCCGGCAATAAAATCATAACAGCCCGATGGAAACACAATGCGCTTCACGCTGCCGGTCCTGACGGGATTCTCCCCCGCCTCTTCCGGCAACAGCAGCAGGTTCATGAACCAGGGGGTCACCAGCACACCCAGCCAGTATGACTGCCAAGTTCGAAAGCCAATGGCTCGCACCCGAAGATTCGGGTTCAGCACCGGAACATCCGTCATGCGCGTCTGCTGAATATGCCGAAACGTCGACTCCAACCGCAGCACCACTGTTGGCAATGCAGATTCTGCAGTCGGCGTGGTCACTGGCTGTCTCTCCCGCACGTCATTCCCCGGAAATCACCATAAACTGTTCCCGGCTGCCATCACATTCGGGACAGCGCCAGTGCTGCGGCAGCGCACCAAATGGCGTTCCCGCGGGAATCTGCCAATAGTCGTCCCCCTTTTCGGGGTCGTACACATGCCAGCAGATCTTGCATTCCAGCTTGTCATTATCCTTCAATCTTGCGCCATCACCACCGTAGGATCCTTCAAAAGGTCGATGGCTCCCGTCATTGCGCATGCCCGCTCCCCAGTCCGTAAACCTGCAGGATTTCTCGCAAACGCATCACCGTATCGGCAAGATCCTCCGCTGCGGCCTTGGCGACTTCCGGCACATCCACCACTTCAATCGTGTTGAGTATCAGCACATCCTCGGAATTGTAATACTTTACCCACCAGACGTTTCTTTTTGCGGTACTGCCGATACGACAGTTGCCATAACCTCGCGACAACACGGTAATCGGCCCGACCCCCAGCCGTGCACCAAGAAACGTCAGGTCTTCCTGCGACAACGGCAACAATGTGAGATTGATGACATGCGGCGACCGGCCCGGCTGCCAGGCTTCGATTTTCTCCGCCAGCTCGATGATCAACGACGGTGCATTGCGCACACCTGGCGGCAAATCATCGAGGGTGGTATCCAGCGCTGTCGCTTCGGCAAAGACCCGTTGAGGGACAATGGAAGGAATATCAGCCACTTCGATCACATCACTGACGACACCCTTGTCAGGGGTGATGGTACGTACCCGCCAGATCCCGGTGAGCACCGACTCCTGAATCTGCACCTGACCATCACCTGCACAGACCACACTGACCTCCCCTTCGTTGAGCACCTGATTCACCAGATCCAGATTCTCCGCATCGAGATGACCGATGTCATAAATCAGCGCCGGGGCTCCTGCCTTGTATCGCGTCACACCCCGGAGCAGATCGGCAAGCACTGCCATTCCCGTCTCCAGTCCGGTAACCTCTTCCGGTTCGGGCAGCATAGGGGGGGTGAACGTCGGCATTTCACCCGGTGACGCCAGAATTCCAAAGTCCTCCTCGCTCTCATCCCGGGGCTGTGAGCCGGGACCTACTACGGGGATGTTCAGCAAATCGGCATATATCTTGTCGCTCATGGCAGTTCTCGATCTCTTGTCAAACCGGGGGGTTATTGCACCACCACGGGAATACCCACGGTCGGTGGGCGCGATAGCTCGGCATCCAGAATCCGGCGGATCTCACCAAGATAGACACTCCAGTCCTGAATACCGGTCAGTGCACCCAGGTATTGCCCATGGCGCAGAAATACCAGCGCCGGCCAGGAGGTAAAGCCGTATTGTTTCTGCAACGCCTTTTCATCACACCGGGCAACCACGGCAGGCTTGAGTTCGGGAAAGACCCCGATCAGCTCGGGCAATACGACCGCGACATCATTGGCTTCGGGAAAGCGTCGGCTGTCCTCGGTAAAGAACAACACCACATGCTCCGCAGAGCCAAGCACTGTGTCGATATTGTTCAAATCGACCAGCGGGTAGCCCAGCACCTCACTCAAACGCTGGATGAGCAATGAGGTGGCGGGCTGGTTCACAGGATTTCGATTACTTGAAGGCATGAGGTAGCTACTCCGGTTTGGCGCCCATCAGGGCTTGCAAAT
Organism: uncultured Thiotrichales bacterium; assembly: GCA_964439815.1. Lineage (GTDB taxonomy): Bacteria > Pseudomonadota > Gammaproteobacteria > UWMA-0217 > UWMA-0217 > JALSHZ01. The sequence continues at coordinate 15,957 of CAYTPO010000151.1, forward strand.
GGGCTGGCAGCTGCGGCTCGCGCTCCACCAGATCGGCGAACAGATGGTCGATACGGCTTTGCCCCTGCATGACCTCACCCACCGCTTCGATGGCTGCGCGTATCTGTCCGGCGTTTTCCGGTGTCAGCACTTCGCGGGCACCTCCCAGAAAGTTGAGCACCCAGGTACCTTGCGGCTGCTCACCAACCAGCAGCATATCCACCAGCTCCCGGTGACCATCCACCTCACATAGCGCATGGGTGCCACGCATTTCCACGACCTGCGTGGGCATTCCGATGCACATCAGTATTTCCCCCGATGATCCACATCAACACGCAATGCACCATCGATCAGGGAAGGCTTGGGGTCGAACAGGACCTTGCCTGAAGCCAGCACCCTCTCGTCGCCAAACCGGCAGGCATCTTCTGCCGAGGGACGCCCGGCTTCATACTGCTCCAGCGCCAATTCGGAGGGCGACAGCGACTCCTGCTCCGGTAGCAGATTGCCCCGCTTGTCCGCCCCGACACCCAATCCGGCGAGATAGGCCACCGCGGTTTCAATGGCCGGCTGAATCCGTGCTTTCACGACCGGGCGCAAACTGCCACCGAAGTCCTCCAGCACTTCGGGCTGCACTCCGATCAGGAGCAGTTTCTCCGGGTAGTCTCCCAGCAGTTCCGAAGTGGCCAGCACCTCCTGAAACCCCGTCTGGTGCAGACTCATTTTCCTGGCCCCCATGAAGCTGGGGACATCATCACCTTCGATGCATTTCATCTCACCCCCTGCAAGGCCGTAATCGATGGCATCGAACACAATGAGGATATCGGCTGCCTGCACATGCTGAACCAGATAGATCCCCTGCGTACCTCCGTCCATCAGAACGACATTGTCGGGAAAAACGTACTGGCGGTTCAGCTCCTCGATACAACGCACTCCAAAACCTTCGTCGGCCCAGAGTACGTTGCCAATACCCAGAATCAAAACCTGTTGATGTTTACTGCCTGCGCTCATCCGGTGCCGTTTCCTCTGTTTGACCAACACAACCACCGCAACAGGATATTCCAGTTTACCGGATAAGTGAAACCCTGCTTTCCATTTCGGGAATTTCTCCGAAGCGACTGTTTTACAAGCAGTCAAACAGGAAGCTGCGAATTCAGCACAGAAAGACATGGAAACCTTCTTTCCATCACCGGGATGAATCTGCAAGCCATTCCCCCGGTTTTTCCTGACAGATCACTAGCCGATATCCACCAACCACCACCAATTCAACAACTTGCATCGATCGGCACAGATCCTGCTTCAGGAGCAGAGAAGTCGATCACAGATTTCTGTCAGCGGGTCGGCAGTCTCAATCCAACCAGGAGTCATCAGATATGGTGGAAACATTCTATGAGGTGATGCGTCGCCAGGGGATCTCGCGACGCAGCTTTCTCAAATATTGCAGCCTGACCGCTGCGGCATTGGGGCTGGGCCCCGAGTTCGCCGGAAAAATCGCGCACGCCATGGAAACCAAACCCCGCATTCCCATCCTCTGGCTGCATGGCCTGGAATGCACATGCTGCTCCGAGTCATTCATTCGCTCGGCCCACCCACTGGCCAAGGATGTCATTCTCTCCATGGTATCGCTGGACTACGACGACACCATCATGGCAGCTGCCGGGACACAGGCCGAAGCCATCATCGAAGAAACCATCGAGAAATACGACGGCAATTTCATTCTGGCGGTGGAAGGCAACCCGCCACTCAACCAGGAAGGCATGTCCTGCATCATCGGCGGCCGGCCATTCCTCGACCAGCTCAAGCATGTGGCCGAGCACTGCAAGGCCATTATCTCCTGGGGCTCCTGCGCCTCCTACGGCTGCGTCCAGGCCGCCAGGCCCAACCCGACACGAGCCACCCCGGTGCACAAGGTGATTCACGACAAACCCATTATCAAGGTACCCGGCTGCCCGCCCATTGCCGAGGTAATGACCGCAGTGGTCACCTATATCCTCACTTTCGAAAGATTCCCCGAACTGGATCGCCAGGGCCGGCCCAAGATGTTCTACAGCCAGCGCATCCACGACAAGTGTTATCGCCGCCCCCATTTCGATGCCGGCCAGTTCGTCGAATCCTTCGATGACGAGGGCGCCCGCAAGGGATACTGCCTCTACAAGGTGGGCTGCAAGGGGCCTACCACCTACAACGCCTGCTCCACGATCCGCTGGAACGAAGGTAACTCCTTCCCCATTCAGGCCGGTCATGGCTGTATCGGCTGTTCCGAGGATGGTTTCTGGGACAAGGGTTCCTGGTATGCACGCCTCACCGATATCCACCAGTTTGGGGTCGAAGGCAACGCCGACAAGGTGGGTGGCACTGCGGCTGCAGTCGTAGGTACCGCCATTGCCGCACACGCGGCTGTTTCTGCCGTCAAACGTGCCCAACGAAAAGGAGACTAGACAATGGCCGTGATTCAAACTCCCAACGGTTACAGCCTGGACAATTCAGGCAAGCGGGTCGTGGTCGATCCGGTCACGCGCATCGAAGGTCACATGCGCTGCGAGGTCAATCTCGACGAAAACAATGTCATTCGCAACGCGGTATCCACCGGTACCATGTGGCGCGGCCTTGAGGTCATTCTCAAGGGTCGGGATCCCCGTGATGCCTGGGCTTTTGTCGAACGCATCTGCGGCGTCTGTACCGGCTGTCACGCCCTCACCTCGGTACGAGCCGTGGAAGATGCGCTGGACATCAGAATTCCGCCCAACGCCCATCTGATCCGCGAAATGATGGCCAAGACACTGCAGGTTCACGACCATGTGGTGCATTTCTATCATCTGCACGCGCTGGACTGGGTCAATCCGGTGAACGCGCTCAAAGCCGATCCCAAGGCCACGTCGAAACTGCAGAATTTCGTCTCTCCACATCACCCGCTCTCCAGTCCCGGCTATTTCCGCGACATCCAGACACGCATCAAACGGTTCATCGAATCCGGCCAGCTGGGTCCATTCAAGAACGGCTACTGGGACAATCCGGCCTACAAACTGCCACCCGAAGCAGACCTGATGGCGGTGGCACATTACCTGGAAGCACTGGATCTGCAGAAGGAATTCGTCAAGGTGCATACCGTCTTTGGCGGCAAGAACCCCCACCCCAACTACCTGGTCGGCGGCGTTCCCTGCGCAATCAACATGGACGGCGACATGTCCGCCGGCGCTCCACTGAACATGGAACGGCTGAACTTCGTCCTGGCGCGCATTCAGGAGATGGTGGAATTCAACAAGAACGTCTATGTGCCTGACGTGATCGCCATTGCGAGCTTCTACAAGAACCAGCTCTGGGGTGGTGGTCTCGGTGCCCTCAACGTGATGGATTACGGCGCCTATCCCAAGGTCAACTACGACAAGTCCACCGACCAGCTACCCGGTGGCGTCATTCTCAATGGCAACTGGGACGAGGTCTTTCCCATCGACCCCCGTGACCCCGAGCAGGTACAGGAGTTTGTCTCTCACTCCTGGTACAGCTACCCGGATGAAACCCGGGGCCTGCATCCCTGGGATGGCATCACCGAACCCAACTATGAACTTGGCCCGAATGCCAAGGGTACCCGGACCAATATCGAAGCGCTGGATGAAGCCGCCAAGTACTCCTGGATCAAGTCACCCCGCTGGAAGGGGCATGCCGTAGAGGTAGGGCCGCTGTCACGCTATGTACTGGCCTATGCCCAGGGAGTCGAGTACGTCCAGGAGCAGGTGAATCGCAGCCTGGGTGCTTTCAACCAATTGGCGGGAACCAACCTGGATGCCAGGACGGCACTCAATTCCACCATCGGCAGGACACTGGCTCGGGCCCTGGAATCCGAATACTGCGCCGACATGATGGTCGATGACTGGAATGCGCTGATCGCCAATATCAAGAACGGTGACAGTACAACGGCCAATATGGAGAAGTGGGACCCATCCACCTGGCCTGCAGAAGCCCGGGGCGTTGGCGTTACTGCCGCACCACGGGGCGCCCTGGGTCACTGGATTCGCATCAGAGATGGCAAGATCGAAAACTATCAGTGCGTGGTTCCGACCACCTGGAACGGCTCCCCCCGCGATCCTGCCGGCAATATCGGCGCCTTTGAAGCCTCACTGATGAACACGCCCGTCGAACGTGCCAACGAACCCGTGGAAATCCTGCGCACCCTGCACAGCTTCGACCCCTGCCTTGCCTGCTCTACACATGTCATGAGCGAAGATGGAGAGGAGCTGGCCAATGTCAAAGTTCGCTAACGAGGAGAACCCCATGTCCGGAAAGATACACCTGCTGACCCCAGTCTCGATACTGGCCTTCCTGGCCGCCAGTCCCGCAAGCGCACATTCGGGCAGCCATGCCACGCTGGCGACACCGGAGCTTCTGACCCACATCCTTGCCAGCCCGTTCCACTTGGGTATCCTGATGGTGCTGGCCTTCACCATTCCCCGGATCAGACGCAAATTGCACACCTCAGGTAATCCCAAGCGGGAGGTGTTCCATGAATAACGATACACTGGCTCGGCACAGCGAACCTTCCGTGTTCGTCTACGAAGCCCCTGTCAGAATCTGGCACTGGATCAATGCTCTGGGCATCACAGTGCTTGCCCTCACGGGTTACCTGATCGCCTCGCCACTGCCAACACTGTCAGGCGAACCCAGCGATCACTTTCTGATGGGATACATTCGGTTTGCCCATTTTTCGGCCGGTTACATCATCGGTATCGGCTTTGTCTTTCGGGTTTACTGGGCCTTTGCCGGGAACATCAATGCCCGCGAGATCTTCTGGCACAACATCCTGAAACGCTCATACTGGTCAGAGCTCTGGCATGAGGTCAAATGGTACCTGTTCATGGTCGACCAGCCCAGGCAGTATGACGGACACAACCCGCTCGCCATCTTCATGATGCACTGGTTCTTTGTCTGGGGGATCGCCTTCATGATCACAACCGGATTTGCACTCTATGGAGAGGGTACTGGCCCCGGTTCATGGGCGAATATGCTGTTCTCATCCTGGGTCATCCCACTATTCGGGCAGAGCATGGATGTGCATACCTGGCATCACTTCGGCATGTGGTGGCTCATCGTCTTCATCATGATTCATATTTATGTTGCGATACGCGAAGACATCATGTCACGCCAATCCATCATCAGTTCGATGATCAGCGGCTGGCGGAATTTCAAGGACGAGCGATAGTCAGAAAACCGGTGGATTGCGCGCCTTCAAGCGCACACCGGCCAATGCTCCGTCGAGTCAGGTTTGGCGGGGTTCTGGTGGGCTCCCTATTCTCGGACAGCCTCCTTGTAAAAAACCCCGCCGGGATGGTAACGCAGCGCAAAATGTACGGTGACATCCGGCGAGCGGCCACGGAAGAAATCATCGACAACGGCAAAATCGGCGTACAACGTATCACTCAACTGCAGGGAGGCGCCACCCGATACCATCAGCACCTTGTCGAAGAATTCGAGATGGGTCTTTCTGAACACACTGCTGTGGTAATCTGCCTGCAGCTTGAAACGCAGGCGCGGGCGGTAGATCCATTCGACGCCGGTACCACCGAAAAAGACGGAGCGACGCTGCTGGTCTGGCAGGATATCTCCCTTGCCCAGCATGGAAATACCGAAATCCCCATTGACCAGCCAGCGATCGGCGACCCTGGTTGAAGCAGAGAACCAGTTTGCGTAATCCACCGAGCCACTACCCAGCAATTTTCCCGAGTCACCGGTAGGCAGCTTGAATTGCAGGTATAGCGCCAGCCGGCTCTTGCCCGCACGCTGCCACTGATATCCCAACAACATGGCAATATCACCGACACCGGATACTCCACGGGTAAACTTCAGCTGATCCTCACCATTGCGGCGATAGAGGAAACTCAGGCGCCCCGCCTCCGGGTCACCGGAACCGTCCACACCCAGCGTTTCACGCGTCGATTCGATGATTTCACCGAGACCATTGTCGGTATGCTCTATCAGCGGGATATGCAACCCCAGGGCCCAGCTCCTTTCCAGCCCGCGAAACAGCATCAGGTCGGCACGTGCCGTTTCACCCTCGACAACCAGATATTCGTCTCCATCCGGATCGCCTTCACTATGCTCGGTGCGACTGCGGGAATAAGAGACGAATCCGCGCCACTGTCCATTATCCGGCAACTCGGCATAGGACTGCATCGGCAGGCCATAGGGCAGCACCATCGGGTTCTGATCGCGTATCTGAAACATGCCCGCCTGAGCAGTTGGCAGCAGGAGGATGAGGCTGGACAGAAAGATTGCTCTGAGCAACAGTTTCATATTATCCCGTCTTATCTCAAAAAAAATGGGCCGAAATCCGGCCCATTATACGCTATTACTTCCAACCCGAATCCAAACCTGAATCCGAGGTCAAAAAATCTGCCAGGTCATTTACCCGGCCAGACATTCATCACTTCTTGCATTCGCCTTTCTCGCCACCGATCTCGCCAGTCAGCCGCAAGAAGGCACCAAAAGGCCCCATTACGCTCATCGCTTCCATCTTGGGTCCGGTGAACTTGAGCTTGCCGGTCGACATGGCGCCCATCGCACCGCAGCCGAATTTGCCAGCGCCAATGCAGGTCCAGTGCTTGTCCTTGGCATGCATCAGATAATCCATCTTGGGATCAAATGCCTTGCCATCCGGCTTGCCACCATAGGTACAGATGGCCTTGCCATCCTTGGGCTCGATCGTCAGTTGAACCTTGGTATCCTCGCCACACTTGGTGCGATACATCTGCACCAGCTTGTAACCGCGGTCACCATTGTTCTTCATCCACTTGCCACCCAGCTTGGTGGTCAGGGTTTCACTGGCATTCCAGCCATCACAGGCCTTCTTGGCCCATTCCGCATCCATGTAGTCGGCGGATGCCACGAGCGGTGTACCAGCCAGTAGCGCCAATCCAATCAGTTTCTTGTACATAAATCTATCCTCAGAAATTCTTTCGAGTTGCAGGTCACGCCAACGATTCAGCATTGCCGCGACAAACCGTATTACCATGCAGGCTCGGGAGTGACCACTGCCAACTCCCGAACCGCACACTCCTGTCAGTATCTATAGGAATACATGACCTGGAGATTGGTCTGGGCATGGGTCGATTTCACACCGGTCTGACTATTGGTTTGCGAGACCTCTGGTGCAACAACCAGCGAACCACCAATAGAATGTGCATCACTGAATTTGTAGGTAGCTCCGGCAGTGAAGTGATTCTCGATAATGGCGGGAAAGAGCGCATTCAGATATTCATCCGGCACAGGATTATTTGCCAGGTTGACACCACCACGCACAGTCACTTGATCATTGACCGTATAGGCTGCACCAAGCTTGATCACGGTCTGATCATCCCAATTCTGTTTCATGGTGATATCGGTCTCTGCACCACCAAACCCCGGCACACTGGCATCAACCTTGAAATTCATGTTGAAGTTTTCCATGACATCAGACCAGTTGATTTGCGACAGATCCGCCGCAAACAACCATTTATCCATGGTATAGGCCATACCCAGGGTAAATGTTGCCGGAAACTGGAAATCCTTGATGGTAAAGGTGCCGGGCATGTTCATGTTATTGACCACAGCCCCCGTCTGATCGACGATCGACATGGTGCCCTTGCCATCCCAGTCATCCATGGCCGTCTTGGCTTGATAAGCACCACCGATGGCCAGTTCTGGCGATACCTGATACATGAACCCCAATCGCGCACTGAAGCCGGCCCCCTTGGTCTTGCCCGAAAAGTCATCATCATTGGAGAACCTGAAGACAGCAGAAGAGCCTGCTGGCGGTGGATTGGCCTGCAAGGCAGGACCCAAACCCTGCACCAGTGAACCCGTTGCGCTTCCCAACGCATTTGGCGCACCCGGCATAAAATCATCAAAGGTTCCTGGTGGTGGTGTACCCGGCTGACCAAACAGCGGCATACCCATGATCAGATCCATGCCACCCCAGACGTACTGCAGCGTACCACCAAGAGAGAGCTGGTCATTCACCTTGAACGACAAGGGCGCAAGAAAAGCGCCAACACCCACTTCAGAGCGCGCACCCTGCATGACGGAGTTGGTTGGGTAATCGGTACCCATTCCACCCTGGGAGAAAACACCGACGCCATAGCTTAGCTGTCCGTTGCGGGTTATCCAGCCTACTGCCGGCATGAGATACGAATCGCCAGTGGAATCAACCTTCTGCTTGGTGCCATTTGGCAGCGGTACCGTGGCGGTTACATCAGGCCGCAGGTTACCTATACTGATATCGAAGCGCGAGGTACCGTCTTTCATCAACCCCAGGGTTGCAGGATTACCGACCATTGCTGCTGCGCCATTATCATAAGCCATTGCCGTGCCTCCCATGGCAGTTGACTCAGGACCATAGCCTTCCATCAGCATTCCATTGGTCGCATAGGCCGCTGACATCGAGCAGGCAGCAAGAATCGCAGCTGCAATAGAGGTAATACGTAAAGATTTGTGCATTATCCAACATCCTCCTTAAGGGACTGGTAGTTATAGATAAGTAACTGCTAATATTCTGATTTGATTAGAATTTTTCACAGATTCCCGACTTTTTATACTTGAATGAGACACAAGTCAAACAGCATCAGCTCAACATGAACCACGACCTTTCCCTCAAACTCATGCAGAATATTGGAAACAAAGGTTTTTTTATGGGGAATGAAAATTTGACTGCAACCCATAAATTATGCTTATGCCTTCTTTCCCCAATACATGGTGATACCTGACAATGGCGCTGCAATTGACCGGCTTCCCCGACGATCCAGATCACCAGCCTGCTTCGGAGCAGATCTATCAGGACTGGAGAAGGATGAAACTTGACAATAAGACAACGGCCCACAGACTGTTGCCGCTAGCGTCTCCGGACAGCATCGACGAAGCAACGACGACAGCCATCAGACAACAGATTGCGGCGCATGGATTCGCGCTCTATCAGTTGCCTGCGGACTTTGCTGCCTCCAGGAACTGGCTGCTGCGCCTGGGCCAGCAGTTTGGCTTGTCACGGCTCGACAGCAATCTCTGCGCCGACGAGGACAGCATTTCCATACTGCAGGTCGAAGCCGGGAACGAGCGCAAGCGCGGTTATATTCCCTACACCGACCGGCCTCTCAACTGGCATACCGATGGCTATTACAACGGCCCGGATCAACAGATTGGTGCCTTCATCCTGCATTGTGCCCAGGATGCCGCAGAGGGTGGAGAAAACGGCCTGCTCGACCCCGAACTGGCCTATATCCGGCTGTATGACGAGAATCCGGCCTATATCGAGGCGCTGAGTCATCCCGAGGCGATGTCCATTCCTCCCAATATGGAGAATGGCGCGGAAATTCATGGCTGGATCTCCGGACCGGTATTTTCCTTCAGCAAGGCCCGCGGCCTGCACATGCGTTACACTGCACGGCGACGCAATATCCGCTGGCGCGATGATCCGACAACCCTTGAGGCGGTAGCGTTTCTACAAAACCTGCTGGATTCCGGCGAAAATGACGACATCATCTGGCAGCGCCTGTCGCCGGGACAGGGCGTCATCTGCAACAATGTGCTGCACTGCCGCAAGGCGTTTCGCAACAGTCCACAGCGGCAACGCCGCTACTATCGCGCCAGATACCTCGATCGCATCAGGAGAACCTAACTATGCTCTGGATCAGTGAACTGCTGCTACAAAGCCATGAGCTCGACTCATTCGAAGCCTTGAAGAAGGCGGTCGAAGAACGTGCCCGTCAGGGTGAAATCCACTTTGGCATGGATGTAAAACCGCCTTTCTCCGATACCCCGGATGACTGGGAGATCGTGCTGGAAAGTGCCTTTTCGAGCGTCCGCTAATGCTGTACTGGGAAGAAGACGAAGAGACGCCGGAAAGCGGGGAGCCCGAAAACGAGGTCGTCGATATCGTCTATCGGCTCAACTGCAAGACCTTGCCAGTGGATCATGCCCAGGCCCTTGCCGATGCGCTGCATCAGGCACTACCCTGGCTTGGCGACGAGGAGGGTGTTGGCATTCACAGCATCCACATCGCCGAATCCGGCAACGGCTGGTACCGCCCCGAAGGCGGGCTGCTGCAACTATCGAAACGCACGCGACTGACGCTGCGAATCCCCGACCATCGGCTTGAAGACGCCCGTGCACTGCATGGTCAGCAACTCGATGTCGGCGGCTATCCGCTTGGAATCGGTGACAGCAATGTCAAGAAGCTCAGCAAACTGACCACCCTCTTTTCGCGCTATATGGTCGCCGACAATGTCGATGATGAAGCCGCCTACATGGAGGCTATCTACAAACAGCTCGTCGACAAGGGCATCAAGCCCAAGAAGATGATGGCCGGCAAGAAGCACAGCATCGCCAGTGCTGATGGCGTACTGGAGAGCCGAATGCTGATGCTGGCCGAACTGGAACTGGATGCCTCGCTGCGGTTGCAAAGAGAGGGCCTGGGCCCCGGTCGCAAGCTGGGTTGCGGGATCTTTATCCCCCACAAGGGGATAGAAGCCGTCAACAAGGAACAGAAAAACCGCTGAGAACACCCGGATGCTATACCCATGGAGGGGGTAGGTACCCCCTTCGACTATTCCCAATAGGAGAGTGCTTTTCCCCCGCCAATCAGGTACAAATAGCGGATTGGTTTTGACACGGTAGTGTGTTGGTGAGGGTTTGCAAGATCTGCTAGACTCCGCCGCTATCATCTTATTTGCTAACTGCACAGTTGAGGTAACAATCATGAGCAGCAAGAAAGAAATGATCCAGAAGATGCTGGAAATGCAAAAGAAGTTCATCGAACACGAACACGCTCAAGGCGTTGATCCTGCCGACTACTTCGCTCCCAAGCCCGGCTCTGATCTGGACGGCTATCGTCAGGAGTATCGTGATCTGGCCATGGCTGTTGTTGAAGCTGCTCACAAAGAGGTTGGTTCCCAGCCTTGAGTTTCAAGCTGTCACGCTGAAAAAGGCCGCTTCATGCGGCCTTTTTTGTGTCTGGACACAAGCGGCTTATAACTGCTCAGCGAGTAGTTCAGACAAGCAGTAGCGGCATTTCCCCATGGACAGACCTGCTTCCGGTTCTCTGCGCTACCCGCTCATTCCCTGTTTGCGGGCTGGTACCGACGCCTGAGTAGCTCGAACGCAGCTCTCACCCCCATCGACTCCCCCCCTTCGGGATGCCCCGGACGAGCGCTGGTATTCCACGCCATCATGTCGACATGCAGCCATGCCACCGACTCATCGACAAATCGTTGCAGAAACAGCGCTGCAACAATCGCGCCCGCATAGGGGCTGGAGGCGCAGTTCACCAGATCGGCAAAGCGACTCTTCAGCATCTTGTCATAGGCAGCATGCAGTGGCAGCCGCCACACCGGGTCATCCATCGTCTCCCCTGCTTGCAGCATGGCATCCGCCAGCGCATCGCGGTTGCTGAAGTAAGCGGCAATTTCGGTGCCTACTGCAGAACGTGCCGATCCGGTCAACGTAGCAAAATCCAGCAGCAGATCCGGCTTGCCATCACACGCTTCGGCCAGCGCATCGCACAACACCAGGCGACCCTCGGCATCGGTATTGTCCACCTCCACCGTCAGTCCCTTGCGCGTGGTGACAATATCCCCGGGGCGGAAGGCATCTCCCGATACCGCATTGTCCACGGCGGGAACCAGCACCCGCAGATCAACAGGCAGCTGATTGGCCATCACCATCTCGGCCAGTCCCAGGACATGCGCCGCTCCGCCCATATCCTTCTGCATCAGTCGCATGGCATTGGCCGGCTTGAGATCCAGACCACCGGTATCGAAACAGACCCCCTTC
>CAYTPO010000152.1:0-2341 GCA_964439815.1 uncultured Thiotrichales bacterium
CGTCGCGCAGCGATTCGGGATAGTGCTGGAGCCGGAACCCCGTATTCCCGGGGTGAATATCGCCCTCTGACAGTCTGTTGACAATTCTTGCTACAGGATCAGGAATACGGCTACGGCCAAGGCCGAAATCAGGCTGATGGAGGTAACTGGCGTGATGATCATGCCGCTGTGGGAGAACATCAGGAAGGCTGCCTCGCCAACGATAATGGCAACGGCAAATCCCAGTGCTCTTGCCGGTGTCATCCAACCCGTTTCGGTGGCCAGCGAGATGATGGCCAGCCCCAGCAGCGCAGCGCCCATCATGCCTGCATAGGCCATGTTCAGGGGACCATCGGTAAACAGCGGGTGAACGAGTTCCGGCTTGAACATGAGGATGATTCCCCAGATTCCAAAGACCAGAATGGCGGCTCCGAGGGCGAACCTTCTCAATGCGTCGGGCATGTTAAAACTCCTTTGGTGTCCTTTTATTGTTCGGCCCATATTGGGTTCAACTCGGTGAAATTACAAGCACTTGTTATGCCAGTTGGAGTGGGGTTCGCATATTCCAATGCTGCATTCCAAGTCACTAAGTGACTGTTTTTCGAAACAAACCGGGTCTTCCAAAAAAAGCGGATGGTTTCCTCTTAGGGTGAGTCCCTGTTTTTGAATACCTCAACCTTTGGGGGAGCGAGGGCATGGTGGCCGAATTGGTGGGTTTCGATGACTTTGACGTTTGGCCCCTCTCTATGCGAGGCTAGCGCTTTTTTCAACGGGGTATCCTGTGAAACTGACGGTTCAGGAACTGAAAGACTGGGAACACAAGAGTATCACCCTGCTGGGTATGTCTGGTGTCGGCAAGACACGGCTCTCCTGCATTTTGCGACAGGCGGACTGGTTTCACTATTCGGGGGACTATCGCATAGGTACCCGTTACCTGGATGAGCCGATTCTGGACAATATCAAGCAGCAGGCGATGCAGGTGCCTTTTCTGCGCGACCTTCTGCGTTCCGACTCCATCTCCATTCGCAACAATCTGACCATCGACCACCTCAAGCCAGTTTCCACCTATCTGGGCAAGCTGGGCAATCCCGAGCTGGGTGGCCTGCCACTGGCCGAATACAAGCGCCGCCAGAAGCTGCATCTCGATGCAGAGATTGCAGCAATGAAGGATGTCCCGGCGTTTATTGGCAAGGCGCAGGAGATCTACGGCTACGAGAATTTCATCAATGATGCCGGTGGCAGTGTCTGCGAACTGGAGAGTCCGGAAGTGCTGGAGGTGCTGGCCGAGCATACGCTCATTATCTATATCAAGGCCACGGCCAAGGATGAGACCGTATTGATCGAGCGAGCGAAGTCGAGCCCCAAGCCACTGTTCTACCGTGAAACCTTTCTCGATGAACTGCTGCAGGATTACATGGAGGAGACCGGTCTGGCCTATCCCTCGCAGATCGAACCGGACGAGTTTGTGCGCTGGAGCTTCCCCCGGCTGTTCTATTCGCGCATCCCGAGATACGAGGCGATTGCGCGGGAGTATGGTTACACAATCACCACCGATGAATTGGCCGAGGTCAGCAACGCACAGGACTTTGTCGAGCTTCTTGAACGAGCCGTGGACCGATAACCATGCCTATTGTAGCCAATTCCGACTTACCCACCTTTGACCGACTGCGCCAGCAGGGTCATACCATCCTCACACCGGAGCGGGCAGCGCGCCAGGATATCCGGGGGCTGCATGTCGGCCTGCTGAATATGATGCCCGATGCGGCCATGGAGGCGACCGAGCGGCAGTTCTTCCGTCTGCTGGGTGAGAGCAACCCCATCGCCCAGTTCTATCTGCATCCCTTCACCATCGACGAAATCCAGCGTGGAGAGAAGGCGGCTGCCCATGTTGCCAATTACTACCGCAGCTTCGGCGAGATTCAGGAAGAGGGGCTGGATGCGCTGATCATCACCGGGGCGAACGTCACTCAGCCGGATCTGTCGCTGGAGCCTTTCTGGGGGCCGTTGACCGAAGTGATGGATTGGGCGGAACAGCATGTCACCTCGACGCTCTACTCCTGCCTGGCAACCCACGCTGGCTTGCAGCACCGCTACGGCAAGGCACGCCGCAAACTGCCCGCCAAGCGTTGGGGGGTATTCGAGCATCGTGTGGTCGATCACCTGCATCCACTGGTCATGGATGTGAATACGCGTTTTGATGTGCCGCATTCACGCTTCAATCAGGTGGATCGGGAGATGTTTCTGGATGCGGGGCTGCGCATCCTGATCGAAAGCGAAACGGCGGGCGTGCATCTGGCCGTCAGTCCGGATCTGCTGCGTACCGTCTACTTCCAGGGACATCCGGAATACGACACGAACAGGC
>CAYTPO010000153.1:0-11456 GCA_964439815.1 uncultured Thiotrichales bacterium
CATCGACCTTTAGCAGGTTGGCGACGTAAGCAAGGTTTTCGGGACTGGAAAGGGTGCGCTTGATTTGGTTCTGTGTCTTCATGCGCATAGCATGAAATACGCGGCGATGCTTGTCCAGTTGTTTTTATGGGTAATAGGTAGGGCTAGGAGCCTGTCGGACTTAACGCTGTTTGGCTGCAAATCTCTGGATGGCGATTAAGTCAGCTTATCCTGTTTGTCAAATAGCGCTGCTATTCTCCTCACACGATAAATTGACTTAATTCACCCCCAGTGATTTTCGCTTCAAACGGTTGAGTCCGACAGACTCCTAGAGGGGATTTCGCAGTTAGATATCAGGTGCTGTCAATCGTTGCAATAGTAAACGCATTCCCCTATGGGTTGGGCACGTCGCCAACCCCTTAGTCCAACCATAGGCATGCCAATAATTGTGCAGCGATTAATATCTGCTGCTTTGAAAGGGGGGGCTGTCCTCGTTTTTTGTAACTGCTCAGTGAACAGCAACGAAGTCGCTCGGTCTTGGATCGCCGACTTGCAGTCGGCAAGGCCGAGTGCAACTCGGCGATCCAGGGGAATTCGAGAATAGTCGTTTACCCCTGCTGATTCACATTCCTCGCCTCGGACTGGTGTTCCTCGGGGAGGAGCCGAGCAGTTACCCTTTCTTTAGACAAGTCCCCGGTGAAAAAAGCCGATAATCACCAGCGTCAGCAATATCAGCCCGATACCCAGCAAGGTGAAGCCCAGGACATAGGAGACGGTTTTCACCTTTTCCGAGGGTGGCGGGACGATGCGTTTTTCCAGTTCGCCGCTGGCTTTGAGGCGCTCGTACTCTTCGGGGCGTTCTTCCCTGAATTCTTCCAGATCCCAGCTACCGGTGAACATGACGGTATCGAGCGGGAATTTGCTGGGGCGGAAGTGGTTGTTGAAGAAGTGCACGACAAACAGCGTCATGACTGCCAGGAAAGCCTCCAGACCATGCGCCATGGTGGCGAGGTTGAAGACCCAGCCCGGCAGGAAACGGCTGAAAAAGGGTGAGAACCAGAGGATGATGCCGGAGAGCCCGATTACCAGGGCGCCCCAGTAGACGGCCCAGTAGTCGAACTTTTCCCAGTAGGCCCAGCGGTCGAATCGCGGTGCTTCTCCCTTGCCGAAGAACCACTTGAACTGCCCCTTCATATCTTCCCAGTCCTTCTTGCGCGGCAGCAGTGAGTCGGGTCCGAACCAGTCGAAGTCCTTGTCCCGGATCAGCTTACGCAGCACGACAAAGGCGTGGCCAAAGACGGCGAACAGAAAGATGACTGCGGCAGTGCGGTGAACATAGCCAAAGCCGGTGGGGCCACCAAGCAGTTTGATGATGAACATCGCCCAGGCCGTTTCAGGGAACATGACGACCATGCCGGTCAAGGTCAGCGTCATGACGGAGAGCGCCAGTGCCCAGTGGTTCAGTCGCCACTGCCAGGAAAAGCGGCGGAAGTTCTTGCCGCTGTGATGCTTGATGCGTTTGGCGCGCACGCGGAAGCGCTTGCCGTCCACGGTGACCCATTCGTAGGGGCGTGACTTGATTTCTCGCCAGAACCACAGCATGGAGTGGGTGTAGAAGAAGAGCAGTGTCAGAATGATGATGCCGATCATTACCCGGCCCAGCCACCACAGTTCGGGGTTGCGGTCGAAGTCGCCGATATCGGCATGGGCACGAAAATGGACAAAGTCCTCGCCGGCATCCTCGTGGCATTCCTGACAGGTTTCGAGAATGTTCTCCTCGGACACCTTGGCGGCGGGGCTGTCGACCTTGTGGGTACTGTGGGCGTCATGACAGTCCTTGCACTGGGCCACGTCCTTGTCGCCAAGCCAGGCCAGCTGACCGTGGGTGGTGGCCTTGTAGCTGCGTACTTCCTTGCCGTGGCAGTCGCCACATTGTTCGGTGATAACGCGATGCGTGCTCAGCGCCTCCTTGGCGGCGATTCTGTGTGCCGAATGACAATCGGTGCAGGTTGCGCTCTTGCCTTTCCACGGAGTCTTCAGACTGGCGCCATGAATTGACTGCTGGTATTCCGCCAGCGCTTTTTCGTGGCAGCTGCCGCAGGTTTCCGGTGCGTTCAGTTTGTAGGTGGTCGCGCGTGGATCGTCGGCGCGGAACACGTAGTGTGCTGTGTGGCAGTCGGCGCAGCTGGCGTTGTCTTTAGCTCCTTTCTGCTCTGCATGGACGGAATGGGTATAGCGCCGGGTCTGGATGACGATCTCCAGATTGTCGCCGGCCAGCCAGGGGACGCGCTCTGGTGCGCTGCCTTCGCCCTGCTGGATATGGCAGGTGACGCAGTCTGGCGCCTTCAGCGCCTTTTCATGTGGCAGTTTTTCAATATCTGCATGGCAGTCCAGGCAGCTGTAACGGCCGTGGACGCTTTCCCGCAAGGCGGCGGCATCGACATCGATGTGGCGAAAAGGGGCTGAGCCGTCCTTGCCCGTGGGTACGGCAAACCCCTTTTGCCCGTGACACGCCAGACAGTCGGTGTCAGTGATCTGGTCGCGGGGCAGCTTTTTCTCGCCGGGCAGCAGGGGAACCCCGGAGGCCTCCACCGTTGCTGCGTCGTCGCTACTTGCCGCCATGCAAGGCAGGGTCGCCAGCAGCACGCTGGTGACAAGACCCACCCATAGCTGTTTCAGGTTCATAGTTTTTGTGTGAATTCGGGATAGGCTTCCAGACCGATTTCGGCAATGTCCGCGCCCTCATACTCATCCAGTTCGGAGAGGCGAATGCCGATGGTCATTTTCAATACAAGCCAGGTCAGATAGCTGGCACCAAATACCCAGCCGAAGATCAGGGCAATGCCCTTGAGCTGGGCCATCAGGCTGGCATCGGGGTTGGAGAAGACCACGGCGAGCAGCCCCCAGATGCCAATGACGCCGTGTACCGAAATGGCACCGACGGGATCATCGATATGGGCGAAGCGATCCATCAGAATGATCGAGACCACGACGATCAGTCCGGCAACGATGCCGATGAAGGTGGCCAGACCCGGTGTCGGCGTCAGTGGCTCTGCCGTGATGGCGACCAGGCCGGCAAGTATGCCGTTGAGGCCCATGGTGAGGTCGGTCTTGCCAAACCAGAAACGCGACAGGATCAATGCCGCCATGCAGCCACCAGCGGCGGCCATATTGGTATTGACGAAGATCAGCGCCACCGCGTTGGCGTCGGCTACCGAGGTAATCGACAGTTGGGATCCGCCATTGAAGCCGAACCAGCCGAGCCACAGGATCATGGTGCCCAGCGTGGCAAACGTCATATTGGAGCCGGGAATGGCCATGGGCTGCAGGCCGCCGCCGGGTTTCTTCACATATTTACCCTTGCGTGGTCCCAGCAGCAGGACGCCAGCCAGCGCCGCAGCGGCGCCCGCGAGATGGACGACGCCACTACCGGCAAAGTCGAGGAAACCCGACTGATTGAGTATGCCGCCCCCCCAATGCCAGTATCCTTCGACGGGATAGATGACGCCGGTCATGACCACGGCAAAGGCGAGAAAGGCCCACAGTTTCATGCGTTCGGCCACGCTGCCCGAGACAATCGACATCGAGGTGGCGACAAATACCACCTGAAAGAAGAAGTCGGAAAAATAGGAGTGGCGGGTTTCGCCACCGGAATCGACCACCTTGGCCAGGCTGTTATCAAGGCCCAGGAAGAAATTGAGCGACGGAACCCAGGCATTGTCGCTGGCGCCATACATGATGTTGTAGCCCATGAACATGTAGAGCATGCAGGCAATGGCATAGAGGGCGATATTCTTGGTGAGGATCTCGGCGACACTCTTGGTGCGGACCATGCCAGACTCCAGCATTGCAAAGCCGGTGGCCATCCACATGACCAGCGCGGCGGACAGCAGCAGAAACAGGGTGTCGGTGGAATAGATCAGTTCTATCAGTTTGGTTTCCATCTGGGACTCTTCAGGCGATTGGGTGACAGGAAAGAGGGACGCCCCGGTGGGGCGTCCTGGCGATGGCTATTTGCCCGCCTCGGCTTCTGCTTCGGCTGCCGCTTGCGCTGCCGCCTTCATCTTGGCCTTCATGATATTGAAGCCATGATTGTCATCATCCGTAGGTCGCCATGCCTTGGGCGGCTTGGCACCTTCGAACCAGCGGTGCATGGGGGATGCCAGTACCTCCTTCAGCAGTTTGTCGACCGCATCGGCGCCTTTTTCATTGCCATTTTCGCGTGCGTGCCTGATGGCCTCGCGGATCTCGGGAACCAGCTCGATATAGAAGCGGTGAGCCACCTCGAAGACGCCTTCCCAATGGACGTAATCCGGGGCAAACATGGCCGCGCCATGACGGGCGCGGCGACCTTCGTGGTGCCAGAGATAGAAGTAATCCCACTCCACGGCTTCGTTGAATTTCACCTTGTCCCGCAGGCCGTTCTCCAGCATGGCGACGACCAGTTTCTTTGCCGGAATCAGGAACTTGTCGTTAAAAGTCACGACAAAGGTGTCGAGCTGTTCGAAGTGGGCATCGACAATATTATTGCCGTGGCAGGAGCGGCAGACCATTTTCATATCCTTGCGGCGTTCCAGCCAGGGTTTGACTTTCTTGCCCTTTTCGATGGCCTTGGAGTCCACCTTGGCCGAGACCGGGGCACGCAGGTTCCAGGCAATCCGGGCGCCAATGTCATGGGTGACCGGCAGATCCTTGGTGCGTGACATATGGCAGGTGGCGCAGGTGGGCGCGGCGTTGTAATCCTCACCGACGATCCACTTGCTGGAATCCAGATTCATCTTGTCCTTGTGGGCGCGAAAGGAATACCATGCGCGGACTCTTCGTAGATCTCCTTTTGCGGATGGTCAGGCCCCAGGTGACAGCGGCCACAGGCGTTGGGTTCGCGGGCCTGTGCGGCAGAAAAATTATGGCGCAGGTGGCAGGCGGTACAGGCGCCCTTGGAGCCATCGGGATTGATGCGGCCGATACCGGTATTTGGCCAGCTTGACTTGTCCAGTGAGCCGTCAGAATTCACCCGGACAATAGAGCCGTGGCAGGCGCCGCAACCCATGGCGGTGATCGGAGAGGTCCCGGACAGCGTGGGGGCGCCCTCGACGACTTCAGCCAGTACATTGTCGAGTGAACCGAGGATATCGCCGGCCGTGGCGTGATGGCTGCGATCGAACTCCTCCACCTCCTTCTCATGGCACTGGCCACAATCCTTGGGTGAGACGATGACCGAAATGACAAAATCCTTGTGCATGATCGCATCCTTGTCCTTGCGATCGGCCTTGTGGCACTCGTAGCAGCCGACGTTTGCGCCAAAATGTTTCGAATGGCCCCACTGATCATAGATTCCCGGAGTCTTCTCCCGGTGGCAGGACATGCAGGTGGCGCTTTCCCGGCTGAGGTTATCGAAACCTTCCAGAATCTTGACGGGTTTCCTGTCATCCATGGTCATGGTGCTGGCAGGAGCAGCCTGCATGCCACGGCGTGGCGGTGTGGGTGCCGGAGGCGGTGGAACTTGCTGCCCTGGCTGGGCGCCCGGCAGCTGGGGATTGTTCCACCACCCGGCCGGTGCAGCAAACGCCGAAAAGACAAACAGCATGGACAAGATGCCCGACAAAAAGACCAGTCTTCTCATTTCAATTTCTCCATCAGATTTTATCGGTGATCCGCCATACGAATCCTGTTACCGCCGGGAAATCGTTCGCAAGTGAAAAAGCCTGCTTATAAACCAGCGGTATTGCCCAAAAGGGAAGACCGGATCCTGATCGCATCGGATGTGATCCCAGTCACCCGTTGACGTAAGCAATTGTTGTGCCGGGAATTGACGATTGTCATTTTGGCGCTGTGAACTGCCGCGGCCCGGCATGGAATCCCAAGGCTTTGATGTTGTTGTTCAAAGGGTTACGAAAGCAGGGCGAAGAAGGTGCCGATTACCCAATGCAAAATGTCTGGCGGAGCAGAGACTAGGAGGCTGTCCGAGAATAGTAGTCGTAGCGAGGGAAAGCCATATTAGGCCATTTTTTTCACTGATTTGAGGAGAATATTGGCTATATTTGACGAAAATCAGGGGGAAAAAGGGCCAAAATGGCTTTTCCGCAGCAGGCTCCCTATTCTCGGACAGCCTCCTAGACCCATGGGGACGGCACGGGATCTATCGCGAAAGAGTGTTGGGAACTAACCTGCGGTGTTTTCCTCAACCCAACGCTCGCTGTCATCAGCCAGCTTCTCCTTTTTCCAGAACGGGGCGTTGTGCTTCAACTCTTCGATCAGATACCGGCAGGCGTCAAAGGCTGCGTTGCGGTGGGCAGACCAGGCGGCGGTGACGACAATGGTTTCGGCAGGTTCGATAGCGCCAACGCGGTGTACGATCAGGCAGTCGATCACGTCCCAGCGTGACCGTGCCGTGTCGACAATGGCTTGCAGCTGTGTTTCGGTCATGCCGGGGTAGTGCTCCAGCGTCATGGCACGAACCGTGTCGCCTTCGTTGAAATCACGCATAGTTCCGCTGAACACCGCAGTGGCACCATATTCGGCCGAATCACCAAATCGCGCCTTCTGGAATTCAGCCACTACCTGCCAGGGGTCATAGGCGGCTGTCCTGATGATGACGTTGTTCATCCGCCGGTGACCGGAGGGAAGAAGGCCACCTCGTCTCCCGGATTGACCGGGGAATCGAGCCCGGCATAGGCTTGATTGATGGCTACCAGCAGATTGTCCGGCGCCTTGGTGCCGGTATTGGCGCTGTTCCACACATCCAGCGCAGTGGCTGCTGCGGGCGGGTCGAGTTCTTCCTGCTCCTTGCCGAGTTGTTCGCGCAGGCTGGCGAAGTATCGTATGGTAATCATAGTATTATAGGCTTCAGTATTGGTTCGCTACTCGCCGAGTAGTTGAAAATGGTGGTACCTGCTCAGATTGCCCCTGAAATTTGTCAGATTGCGGCGGGAAACAGGAGTTTGCAAGCGCAAATGACTATTTCCCGACACAGAGATGGCAGATTTCGGGGGTGAGCCGGGTAGTTGCTTTGTTTATAGAGCGTAGAAAGGCGCACAGTCAATCCTTATGAGCGAATTAACCCACTTTAATCAGCAAGGCCATGCCCATATGGTGGATGTCGGCCAGAAAACGGAAACCCACCGCATCGCCATTGCCGAAGGCTGGATTGCCATGCAGCCTGAGACACTGGCCATGATCGAGGCGGGCGGTCACAAGAAGGGGGACGTGCTGGGGATTGCCAGAGTGGCGGGCATCATGGGTGCCAAGAAAACGGGTGATCTGGTGCCGTTGTGCCACCCTATCGGCCTGACGCATGTGGACATTTCCTTCGCACTGGATCAGGCGGACAGCCGGGTTCATTGTACGGCGCGAACTGAAACCTGGGGCAAGACCGGTGTGGAAATGGAGGCGATGGTGGCGGTACAGGTGAGCCTGACGACCATCTATGACATGTGCAAGGCGGTTGATCGGGGCATGACGTTGCAGGATATCCGCCTTACCCACAAGTCCGGCGGCAAATCCGGTGAGTGGATTAGAGCCCAACAGGATCAATGACAGGGACGTGAGATGAAAGCAATCAAGTGGATTTTTCTGATACTGCTGTTTCTGCTGGTACTGGCAGCGGGCTCTGTGGCCGTACTGGTTGCAACGCTCGACCCCAATGACTACAAGCCGCAGATTGCCGAGCAGGTGAAAAAGGCCACTGGCCGCGATTTGACCATTTCCGGTGATATCAACTGGTCGCTGTTTCCCTGGTTGGGTCTGGATCTGGGCAAGACTTCCCTCGCCAATCCACCGGGATTCTCCAGCCCGGTCTTTGCCGAGCTGGATCAGGTGCAGGTTCATGTGGCGCTGAAGCCATTGCTGAAAAAGCAGGTGCAGACCCGGAAGATTCTGCTCAAGGGGGTTGCCGTCAATCTGGAGAAGCTGGCCAGTGGCAAGGACAACTGGAGTGATCTGTCGCAGCCCGCCGAGACGGAAAAGCCTACCGAACCCGCGACCAAATCTTCGCGGGAAATACCGGATTTCGATATTCGCATTGCTGGGTTCGAGCTGGTCGATACCCGGCTGACCTATACCGACCACCAGGCGGGTACATCGGTTCGGATCGATCCGTTGAATCTGAAGACCGGCGTGTTGGCGTTGGGCAAACCCGTACCTGTCACCGCCGATATGGTGCTGTATCAGGACAAGTTGAAGGTCTCCCTGGCGCTCAGCGGTGAGCTGACGGCTGATATCAAGCGCGGCCAGTATCGATTTGACCATCTTGTCATCGAAGATACGGTATCCGGAAAAAGCATACCTGGCGGCAGCCTGACCACTGTCAGCAAGCTGGACCTGCAAGCCGATCTCGACAGGCAGACACTGGTGGTCGATCCGCTGAATGTCGAGGTATTGGGTATTACGCTGGATGGCAAGGTCAATGTCAGCAAGATGATGGATGCACCGGCCTTCAGCGGGGAGTTCAAGACCAGTGAGTTTGACCCCAAGGCGCTGCTGGTGAAACTGGATCTGCCCGCGCCGGTTACCACGGATGCCAAGGTACTGACCCGGGCTGCGCTGGGTTTCAGCGTGAAAGGCACGACCAGCAGCGTCCAGCTCAAGCCTTTGCAGGCAACACTGGATGATTCGACGCTCAGTGGAGCGTTCTCGATCGCCGACTTTGCCCGCATGGTGATGCGATTCAATCTGGTGCTGGATCAGATCGATGTCGATCGCTATCTGCCGCCGGTGGGTGAGGCGCCCGCTGCCGACAAACCTGCGGGTAGTGCTCCGGTGGCATCTGATGAGATCGTCCTGCCGGTTGAGATGCTGCGCTCGCTTGATATCAAGGGTACCGCCAGGGTCGAGAAGCTGATTGCCAGCAAACTGCATTTCGAAAACGCCAGCGTTACGCTCCAGGCCAGAAATGGCAAGCTGGATATCAAGCCGCTGTCGGCGGATCTCTACCAGGGCAAGGCAACGATCAATGCCGGCCTCGATGTGAGTGGCACCACACCCAAATACCGGACTACGGTTGATCTGGGCGGAGTCCGGTCGGAGGAGATTCTGCAAACCCTGTTTGGTGATCGCTATATCTCTGGTACGGCTAACTTCAAGGCGGATATCAGGACAACGGGCAACAGTGTCTCCGATCTGACGAAGCAGCTGGGTGGCAAATTCAGTGCCCGCTTCACCGACGGTACCATCAAGGGTTCCCGGCTTTCGCGCAAGATCCATGAAGCACAGAATGTCCTGCGCAAGTTTGCCGGCAAGCCACCGTTGACCGAGGATATCAACGAAGACACCAGATTCTCGCTGATGCAGATCAGTGGACAGATCGCCCAAGGCGTGATCAGCAGTGATGACCTGAAAATCGAAGCGCCCATCTTCCAGGCCAAGGGCAAGGGCAGGGTGAATCTGCCTGCTTCGACCATCGATTATACGCTGCTGCTGGGAACGCCCGGTGCGAAGGACAAGAAGTTCAACTTCCTGCCGCTGCGAATCAGCGGACCTTTTGCCAATCTCAAGTTCCAGATCAAGGCGGATGCCATGGCCAAGGCCCGGGCCGATGCCGAGCTGGCCAGGCAGAAAGCCAAACTGAAGGCGCGGCTCGATGAGGAAAAGGCCAGATTGGAGCAGCAAAAGGCGGCGAAGGAGGCTGAACTGCGGGCCCGCGCTGAAGCGGAAAAGGCAAAGCTGAAGGACAAAGCCGCTGCAGAAGAGGCACGTCTGCGCGAGAAGGCCAGGGCGAAGGAAGATGAGCTGAAGCAGAAATTGCAGGATCAGTTGCAGAACAAGCTGAAAGGGTTGTTCAAATAGGTAGCGCAAGCTTCAGCCAGCGGGTATTGGCATGGTTCGATCAGCATGGCCGAAAACAGTTGCCATGGCAGCAGCCGCCCACCCCCTACCGGGTGTGGGTGTCGGAGATCATGCTGCAGCAGACCCAGGTCAATACCGTTATACCGTATTTTCTGCGCTTCATGCAGCATTTTCCGGCAGTCGAGGTGTTGGCTGCAGCACCACTCGATCGTGTCCTGGAGCAGTGGAGTGGGCTGGGTTACTACGCCCGGGCCCGCAATCTGCACAGGGCCGCTCGATATATCGTTGATGAATACCAGGGCGACCTGCCGTGCGAGCAAGCACTGCTGGAATCACTGCCCGGTATTGGTCGTTCGACCGCGGGCGCGATACGGGCGCTGGCCTGCGGGCAACACGCGGTGATTCTCGATGGTAACGTCAAGCGTGTACTTGCCCGCTACCATGCCATCTCCGGTTGGCCGGGACTTGCTGCTGTTGGTAGCGCATTGTGGCAGCTGGCCGAAACCCATACCCCAAAGCAACGGGTTGCAGACTATACCCAGGCCATGATGGATCTGGGTGCCATGATCTGCACCCGGGGCAACCCCAATTGCGTCCAATGCCCTCTGGCACGGGGCTGCAAGGCCAAACGCCAGGATAACCCCAAGGCTTATCCTGGCAGCAAGCCACGTCGGGAAAGGCCGCAAAAGGCTACTCGAATGCTGCTGCTACGCAATGGTTGTGGGGAGCTTCTGCTGCAAAAGCGTCCGGCTACCGGTATCTGGGGTGGGCTCTGGAGCTTCCCCGAAATCGGAGAGAATGAAGACCTCTCGGTATGGTTGCAGCAAAGATTTGCACTGGTTGCTGCTGAAGTGGCGCACTGGCCGGCAGTCGATCATCAGTTCACCCACTTTCGCCTCACCATTCTGCCAGCGCTGATTCAGGTGGCTGAAAGCGCCGACTCAGTGATGGAAATGGCGCCAGGGACAATGCTCTGGTATAACACAGCCCATCCCGCGCCCGGAGGGTTTCCCGCCCCCGTGGCTAAACTATTGCAACAGTACCGCGCAGCCGCGATAGGTACCACAGGAGCAGACAATGACACGCATGGTTAACTGTGTACTTCTCAAGAAGGAAGCCGAAGGTCTGGATCGTCCGACCTATCCCGGTGAGCTTGGCAAGAAGATCTTCGACAACGTTTCCAAGGAAGCCTGGAATAGTTGGGTGCAGCACCAGACCATGCTGCTGAACGAATATCGCCTCAGCCCCATTGACCCCAAGGCACGCAAATTCATCGAGGAAGAGATGGAAAAATTCTTCTTTGGCGATGGCTCCAGCGTCGAAAACTGGACACCCCCTTCCTGATCCTAGAAACCGCAGTTGAATCATGAAAGTCCACGCAAGCCCTTGGCGCACCTGGCGAACCAGAAAAACCTCTTATCACCAACAAGGTGATCACGAGTTTTTCTGATTCGCCATGGACACCAATTGCTTACGCATCTTTTTCGTGCCCGACTGTGGTTTCTAGGCTGATCGACAACAGGGCAGGCTGGCAAAACAACCTGCCCGATAAAAAGAGCCGTGCCAAACTTGACGTGGCTCTGCTAAATCGCTTTAATAGCGCCTCCTTACGGCGGCCAGGTAGCTCAGTCGGTAGAGCAGGGGACTGAAAATCCCCGTGTCGGCAGTTCGATTCTGTCCCTGGCCACCATCTT
>CAYTPO010000154.1:0-5026 GCA_964439815.1 uncultured Thiotrichales bacterium
GCGCGGCTATTCCGCGCTTCAGTTGATGTGTGAAGGATTTTCTTTGCAAAATCATGGAGCTGTTGTCTAGCTATGTTTGTGGGTAATAGGCAGGCCTAGCCAAACGCCCCACCACGAAGATTTCACCCTTGACCAGTATCAACCCCCCTTTTCCCCGAGTATGCGATCCTTGACCAGTTGCAGAGAAATAACACTTTTTCATCCACACTCATGAATCTGGCGGACAAGGTCAATACATTCGGACAGCTGATGCTTCGTCGTCATGGCGAGCGGGTGCACAAGCTGGCGCTGAATGTGGGTTTCACCTGTCCCAACCGCGATGGCACCAAGGGGCTGGGTGGCTGTACCTTCTGCAATAATGCTTCATTCAACCCGCAGGGCAAACGCCAACCTTCCATTACCGAGCAGATCAACGCCGGGCGCAAGGTGATCGCCAGACGTACCCGGGCGAAGAAATTTCTGGCCTATTTTCAGGCCTATACCAACACCTATGCCGCTGTTGAAGCCCTCAAACCACTCTATGACGAGGCGCTGGCAATACCTGATGTGATCGGTCTGAGCATAGGCACTCGGCCGGATTGCGTACCTGATGCGGTACTCGATCTGCTGGCTGGATACCAGCAGCAGGGATATGAAGTCTGGCTGGAGCTGGGGTTGCAATCGAGCTTTGACGAAACACTGAAGCGCGTCAATCGGGGTCATGGCTTTGGCGAGTATCTGGATGCGATTCACCGCGCCCACGCGCGCAACCTGCAAGTCTGCACACATCTGATCATCGGACTGCCGGGGGAGACCCTGCAACACAACCTGACCTCACTGCAACGGGTGCTGGAATGCGGCGTCGAGGGTTTGAAGCTGCACCCACTGCATATCGTCAAGGGCACTCAGCTGGCGCGGGAGTGGCATCGTGGCGAATATGAGCCGCTTTCTCTGGATGAATACATCGATACTGCCGTACAGATGATTCGCGCCACCCCCGAATCCGTCTGCTTTCATCGCGTAACTGCCACAGCATCCAAAGACCTTCTGCTTGCACCACAGTGGTGCAATAGGAAATGGTGGGTCATCAACCGGATGACCGAAGCACTTTTTCAGGGCGACGCCAATGTCGCCTCTTCCAGCGCCAAAAACACCACATCAATCTCATCTGCCGATTCTGGAATGCATTATGGAACTTGTCTGCCCCGCCGGTAATCTTCCCTCGCTCAAGGCCGCCGTCGATCATGGCGCCGATGCGGTCTATATCGGTTTTCAGGATGACACCAACGCGCGTCATTTTGCCGGCCTGAATTTCAATGACAAGCGCGCCCTCGCCGCGCTGGATTACGCCCGAAGCAAAGGCACCAAAGTCTTCGTCGCCATCAATACCTATGCTCAGGCAGGCGGTTTCAATCGCTGGGAAAACGCCGTGAAAAAGGCGGCCGATCTTGGCGTAGATGCACTGATCCTGGCCGACATCGGCGTCATGGATTACGCCAGCGAACACTTTCCACAGTTGCGCCTGCATCTGTCAGTACAGGCCTCGGCCACCAATCCAGACGCCCTGAATTTCTATTTTCGCCATTTCGATATCCAGCGCGCCGTGCTACCGCGTGTTCTCTCCATCAAACAGGTCAGGCAGGTGGCCGACAGCAGCCCGGTACCGTTGGAAGTCTTCGGCTTCGGCAGTCTCTGCGTCATGGTGGAAGGGCGCTGCCTGCTCTCCTCCTATGCCACCGGCCAATCCCCCAACACCTATGGCGCCTGCTCTCCCGGCAGCGCGGTACAATGGGTGGAGAAAGAGAATGGCGTCCTGGAAACCCGGCTTAACGGGGTCATGATCGACCGTTTCGAAGCCGGAGAAAACGCTGGCTACCCCACTCTCTGCAAGGGGCGATTCAATGTGGAGGGCAATACCTATTACGCCATCGAAGAACCCACCAGCCTCAACACGCTCTCGATTTTGCCGGAGCTGCAAGGCATGGGCATCGCCGCCATCAAGGTTGAAGGACGACAGCGCAGTCCCGCCTATGTTGCCCAGGTCACACAGATCATGCGCGCCGCCATCGACGCCTGCCAGCAAGACCCCGAAAACTTCCTGGTGGATAACAGCTGGATGGATGCGCTGCAAAAGGTATCCGAAGGCTCCCAAACCACGCTGGGCGCCTACTCCAGGCCCTGGCAATAAACCATGAAGCAGAAAGCGAATCTCCAACCATGAGCCAACACCTGCGAATTTCATTGGGGCCGGTACTCTATTACTGGCCAAAAGCGCAACTGCTGGATTTTTACGAACGTATCGCACAATCCCCCGTGGATATCGTTTATCTGGGTGAAACCGTCTGCTCAAAACGCCGGGCACTAAGCCATGAGGAGTGGCTGTCATTGGCCGAAACGCTCAAGGCAGCCGGTAAGGAAGTCGTGCTATCGACCCTGACATTGATCGAAGCAGAATCGGAACTCAAGAGCCTTCGTCGCCTGTGTGAAAATGGAGATTTCATGGTAGAAGCCAACGACATGGCAGCGGTGGAAAAGCTCTCACAAAACAGCATTCCATTCGTTACCGGCCCTGCCATCAATATCTATAATGCACGCACATTACAGTTTCTCGCCGGGCAGTCGCTCAAACGCTGGGTATTCCCCATCGAACTTTCGCAGCAGGAACTCGGGCAAATGCTGGCGGAAAAACCCGAGGGTGTGGAAACCGAAATTTTTTCATGGGGGAGAATGCCTCTGGCCTACTCCGCCCGCTGCTTTACCGCCCGCGCCCACAACCTGCCCAAGGATGACTGCCAATACCGCTGCCTCGACGATCCCAACGGGCTGCTCATGAATACGCGGGAAGACAACGCCTTTTTGTGTCTCAACGGCATTCAGACCCAATCGGCCCTCACCTGCAACCTGATGGCGGAAATTCCTACCATGGCAGAAATGGGCGTTGACATAATGCGCGTCAGCCCGCAATCGAATTTCACTGAAAACATCATCATGGCCTTCGACGCCATCCGCAACAACACCACCACCGCGACGGATTTCGCCAGCCAGTTGAAACTCTGGGCACTAGCCGACAGCTGCAACGGCTACTGGCATGGCCAGGCAGGCATGGAACAGGCGAACCAGACCAGTCATCAATAACAGGCCCTTCATCTCATGACGACCATTCAACAATCCATTTCACCCACCACCA
Source organism: uncultured Thiotrichales bacterium (assembly GCA_964439815.1). Lineage (GTDB taxonomy): Bacteria > Pseudomonadota > Gammaproteobacteria > UWMA-0217 > UWMA-0217 > JALSHZ01. The sequence continues at coordinate 3,167 of CAYTPO010000154.1, forward strand.
TCGGGCAAAGGCACCAGCCAAAGTTCCCGTCATTATTGAGCAGACCCGTTGCACTACTCCCCTCCAGATTGCACAGCACCGCCATTGTGAAAATACTCAACACATTGCTACAAACCCCGCTTCAGGAAGGTGAACTCGATTTTCTGCAGGGCCAACAGGTATCCATAGAAATTACCGACATGAGGCTGCGCTTTGCAGTGGGATTGTCCGACGACAAACTGGTCGCTAGAGAGTGGAAGACAAAAGACCATCTCAATCTGAAAGGCAAACTCCACGACTTTCTCCTCCTCGCCACCCGCCAGGAAGATGCCGACACCCTCTTCTTCCAACGCCGCTTGAAAATGGAAGGTAGCACTGATCTGGGGCTGGAAATAAAGAATCTCCTCGATGGCATCGACTTGGAAACGATTCGTTTTCACAAACAGATCGATTCGACTTTGAAACGTGTATTGGGGATATTCGAGCGGTGGTTTTGATAGGCTCTAACTAAGATAATAGCTGATAAGTTTGGAAGATACTCCTGACATTCCGCACATATCTTCCTATCTGGCAGGACACCCCAGATCAGAGACAATACCTCGCAACCCTATATATTTTAGTTTCTGTTCAAGGAAAAATTGATAACCGAGACAGAATAGCATTCATGCGGCATTTTTCTGGGCAACACCCGCCCCAGCTTGCTGTTGAACTTCACGCTCTGGCCGGAACGGTCTCGCACCTTTGGCACCTTGATCGGCACATCTCCCAGCCCGGTCTGGAGAGTGCGCTCCGGCAGGTACCCGTTGCGGACCACGGCCCGCTTCCCGTCCACGGTCTGACCGGCATACTGGGCCAGCAGCTCGGCCACTTCCGCCTCGATGGCCTGCGAAAGCAGCTGTCTGGCTCCTTCTTTCAGCAGTTCACCCAAGGCATCTTTGGCTGGTGCTTTCAGCTCGACAACGTTACTCTTGTTCATAGCGGTGTACTTCTCCTGTCGGTTGTTGATCCGCCAAGATCAATCAACAGGGTACACCGCTTCTTCCGTCAGCTCATACACCAGAAATCAGCATAGCTCTTGGCAAGCAGGGCTGACGGTGTAAAGGCATTACAGTTGTAGCCATCACCAAGCCTAAGCAACAGGCGGGGGGATGGTAGGAGACACCATTGACGAAACATCACTGGACAAGCCTACGCAACCTCTCGACAAGCGCCGATCCCTGTCCGTGGTTCTTCTCCGCGAGAACGATTAGCCCCACCAACCCTTCGTGGTTACCAAGTCCCTTGAAGGCCATCCCGGCCAAGGAATAAGCATAGGCGTTATTTGGATACTCGGGAGAGCAGGCTTCATAAAGCAACTCGACAGCATCCTCAAGACACCCCTTATCGAGCAGCTGCTTGCCTTCCGAGATCAACCGCTTTACCTTGACTACGGGAGCCATTTCTGTCGCCCGAAGGATGATTCGACGAGCCTCTGGCGGATCAACCAAAAGCAGCCTTCCTACAGTATCAACGTGAAAATACCAGTCCTCGAACCACGCCTCCACACGCTCGTAACCAGCGGCCACCATAAGTTCAAAGATGGCCTCCCGCTTATCAACCACCCCAGCGTGCTCCACGGTGACTAATCCAAAGTGCCAGCGCTTAAAGTCCACCCCGGAAAGTATCGCGAACTCACTCCCCTCAGTATCTAGATCAAGGTATTCTATATCGTAAGGAGCCTTGGCCTCCACGAGGAGTTCCCCCAAACCGCATGTTATTACCGTTGTCACCCTACCATCCTCGAGAAGACCGGCACGAGTTTCGGAATGGACGTCATCCTGAAGAAAATCCACCAGCCCTCCGAGTTCACCCCCCGACAGAAAGGGGCGCTCCTTGGCTCCT
>CAYTPO010000155.1:0-6832 GCA_964439815.1 uncultured Thiotrichales bacterium
TCTTGCCAATATCCAGTTCCTGATCGATTTTTCCGTGGAAACCGAATAGCCGTATGCCCATCCCCAGAATACTAGCGCTGCTGGATCAGGAAATCCTCGACTCGGACTGGTTCGCCAAGGCGATTACCCATCGCAGCGCCAGCAAGAAGAACAATGAGCGACTGGAGTTTCTTGGAGACAGCGTGCTGAGCATGGTGATTGCCAATTACCTGTTCGAACGTTTCCCCAATGCCAATGAAGGTGACTTGAGCCGGCTGCGTTCACACCTTGTTCGCGGGGCGACGCTGGCGAAGATTGCCAGTGAAAGCAATCTGGGTGACTATCTCAAGCTCGGTGCCGGAGAGCTGAAAAGCGGTGGTTTTCGCCGGGAATCCATTATGGAGGATGCGCTGGAAGCCATTATCGGTGCGGCGTTTCTGCTCAAGGGTTTCGAGTATGCCCGCGACTATATTCTGGCGGTATTTGCTGCTCATCTGGAAAACCTGCCACAGCCGGAGACACTGAAAGATCCAAAAAGCCGCCTCCAGGAGTGGCTGCAGTCGCGCTCGATGTCGGTGCCAGCCTATCAGGTGCTGGAGATCTCCGGGGAGGCACATAACCAGACGTTTACCGCAGAATGCCGGATCGAGAATCCCGTTGTGACCACCCAGGCAATGGGCAGTAGCCGCAGGAAGGCCGAGCAGGCTGCCGCTGCCCAGGCACTGGAAATCATCCTGCAGGAATCCTCTTGAACAGTCGGCAGACACCTCATTGTGGTCATGTCGTGATTATCGGTCGACCGAATGTCGGTAAATCGACGTTGATGAATCATGTGCTCGGGGTTCATCTGGCAGCGACCACGCCCAAGCCGCAAACGACGCGAAACCGGATTCTCGGTATCCATACCCAAGACGACTACCAGCTGGTATTTGTCGATACCCCCGGTATTCATGCCGATGCCAAGAAGTTGCTAAACCGCAAGCTCAACAAGACGGCCATTGCGACGTTGGCCGAGGCCGATGTCATTGTCTTTCTGGTGGAGGCGGGTAGCTGGACGGAGGAGGATCGGCGGGTGCTGGAGTATCTGCAGGCTGTCGATGTCCCGGTCATTCTGGTGGCCAACAAGGTCGATCGCATCGGGAACAAGGAATCGCTGCTGCCCTATCTGCAGGCCATGTCATTACGTCATGCCTTTGCCGAGCTGGTGCCGATTTCGGCCTTCAGGGCGCAGGACATCGACTATCTGCTGGAGAAGATCAAGGCCCATGTTCCACGGCGCGCCTTTGAATTCGAGGAAGATGAAATGACCGATCGCAGCATGCGGTTCGTCTCTTCGGAACTGATTCGCGAGCAATTGATGCAGGCGTTGGAGAAGGAGGTACCGTACTCGGTTGCCGTACAGATCGAGCAATACGAGGAGGGACCCAAAGGTATCACCATTGGCGCCGTGATCTACGTGGAACGCGAGGGGCAGAAGAGAATCGTCATTGGCAAGAAGGGTGAGACGCTGAAAAAGGTGGGTATGGAGGCGCGCAAGCGTATTGCCGGCATTGTTGGTTGCCCCGTTCATACCAAGCTGTGGGTCAAGGTGAAGGAGGGCTGGACGGAAAATGCCCGGCTGCTTGAGCAGTTCAGCCTCGACAGGGATCTGTGACGGCAGCAATCCCTGAAGATCATGGCTATATTCTGCATGGCCGCCGCTTTCGCGAAAACAGCAGAATACTGGAGATTCTGTGCCGTGATCAGGGGCGCATAGCCCTGATGGCCCGGGTGTCCGGCAAGTCCGGGGCGCGTAATGCGGCATTGCTGCAACCCTTTCGGGAGACGCTCTTTCGCTGGCACGGCAGGGGTGAGCTGAAAAACATGCAGTCTTTCGAGACAGTGCAGGGGTATACGCTGGGTGGTGAAGCGGGCATCTGCGGGTTATATTGTAACGAGCTTTTGCTGCATCTGTTGCCGAAGGGCCTGCCAGCTCCGGAGGTCTACCAAGCTTACCATGCCACATTACAGCGGCTGAGTGACGGACAGCCAGCCGGACCGGCATTGCGTGCATTCGAGTGGTTGTTGCTGATGGCGCTGGGGTATGCCGCTGATCTGGAGGAGGACAGCCTGACGGGCCAGCCCCTTGCAGTTTGCAGCGTCTATTATTTTCTGCCGGGGCAGGGGGTTTCGGCAAGGACACCTGGCAAAGGATCCATCGAGATATCATCCGACGCATTGGCGGCGTTACGCAGCGGTGATTTTTCTGCGCCGGAACACCAGCGGATCTTTCGGCAGTTGACGGCGACAGCGCTGCAACAGCTACTCGGTTCCCGCAAACTGAAGAGCAGGGAACTGATCAGGAATTTGAGTAAATATCGACGGGAGCCTAGGAGGCTGTCCGAGAATAGGAGTCGTAGCGAGGGAAAGCCATATTAGGCCATTTTTTTTCTGATTTGAGGAGAATATTGGCTATATTTGACGAAAACCAGGGGGAAAAAGGGCCAAAATGGCTTTTCCGCAGTAGGCTTCCTATTCTCGGACAGGCTCCGAGTACTCCATCAAATCAGGTTTGATGGTTACAGAGCAATCCAAAGCCTCCAAGACTTGGGTTGCAGACAATGGTTATTTTCTTGTCAAGGCCCATAACGCCGTATTGGACGTTTTGGGTGCTCCCTTCGGGTGAGCCATGAAGCGGTCATCCGCGTTGTTGCGCCTTTTGTGAAGGGAACAACCCTTCTCCGCAAGGCAACGCTTGGCGGCTAACCGCTTCATGACTCGCTTTATCCGTCAAACCTAACTCGATGGAGTACTTAGCGACCATGAGTAAACCAGTGAAACTGGGCGTCAATATCGATCATGCCGCGACGATACGTCAGGCAAGATTCACTTCCTACCCTGATCTGACGGAGATCGTTCACGCGGTCGAAGACGCCGGTGCCGATGGGATTACCCTGCATCTGCGTGAGGATCGGCGGCATATTCAGGACAGCGATGTCACCCTATTGCGCAGTACGATTCGCAGCAAGATGAACCTGGAAATGGCCGCGACTGACGAGATGTGTGCCATTGCGCTGGAGGTCAGACCTGATGATGTGTGTCTGGTACCCGAAAAACGTGAAGAGCTGACGACCGAGGGTGGACTCGATGTCATCGGCCATCAGGCCAAGATCGAAGATATCTGCGCCAAGCTGGGAGCAGTCGATGTGGCTGTTTCGATCTTCATCGAGCCTGACAGGGCGCAGATCAGGGCGGCGGCGGATTGTGGTGCGCCAGTGATTGAGCTGCATACCGGTGCCTATGCCAACAGGCAGGGGGATGATCGTGATGCGGAACTCGAACGGCTGATCGCTGCGGCGGATTACGCCGGATCACTGGGTCTGGTGGTCAATGCCGGACATGGTCTGGATTATGAAAATGTCACTGCCATCAAGGCGTTACCGGGTCTCAATGAATTGAATATCGGTCATTCGATCATCGCACGTGCCCTGTTTGTCGGGATGGGTGAGGCGGTCAGAGAGATGCGCAGCCTGCTGCAGTGATGGCTATCTTCGGGATAGGCACCGATGTGGTCAGTGTGCGGCGTATCGAGGCGTTGGTGAAGCGGCACCCGCAGCGCTTTCCGCAGCGCATCCTGTCGGCTGCAGAGCTGGAGGAATATGGCGCTACCGCCGCAAAAACCGCTTTTCTTGCCAAGCGGTTTGCCAGCAAGGAGGCGGCCAGCAAGGCGCTGGGGCTGGGTTTCCAGCAGGGCATCACGTTTACCGACTTCGAGGTCGGTCACGATGCCAGCGGCAAGCCGGAACTGTATCTGTCGGGGCGGGCAGCCGAGGTGGCCGACCAGCATGGTATCAATGGTATTCACCTGACCATTTCCGATGAAGCCGAAACCGCGGTGGCGTTTGTCGTGCTGGAATGCACTGCGGAAGCATCTATCTGAACGAGAATGACTACTTCAATGACTATGAAATACCCTACGCTGGAGAGCCTGATTGGCAATACTCCGCTGGTGCAGCTGCAGCGCATTGGTACGGAGCTTGGTAATACCCTGCTGGTCAAGCTGGAAGGCCAGAATCCGGCCGGATCGGTCAAGGATCGCCCGGCCTACAGCATGATCCACCATGCTCAGGAGCGCGGGGAGATCAAACCGGGGGATACGCTGATCGAGGCCACCAGTGGCAATACCGGCATTGCCCTGGCCATGGTGGCTGCAGTGCTGGGTTATCGGATGATCCTGATCATGCCTGAAACGATGAGCATGGAGCGTCGCGCCAGCATGGCCGCCTACGGTGCCGAGCTGATTCTGGTCAGCAAGGATGAGGGTATGGAGGGTGCGCGTGATCTGGGAGAGCAGATGCAGCGGGAAGGCAAGGGCCGGTTGCTGGATCAGTTCTCCAATCCGGACAATCCGCTGGCCCACTATGAGACGACCGGCCCGGAAATCTGGCGTGATACCGCTGGAGAGATTACCCATTTCGTCAGTTCGATGGGGACCACGGGAACCATTATGGGAACCGGCCGCTATTTGCGGGAGCAGACCGATCATGTGGAGATCGTCGGCGTCCATCCCGATGACGAGGCCAATATTCCCGGAATTCGCTGCTGGCCCGAGGAGTACCTGCCGACAATCTATCAGCCCGAACTCGTCGATCGCATTCTCACGGTCAGTCAGGAGGAGGCAGAGACCATGATGCGGCGACTGGCAACCGATGAGGGCATCTTCTGTGGCGTTTCCTCCGGAGGTGCAGTGGCGGCGGCATTGCAGCTTGCGCAAACGGTTCAGGATGCCACGATCGTCAGTATCATCTGTGATCGGGGTGATCGCTACATTTCCACCGGAGTCTTTCCCGCATGAACAATATCATGGTCTTCGATATCGAGACCGTCCCGGATGTGGAAGGGGGGCGCAAGCTGTACCAGCTCGATGGGCTGGATGATGAGGCTGCAGCCAATGCCATGTTCAAGCTGCGCAGCGAAAAGACCGGGCGAGAGTTTCTGGCGCATCATTTACAGCGGATCGTGGCGATCTCGGTGGTGTTTCGCCATGGTGATCACTGCCGGGTCTGGTCGCTGGGTGATGAGACGGCATCCGAGAAGGATCTGATCCAGCGTTTCTTCGATGGTCTGGATCGCTATACGCCGACGCTCGTTACATGGAATGGCGGCGGGTTCGATCTGCCGGTGATTCATTATCGAGCGTTGTTGCACCGGATTCCGGCACCGCGTTACTGGGAGGTGGGGGAAGAAGACAGTGCCTTTCGTTTCAACAATTACCTCAATCGCTTTCAGTGGCGCCATACCGACCTGATGGATGTGCTGGCTGGCTACCAGATGCGTGCTGCAGCGCCGCTCGACGAGATCGCAACCCTGCTTGGATTTCCTGGCAAGATGGGCATGAGCGGGGCCAAGGTGTGGGATGCATTCTTGCAGGGTGATATCCGGGGTATCCGCGATTATTGCGAGACGGATGTACTCAACACCTATCTGGTCTATCTGCGTTTCGAGCTGATGCGTGGTCATTTGACGGATACCACCTATGACGCGGAATGTGAGCGGGTACGCGAGATGTTGCGTAGCTCCGACAAGCATGCGTTGATCGAATTCGAGCAGGCGTGGAAGCAGAATTGAGTTCCACCGCTGTGCAGACAAATTTCCCGTATTTTCCCTTATTATCAACAGGTTGATGCTGCCTATGGCCAGACGTTCCCGACGCAAACCCCTTCCACAAGGTGAATTTGACGCTTCCATCGAGTCGTTGTCACATGAAGGCAGGGGGGTGACGCATATCGATGGCAAGGTGGTGTTTATCGATGGCGCTCTGAGCGGAGAAAAGGTCCGGTTTCGTTATACCCAACGTCAGCGCAGCCATGACGCCGGTATCGTGACCGAAGTGCTGGAGGCTGCCCCGGAGAGGGTAACGCCAAAATGTGCGCATGCCGACATCTGTGGTGGCTGTTCCTTGCAACATCTGGCCGCCGAAAGGCAAATTGCCTTCAAGCAGCAGGCCATGCTGGAAGGCCTGGCGCATATTGGCAATGTGGTGCCTGCCGAGGTGCTGCCGCCATTGACTGCTTCTCCGTGGGGATATCGCAGAAAGGCTCGACTCGGAGTGCGCTATGTGGCAAAGAAGGGACGGGTGCTGGTGGGGTTTCGCGAGAAGCAGAGTGGATTCCTGGCCGATATTTCGTCTTGCCCGGTGCTGCATCCTTCGGTTGGGGAGAGAATCAGCGACCTTTGCGATTTGATTGGTTTGCTCGATGCACGGGAAAAGATTCCGCAGATCGAGGTGGCGGTTGGTGACAATGCCACTGCACTCGTCTTTCGCCATCTGGAGCCTTTGAGTGAGGCTGATCTTGCGCGACTGCAGGCATTCGATGAGGCCAATGATTTTCATATTTACCTGCAGTCCAAGGGGCCGGCTTCTGTCGTGCCATTGAATCCTGAAAAAGAGACGGCTTTGTATTATGAGCATCCAGGATATCAGGTTCGGGTAGATATCGGTCCGCTCGATTTCTTTCAGGTCAATGCGGAACTGAACCGCAAGATGGTACCGCTGGCCATGTCGCTGCTGGCGCTCGATGCAGAGGACAGTGTGCTCGATCTGTTCTGTGGTCTGGGTAACTTTACCCTGCCGTTGGCACGACATGTGAGAGCGGTGGTTGGTGTGGAGGGCGACCAGGTGATGGTCGATCGGGCAAGAAAGACGGCATTGGCCAATGGTATTGAAAACACCCGTTACCATGTCGCCAATCTGATGGGCGAGCTCGATAACGAATCCTGGTTGCAGCAGACCTACGACAAGATCCTGCTGGATCCGCCACGTGCCGGTGCCAGGGAAGTGATCGAGAAGATCGGGAAACTCCAGGCCGAGCGC
>CAYTPO010000156.1:0-8481 GCA_964439815.1 uncultured Thiotrichales bacterium
TTGAAAGGGATATGAGGGGTACGAAAGAAAGATAATGAGGCAATAAAGTGGAAAACAGTGGCCATAAGTAGTAATGATAATCATCTGTGCTTCTGAATGATTGTCGTTATTAATACGGAAGGTGGTTTGGTTTTTTGTCAACCTATTCTCGGACAGCCTCCTAGTTCACGTTATCTGCCTGCCGGTCACCCAAAAATTGAACCGAAAAGCATCCTGTTTGTCGAATCTCATGATCTGACAGGCGATACAACGATATTCCACGTTACAAAGGTAAATGCATATATCACGCAGGTTGATGAGCAAAGGTGCTTGCAGCATGCCCTGCACAAAGGACGCAATGCCGGGCACGTCGTCCCCCCCTTGCCCAACCTGCCTCGAATATGCCCCTACCTGCGCAACGATAATAACAAGCATCGTCGTAACTACTCAGCGGGCAATCCACATAAGCGGTAGCTGAGTAGTCACGCATCGTCAATAAAAAATGACAGACTGCCAAGGCAGGGGAACCATGCAATCGAATACACAAAAACCACCAGCAGGCCTGGCGGCACCGGTCATCCTGGGGCTGAACTACGCCTTCCACGATTCATCAGCGTGTATCGTGCAGGATGGTGCACTGATCTGCGCCCTGGAAGAGGAGCGTTTTACCCGACACAAGCACTGTAACGACTTCCCGCTGCAGTCCGTCCAACATTGCCTCCGGATTGCAGGCCTCGCTACCAGCGACATCACCCATGTGGCAGTTTCGATCAAGCCCTCTCTGCACTGGCAGCGCAAGCTGGCTTACGGGTTGCAACATCTGCGCGGTGCGGCACCCTTCATCAAGCATGAGCTACTGCGAGCCTTCTGGCAGCAACGCGCACTCAAGGCCTGGCTGCAACAGACCTGGCCGGATGCCAGCCACCGGCCCGAACTGCACTTCATCCCGCACCACCACTGCCATGCCGCAGGCACCTTTCTGGTCTCCCCGTTCGATTCAGCCGCCATTTTGTCGATCGACGGTGCCGGTGAATGGTCCACCTCCTTTCTCGGGCACGGCAAGGGCAACACGGTCACCACTTTCGGCGAGTCGTTCTTTCCACACTCACTCGGTTCATTCTACGAAGCAGCCACCGAGTTCTGCGGCTTTCAGCCCAACTATGACGAAGGCAAGACCATGGGGCTGGCCCCCTTTGGCGATCCCGACGTCTACCTGGAACAGTTCCGCGACATGGTGCATATCGATCAGGAGGGCGGCATTCATATCGAGCCTTCCTGGTTCAACTACCAGATGTGGGGCTACCAGCGCTGCAGCGAAAAATTCACCTCAACCTTCGGCCCGCCGCGAGATCCTGCCGCCCCCTTCGAGCAGCGTCACTACGATGTCGCCGCAGCCGCCCAGCAGGTACTCGAAGAGGCCGGGCTGACTATGGCCCGCCAGCTGCACGAAAAGACCGGGGAGAAGCAGCTGGTCATTGCTGGCGGCGTCTCGCTGAACAGCGTGATGAACGGGCGCATCCTGCGGGAAACACCTTTCGAGGATGTCTATATCATGGCGGCCGCCGGGGACAACGGCACATCGATCGGAGCCGCCTTCTATCTGCAGCATGTCATTTTGGGACAGCCCCGCAGCTTTACACACCTGAGCCCCTACGTCGGCACGGCCTACGACAACGATGCCATCAAACGGGTACTCGACGAAGCCAAGATCCGCTATGACTATCACGAAGAGATCGCACCAGTGGCCGCCGAACTGCTGCATCAGCAACGCATCATCGGCTGGTTTCAGGGTGCCATGGAAATCGGCCCACGCGCCCTGGGCAACCGCAGCATTCTGGCCGACCCGACCAACCCGGACATGAAGGACAAGATCAACGCCGAGGTCAAGCACCGCGAGGCCTATCGCCCGTTTGCACCCTCCGCCATCCGCGAAGTACGCAACGACTATTTCGACATCGGGGTGGAAGATCCCTTCATGCTGAAGGTCTGCAACGTACTGCCCAACATGCGCGAGAAGCTGCCTGCCATCACGCATGTGGATGGCACCGCACGCCTGCAAACCGTCAGTGACGAGACCAACCCGTTGTATCATCGCCTGATCAGCCGATTCGGCGAACTCAGCGGCGTCCCCGTGGTACTCAACACCAGCTTCAATGTCATGGGAGAGCCGATCGTCGAGTCGCCACTCAATGCGCTGCGCTGCTTCTACTCCACCGGGCTGGACAACCTGGTGATCGGCAATTTCGTGGTTGCAAAATGACTGCGACAACACAACCCAACCGTCATATCCGCCGCACCACCGGAACGGGCTGGTTCAGCAACATCCTCATCGGCTGGTTGATCGCCTATGCCGGTTACTTCGCCTTCCTGGTCAGCAGCGACAGTCTGCTCGGCATTCAGCTGATCAACAACGAATGGCTGTTTGGATCACACCACAAGCTGGCCACACAACTCCTGGAGATCATGATCGACAGCAGCTGGATCGTACTTCCTGTCATCGCCATTGCGGCGTTGACCATCACCTTGCTCACCCATCGCTCACCCCGGATCGCGCTGCTGGTCATTATCGCAGGCAGCATCATCCTGCTCGCGGTGCTGCTGCGCCTGCACTTCAGCTGGCAGCAAACCCTCCCCTTCCTGTTCGCCTTTGCCAGCACATTGTTCGTTGTCTGGCTGCTGGCCATGAGGAGAGCCTCATGATCGGCTCGCGGCCTGGTTATCTATGTCTCGTCAGCCTGTTGCTGGCGTCCGCCCCGCTGTCCGCAGCCGACCATGCGCTGCTGATCGGTGGCGGGCCGGAGCCGGAACAGTCCCAGGTCTCCATCGAACGGAACATCATCTGGATCGACAGGCTGTTGCGACAGCGTGCCTTTGCATCACAACAGCTACTGTTCACCGCGGGTACCGACCAGGCCGTGGATATCATCGAGCAGCAACCCGACGACGCCAACATCCGGCACTGGCTGCCATTGGCAAGACTGTTTGGCGCCCAGCACGATGCACTGGCGCACTATCGACCCAATGAGGTACCGCATATCGAAGGCCAATCCAGTGCCACCGAGGTCGCCAATACGCTGGCGCAATCCCTCGGCAGGCTGCAACAGGGGGACTCTCTGCTGCTCGTCTACAACGGACATGGCGGCTGGGAGTCTGACGATCCCAGCGAGAACACCCTGCGCCTGTGGGGCAACAGCCTGCTCGATGTCCGCAAGTTCTCCCGCATTACCCGGCTGCGCCCAACCGGCACAACGCTGCGCTACATCATGCCGCAGTGTTTTTCCGGCGGCTTTGTCCGCAACATCGCCGACGATGTGGTTCACCCCGACCCGCAACATATCGACACGCAGCAGTGCGGCTTCTTCTCGGTGCCGGACAATATGGAATCCGAAGGCTGTACCCGCAGCATCGACTCCACACAATACCGCGACTACTCGACCTGGTTTTTTGCTGCCCTGAGCGGCAACACCCGGCATGGCAAACCCATCAAGCCAGCGCTGCCAGCAGACACCCCCGTAACCCTCGCCGATGCCCATACCTGGGCCTACATCAACGGCGTCAGTACCGATATTCCGTTTACCAGCAGCGAGTATTTTCTCGAATTGTGGCAACCGTGGTACACACGCTGGCATACGGCTGGTCAGCCCGACGAGAACAACCCCTATTACCAGACCGCCCTTGCATTGGCCAACAAACTGCAAATCCCCGTGGATACACCGGCAACCATGGCAAAGGCAGCCATCGAGGCACGGCAGACACTTCGCGAGGCCATTGCCCGGACCAACGCCCAACTCGACGAATTGCGCGAGCAAGAGGCGGCCATTCGCAACAACATGCTGCAAACCTTCGACCAGCTTTGGCCTGCCGCCCGGCACCCCTACAGCGCAGCCTACCAGGCGCTGTTGCAGAATCAGGCCGAACAGATGCTCGACTGGATCGCCCGCCATCCCCGCTACCCGGCACTGGAACAACTGCAACAGAAAATCGAACAGACCCAACAGCATCGCCTGGAGCTGCGACGCCAGGCCGCAGGTCATGCACGACTGCAACGGATGCTGAAACTGGCATCGATCCGCGATCACTTCGATCGTCAGGCGAATGCCGAGGCCCGCAGCACCTACGCGGCACTACGGCAATGCGAATCCTGGGCACTGCCCGAGCAGACACAGCAAATAGCGCCCGACTACACGAGCGCCTCCCGATGAGCACGGCAGAACGACACATCGAGATGTACTCCGGCCTTACAGGTCTGGCCGCACTGCAGCACGACTGGCAGCAACTCCAGCAGCGGATACCACAAGCCACCTTCTACCAGAGTCATGCCTGGTTCTCCGCCTATCTGCAAACGCTGGAGGAGACACCCGACAAGCTCGATCTGGTTGCGCTGTATCAGAACCAGGAGTGTGTTGGCGTACTCCCGCTCATGCAACGGCAACCGCAGCGCTCGCTGCTGCAACCCACGATACTGGAGATACCACTGCTGACCGGCATGGATCTGACCGCGCCTCCACTGGCCGCCGGACAATCACTGGCCTCTTGGTGGCCGCTGCTGCGCAAGACCTTCAGCACCAGGGGGTTGCATCACTTCGTCATCCGGATGCACGGGGTACCCCTCGATGACGGGACCCACGCGGCGCTACAGGAGATGGCGCCCTGGCAGATAGCGCGAGTCCAGGGACACACCTGCTGGTTCGACTGCAACCAGCCCGCAGAAAACTTGCAACAGGCGTATACCACCCGATTGAAGAAAATCCTGCGCAAGGGGAATCGCGGTCTGGAAAAACTGGGTGCAGTAACCTTTGAGGCACACAGCAGCGGCTCCGGGCTGACACGGGCCTATGACAGCTTTCTGCAACTGGAAGCCTCCGGCTGGAAGGGGCGTCAGGGTTCATCCACCGCTCTGGCGCTGGATGAACGCTCACGGCTTTTCCACGAACGCTTTCTGTTTGCCGATGACACGACATTGCAGCCGCAGATCAACCTGCTGAAGGTTGCCGGCAAGCCCGTTGCAGCGCAGTTGTGCATTGCCGACGGCCCTGCACTCAGCCTGCTGAAAATCGCCTTCGATCAATCGCTGTCACGACTCTCTCCGGGATCGGTACTGCTGGACCGGCTGCTTGCCACCACTTGCGCTACTCACGCCAGCGACAAGATCAGCCTGATTACCGGCCAGCCCTGGATGGACAACTGGGGCGCCAAAAAAACAGCGGTTGCCGATATCTGGCTGTTCGGACGACGCAGTACCGCCATGCTCACGCGCTCGGCGTTGGGTGCGCGTGATCGGCTGCGTCCCCTGCTGGCACGGAGGGCTGCATCATGACACCGTTCAGCCTGCAACTATCCCCCTGCGGCAGTACCGAACACCTGACGGATCTGAGGCAATTCGCACAACTGAACCTGCCGGTACCCCACAGTTATGCCAGCTGGCCCCTGCACGGACCTGAGCAGCAATGGCTTTGGGTCCGGGCCGTCGATCCGGCCGACAGGCTACTGATGGCCTTTGCCGTCGAGCTGCGCAACAGTCGCGCCCTGCCGGGTATGCGCATCGCCAGAATCTCACGCATGGGGCGGGCATTGCACGATCGGGCAGCACCGCTCGCGGGAGATATCCTCAGGGCCACCGCCCGCAAGATTCCCCGCGTATTGCGACTGGATGTACACCTGTTCGATGAGGATTCTGCTCGCAGAGAACGGTTTGCGACTGCAATCACGACGGCTGGCGGCGCACCCTCACACCAGCAAACCAACTATCAACGTACGCTGATGCTGCCCCTGGAACACAGCGACATCGAGCAGCTGTTCAGCAGCTTCTCTTCCCGCACTCGCCGCAACCTGCGCAAGACCGATCGACAGCCCCATCTGCAGACGGCACCCATCCTGTCGGTCGACTACACCAGCAGGATGCACCAGCTGCATGCAGCCAGCTTCGAGCGTACGACCGGGGAAGCCCCCGAGCTTGACGTACTCACCATGCTGACGGACGCCAGTGTCGGCAACCATTCGCTCCTGCTCGGTATGTTTGACACCTCCCGCAAACCGCCCGATGATCTGATTGCCTTTGCCTGGGCCGTCAATCATGGAGACTACGCCGTGTATGAACACGCTGCTTCCGAACGAATCAGCCATGCCAGCGCCATTGCACCCGGTGCAGTGATCATGTGGCAACTGATCCGCTGGGCACATCAACGCGGTGCCCGCTGGTTCGATATGGGGGGTGTCATTCCCGCCGATGCGCCCGCCGATGACCCATTGCAGGGTATATCGGCCTTCAAGCGGGGCTTCACCCGCCAGGAGGTTGTCATTGCCACGGATTTCAGTTTTACGCCTTACCCTGTACTGCAAGGCCTGATCAACAGCGGACGAAAGATCATCACCGGTTCCAGGACGATTACTCGCCTGCCCGGGATGGCTCGATGAGCTGGCTCCGACTACGAAAAGCACATCGGCACATGGAAAGGATAACGCCGGATTTCACGATGAATCACCAATTCCTGCACTCGCAGGGAGACGGCCCTGCCCTGCGTATCGGCATCATCAGCTGCAATCAGACCATCCCGGCCTTTGCCCGGCAGATTCTCGAGGATATTGCTGCCAGCGATTTTGCACATACTGTCTGTGTCATCGACTGTTGTGACAAGTCATCTCCCAATAAACCCTTCCACTGGATCAAGACACTGGTGGCCACGCTGGGCGACAGCAGCAAACGCCACTGTCTTTTCTACAAAGCCTACCAGACGCTGATCGAGCCATTGCATCCGATCTCTCCGGATCCACTGGAAAAGGTCCCGTTTGATGACCTCATCGATAGCGAAAACATAATACGAACCACCATCGGAATATCCCGTTCCACGCTGCAGGCTGACAAATCCGGGGCAATCCGGCCACCACCCGATATCGATGTACTACTCGATTTCAGCACCCTCAAACCTGATGCCATACACCCGATCAAGGCCAGAGATGGCATCTGGTTCTATCGTCTGGGCGAAGGCCACCGCCTTACCAACGACACCAATCTCATCGCCAGCGTACTGGAAGATCCGGCGAGCACGGCGAGGATCATGCTGGAAAGGGAAGAGAGTTCCTCTCGACCTCCCACAATTCTTGCCGAGGCCTATTTTTCGCTGACCCCCAACCTGTCAGCCCGTCACAACCGCTTTCCACCCTACTGGGGCACAACGCATTTCGTGATCGAGAAGCTCCGGGAACTGCATCAGAGCGGACAGGCCAGGAGCATTGCCGATGAACCCGCCATTACCGACGCCCCGGCATTGGCCTCACCAACCAATCAGCAGGTTATTTCCTACCAGCGCCAACGCATAGCGCGCACGCTCTCCCGCCTGCCAACCGCCATTCGCAAGGGACAGTTTTCGTTGCACTGGCAAATAGCGATACGCCAGTCAGCCACCCCGCTGCTGAACGAGCAGGATGAGAAGGCAGCACTAAAGCAGTTCAAGTGGCTGCAAAGCCCCCCCAACCATTTCTGGGCCGATCCTTTTCTGCTGGAATACGAAGGCAGTACCTGGCTGTTCTTTGAAGATTTCGACATTTTGCAGGAAAAAGGGAAAATCGCCTGTGGCCGGATCGACGACAATGGAGATCTGATCGAGGTACAAACCGTACTGGAGCGCGATTACCACCTCTCCTTCCCGCTGGTTTTCCGGCATCAGGGGAAAATCTACATGGTGCCCGAATCTGCACATCACCAGCGCGTGGATCTTTTTTATGCCCGCCACTTTCCGGAAGACTGGGTACTGGAGAAGCAACTGCTCGATGTCAGTGTCGTGGATGCAACCCTGTATCAGCATGCCGGTCGCTGGTGGATGCTGGCTTCACCCATGGCTGTTCCCGGCCATACACCCATGACCTGCCTGTGGACTGCAGAACAACTCACCGGGGAATGGGCTCTGGCACCAGCGGGCACCATCAGCAACGACGTACATTATTCCCGTAACGGCGGCTCGATATTCACATGGGAAGACAGCCACTACCGCATCAGCCAGGATTGCTCCCGAGGTTACGGCACCGCACTATGGTTCAACAAAATACTTCAGTGGGATGCCCGGACATACAAGGAACAACCCTGCCGCCGCATCGACGGACACACCATACCCGGCCTGCTCGGCATTCACAGCTACAACCGCACCGGCAACCTCGAAGTGATCGACGGAAAATTCCTGCATCCCGGGCGGTAAAACACAATTTATCGATTAAGGTTTCAGCCGCCACCTTGAACAAGGCAGGGTAACTATTACTCGTTGCACAGGATCACCGAGTTGCACTCGGCAATGCCGACTACAAGTCGGCGCTCCAAAACCAAGTAACTTCGGAATGGCTCAATGAGCAGCTATCAAATCCCTTTACCCAAACCCAAGGTTCCAATGGTGACCGATGCAGCAACAGAAGTAGGAAACCACTTTCAAATCCCCCAGGATCGCCGAGTTGCACTCGGCAATGCCGACTGCAAGTCGGCGCTCCAAAACCAAGCAACTTCGGAATGGCTCGATG
>CAYTPO010000157.1:0-5009 GCA_964439815.1 uncultured Thiotrichales bacterium
TCTACCTCTTCAGCAGGGGAGCACGATCACAGTCGGCTCCCTGCGGCACACTTTCCCACCAGTTCTTGTGGCTCTTGCCATCCAGATCACCATAGTAATGCGGCTGAGTCCGCTCTATGTCATCACCGTCCTTGCGCCTGATGATTTCCATGAAACCCCACTCCTTGATCTTGGGAGTGTGAAAGAACAACGTCCAGGTATCGGGTTTGGTGGAGACGATCTGGTGAAATACCGATGCACTGATCATGTTCAGACGGCCTGGGCGAATGTGCCTTTCGTAGGTATCGTAGCCTGTGGTCGGGTTGAACCAGCGAATGCGTTTTTCCAGATAGCCACCTGCCAGGCAGAGCGCGCCGGCGTTCTTCCAGGGATGATCGTGCAATGCACGATCGCCATCACTGCCGACAAAACGGTGCAGATAGAAGGTCCAGCCAAACAGCTGGCCCAGAAAATAGCGCTCCAGATAGCGCTTTTCCCGAGTATGGATGAGTCGGCAGGGGAGTTTTCCACTGTAGTTGTAGAGTGCTTTCCGTAACATAGGGTTATTACCAGGTTCAGGCTTGCCGGGCTGGGGATTCTACGCTTTACGGGGGGCTGCCAGCAACTCGATCCAGTGAACGACGGGTACATTGGCGGCGCTGCGCAGGTGCTCATGACAGCCGATATTGGCTGTGGCGATCAGCGCCGGCTGGCGGGCTTGCAGATTGGTGAGTTTGTTATCCCTGAGTGCATTGGCGATCTCCGGCTGGAAGATCGAATTGGTGCCGGCCGAGCCACAGCAGAGATGGCTGTCGTGAACCGGTGCCAGTTCATATCCCAGTTGCTTCAGCAGCGACTCGACACGGCCCCCCAGTTGTTGGCCATGTTGCAATGTACAGGGTGGGTGAAATGCGATGCTTTTCGGGGTTGCCGGAGGCAGTGTGGTGAGGTCTTCGTTTTCCAGCACTTCGACAATATCTTTCGCCAATGTGGAGATCCGCGCTGCCTTGTCTCGGTAGTCGGGGTCATCCTTCATCAGTTCGCCATATTCCTTCAGCATCAGTCCACAGCCGCTGGCGCTGGAAATGATGGCCTCTGCGCCTGCTTCGATGGCTGGCCACCAGGCATTGATATTGGCTTGCATCTGCTTGCGGGCAAGTCGGGTGTCGGCAAGGTGCTGTGCCATGGCACCACAGCAGCCGGCTTCGGGAGTGATCTCGACCTGGACGCCCAGCTGATCGAGTACCGAGATGACGGCCTGGTTGATGCCCGGTTGCAGTACGGGCTGTACGCAACCGTCGAGCAACAGCATTCTGCGGTTGTGGGCTTGAGGTTTGATGGCTGCCACCCGAGGGGCGGCCTGCGGCATTTTACTGCGGATGTTGGCCGGGAGCATTGGCCGGAACCATCCAGCCAGCCGCATCAGTGCAGCAAAGCGGTGAGTGTAGGGAAAGAAGGTGAGGAGTAGTTTCCTTTGTATTCGTTGCAGCAGTGGGCGAGGCTGATTGATTTCGATGAATTCGCGGCCGATATCCAGCAATTCGTGGTAGCTCACCCCGGAAGGGCAGGTGGTTTCGCAGTTGCGGCAGGTCAGGCAGCGATCCAGGTGTACTCGCGTTCGCTCCGATACGCGGTTGCCTTCGAGCATCTGCTTGATCAGGTAGATGCGTCCACGTGGACCGTCCAGCTCATCCCCCATCAGTTGATAGGTCGGGCAGGTGGCATTGCAGAAGCCGCAATGGACACAGCTGCGCAGGATCCTGTCGGCGCGTTGGCCTTTTTCCGTCGACAGCAAGGTGTTGGGAAGTCGGGTTTGCATGGTCAGTGTTTCTTCAATCTGAATCCGAGGTATGAATGGGGATGAATGGTGCGAGATATTGGTTTCATGGTTTCAGAAAATCCTGGCTTCACCCACAGGTTAAGCGGGTATTTTTTGATCTGCTGTGGAATCAGGGGCTCGTGCCAGTCGCCGCGTTCAAGCCTTGGATTCAGGGTCAACGTGGAGCTGGCGATTGTATTGTGGCTAGAGACCCGCATACAGCCGACCTGGATTGAAGATGCCCTGTGGATCCATCGCCTGCTTGAGTTGTCTGTTCAGCAGCATCAGCTCTGCTGGCAGTGGATGAAACGGTGAATCGACAGCGGAGTTCGGGCGGAACAGCGTGGCATGACCGCCAGCGTGCGCAGCAATTTCGCGAATCTGCTCGGCAGGTGCTGTTGTTTTGATCCAGCGCAGGCCCCCGGCCCATTCGAGCAGTTGCTCGCCTTCGAGCGGCAGTGCTTTGGTGAAGGGTTTGATCGACAGCCGCCATAGCGGGGTTTCATCCTGAAAGAAGGCGTGTTGCTGATTGTTGATGTCTTGCCAGAAAGCCTCGCCATCCGCCAGCCGTTCGCCGCCGAGCTTTTCTGCGGCGGCAGCGGTAGCCTCATGACAACCTGCCAGCCGCACGTAAAGCCTGCCATCGACCCAGGCGAGGCCGCTCAGATTGCCGGGTTGCTGGTGAAATGACTGCAGGGAGTCCAGCGCCGTATTTGCAGCCACGGGTTTGACCAGTGTGATCTCTGATTCGGGAACGGGCTTGAGCTTCAATGATACTTCCAGTAACACCCCCAGCGTACCCATTGCACCGGCCATTGGCCGTGACAGGTCGTAGCCGGCCACGTTCTTCATCACCTGGCCGCCAAACTGCAGAATCTCGCCCTTGCCGTTGATGAGTTTGACGCCGAGCAGCGAATCCCGGACGGCGCCGTTGTAGGGACGACGCGGCCCGGCCAGCCCGGCTGCAATGACGCCGCCAATGGTCGATGTCGGGCCGAATGTGGGGGGTTCGAACGGCAATTGCTGATTTTCGGCGGAGAGTGCGTCGATTACCTGTTGCAGCGGTGTGCCACTGCGCACGGTAATGGCCAACTCCGATGGCTCATAGAGCACGATGCCCTGATGTGAGGTGGTATCCAGCACCAGATCGGCCATGACGGGGCGACCGAGGAATGTCTTGGTATTGCCACCGCGGATTTGTAGCGGGGTATTGGCTGCGATGGCCTGCTGTACCTGTGACTGCAGCGCGTTGGCTTTATCGTTCGAGGTCATGGGCGGCTCAGAATCTGGGTAGTTCGGGAAACGGCAGCTCACCATGATGCACATGCATGGCACCAAATTCGGCGCAGCGGTGTAAGGTGGGAACACCCTTGCCGGGATTGAGCAGGGATTGGGGATCGAACGCCGCCTTGACGGCATGGAACTGGGTCAGCTCGGTGCTCTGGAACTGGCTGCACATCTGATTCAGTTTCTCGATACCGACGCCATGTTCTCCGGTAATGGTGCCACCCACGGCAATGCAGGCCTCCAGAATATCCCCGCCAAACTGCTCGGCCTTCTCCAGCTCGCCAGGCTCATTGGCATCGAACAGAATCAGTGGGTGCAGATTGCCGTCACCGGCGTGAAAGACATTACCCACCGCTAGCTCGTACCTGGCGGACAGTTTGGTGATACGCTGCAGGATATCCCCCAGATGGCGGCGCGGGATGGTGCCGTCCATGCAGTAATAGTCGGGGGAGATGCGACCGACCGCCGGGAAGGCCGATTTTCGCCCCGCCCAGAAGACGGCGCGCTCGGCGGCATCATTGGCCGCCTTGATCCGGGTGGCGCCGCTGTCGTTCATGATTCGGGTGACGGCGCTGGTCTCGTGTGCGACATCGAGTTCACTGCCATCGAGTTCACAGATCAGCAGCGCCTCGGCATCGGTGGGGTAGCCGGCGTGAACGAAGGCCTCCGCCGCTTCGATGGTGAGCTTGTCCATCATCTCCAGCCCGGCGGGAATAATGCCCTGGGCAATGATATTGGCGACCGCACCGCCTGCCTTGCCAATATCATCAAAGGCGGCAAGCAGTACAGTGGTAGTCCGGGCCTTGGGGCGTAGCAGCACGGTGACTTCCACGATAATCCCCAGCATGCCTTCGGAACCGTTGAACAATGACAGCAGATCGAGTCCGGGGCCATCGAAGGCTTCGGCGCCCAGGGTGGCGATCTCGCCGGTAATGGTCAGAATCTTGATCTGGCGAATATTGTTGACGGTCAGACCGTATTTCAGACAGTGGACGCCGCCGGAGTTCTCCGCCACGTTGCCGCCGATCGAGCAGGCAATCTGTGATGAGGGGTCGGGGGCGTAATAGAGGTCGAATTCGGCAACGGCTTCGGAAATGGCGAGGTTCCTGACGCCAGGCTCAACGGTTGCGAGCCGGTTGTCGGTATCGATGTTCAGAATGCGGTTGAATTTTGCCAGACTGAGAATAATGCCGTCTTCCAGCGGATAGGCGCCACCGGACAACCCGGTGCCGGCACCTCGGGCGACGATCGGGATGGCCTGCTCATGACAGATCATGACGACATGCCGTGCCTGCTCCAGTGTATCCGGCAGTGCCACGGCCAGTGGTACCTGGCGATAGGCGGAGAGGCCATCGCATTCGTAGGGATGCAGCTCTTCCTCGGTGGTGAGCAGCGCACCGTCAGGTAGTGCCTGTTGCAGCGCACTGAACAGGGATTGTCGCTCGCTGGTGGAGATTTTTCGTGCAGTTCTGTCCGGGAGCATGGTTCTATATCCGGGTGATTTCGCGCACAATATAGGCTTATTTGCGTCGTTTGACGAATTGCGGGTTATTTTATGCAGGCAATCAGTATTGCAATGGGAGGCGCGCTTGGTGCGCTGATGCGTTTCTGGCTTTCGACGGCGGTCTATGCCTGGCTGGGGAGACAGTTTCCGTGGGGGACGCTGAGCGTCAATGTACTGGGTTCCTTTCTGATGGGATTGCTGGCGATGCTGTTGCTGGAGCGCTTTTCCTCCAGTCCTGAAGTCCGCGCATTCCTGCTGATTGGTTTTCTCGGCGCATTCACCACGTTTTCCACCTTTTCGATGGAAACGATGAATCTGCTGGAGCAGGGGGAGACGGTCTCCGCGTTGCTCAATATTGCTGTCAGTATCGTGGCCTGCCTGTCGGCGACCGGGCTGGGCATTCTGCTGGGGAGGAGTCTA
>CAYTPO010000158.1:0-7344 GCA_964439815.1 uncultured Thiotrichales bacterium
CCAGCCCTGTGCAACGCTCTATAGGTTGCTCGGTAGGAAGGATGAAAAGGAGGCCAGTGAGATACCCCTCTAAAAATGAAAACGGGTGCTCAATAGCAGTCGGGTGGCTTGTGGACCGTTGAGGTCTCTTGTCACGCCGCCTTCGAGCACCCATTTCTGTTGTATCCACTGCACGCCGAGAGTAGCCTGGTGCACCGTTTCGTTGCCTTCCTGCCAGCGACCGTTGAGTTCGGTGACCAGATCCCATTCGGAGCCGATGCCCCACTCGGGGTATTGTGCGGGTGTCAGACGATACTGATGAGAAATATCGTAGCGGGCAGCGTCGGGACGCTGGTCCAGTCCAGCCTGATAGAGGGCGTCGATGTCCCACTCATGACGGCCTCGATAATGCGTTGTCACAAAACCGGCCTGGAGCGCCGCGTCGCGATGACTGCTGCCGGGAAATACCGCACCACCCAGCAATCCTGTCCGTAAGGTTCCCTGATCGTGATCATCTTGCCGGACAATATGCCGGTACAATACCGCCAGATCACCCAGCTGGTTATCCCCTGCGGGGTTGAGACGATAGGGCAGGCCGAACAACAGCGTCTGCCGGTTGCTCAGGCCCCAGGCGAGGTTGATGATGGCGGTATCGACATCGGTCTTGTTGTTTCGTTCCAGTTGAAACCGCGCCACCGTACCCCCTTGCTCGACAGGTAGCGCCACGAAGGACCGCAGCCCCATGGCAGCAGCGGTGATGGGTAACAGAGGTATTCCCGTCATTGTCGTGATGAGCAGGATTCCGCAGGGAGCTGCTTTCATGGTTTCACCACCACGTCGCCCGGCGTAAAGCCTGAATCGATGATGGTCTTTCTGATGACTCCATCGTCGATACTGGCACCGTCTTTCAGTAACAGCCGGGCTTTTTTCAGTTTCAGGCTGATTTCCACCTTTTCCACCCCGGGAAGACCTCCCAGCTTTCTGTGCAATCCGTCAGCGCAGAATGGGCAAGTCATACCCCGGATGGGGATTTCCAGCGTCTCCGCACTGGCCATTGTGAGCCCCCCAAGGGTGCTGGCCAGCAGGATGACGAAAAGTGTGCGAATGGTGTATTTCATGGGAAGACTCCTGTCAGAAGACTGAATGCCCGGCGAAGGGGCAGTGCAAGGAATGCAGCGAAAAAGCCGATACTCCAGATCACCAGGGAAACGCTGATGACACGTAAATTCCATCGCTGTGCCCGTCTGCAGGCTGTGGCTTTGCTGGGTTCCACCGGGCAGTGACGGCCGGGGCGCTTGATCAGCCAGAGGGAGAGAAGCAGCATGATGCCTGAGAAACCGAAGACCCAGCCCTTGTGTTCGCTGAGTGTGATCAGGAGGGGAAAGCTGCTGGTCATTGCCGCGACGGTGGCACCAAAACCCAGCGAGACCAACAAGATGGGCAAGGCGCAGCAGATCAGTGTCCCGGTACTGGCAAACAATGTCAGCCAGCTGATTCCGGCTTCGGGTGTCGTGGAAGAGCGTGTGATCCGCATTGCTTTGTACCGGTCTGTTCTCTGCATACGAATGATTGTGCGGGTTAGAGTCGGCTCCAGGTCAAGCGATGTATCGTGCCGGTGTGCTGTTGCCACAGGCTTTTTGCGTGTTGGGCATTGCCGCTTTACAACGGACGTTCTATCCTCTTGCTAGATTGGCAGCTATTCATGGCTGCCTGGATCGTGAAAACTCAGGAGGCAGGCGATTACCGGGGGCGTGATTGAACACGCAGGTAATGCAATGGTTGCATGCTGATGGGTTATTGAGATGTTCCCTGATAACGCTGGCCTGAATCCGAGGTTGAACGGGGGTGAATGGTGCAAGCGATTGTGCCAGTCGCCGTGGTTGAACCTCGGAATCAGGGCTGGATAACACGGGATGAAACCCGCCCGCCAGGAGCCCGATGAAAAACAGTCTGCCGCTTTACAATACCTACCGCCAACGGCTCTCGGGGACTGACCTGTTTCAAGGCTTGCCCGTCAAGCTGATCGACGACATGCTGGCCCATTTCCGCCTGGAAACCTGGAACAAGGGTTCCGTCCATGATTGCAGAATAGCGCTGAAGCGATTCTATGTGATTGTCGATGGGCGCATGGAGCTGTTGCAGACACATCCGCTTACGGGAAAGCAGGTGGCGATCCTGATCTTGCGTCCGGGCGATGTCTATGACGTGTTAAGTCTGCTGGATAGTCGGGAGCACAAGGTCATTCCCGGTGCCCTGGACGATTTGCAGCTGTTTTCGGCACCGATCGACGAGGTACGCCGCTGGATCTTCGACCACCCCGAGTTCAACCGCAACTTCATGCCCTATCTGGCCAGGCAGATTCGCAATCGGGAAATGCTGGCTACCGATCTTGCGCTCTATGATACGGATACCCGCCTCGCAAGGTTGATACTGCGGTACGCCACGCTGGATGGTGAGCCTGACGATTCGATGGGCAACGGCATAGAAGCCAAATTACTGCATGGACTCTCCAATGAAAAGCTGGCGCAGATGATTGGCTCTGCCCGTCAGGTCGTCAATCGCCACCTGCAGGCGATGAAACGGGAAGGGGTCCTCCATTCCGAAAAGCACCGCCTGATTATCGATGACCTCAGAAAGCTGCGGGAGCGTGCTGAAGCGCTGCAGGCTGATTTTCTGTATTAACCCGTCTTATTCAAGGTGGCGGCTAAAGCCTGTGATAAATAAATGAAAATAATGGCAAACCCTTGCTAGGAGTCTGTCGGAGTTAACCGTTTGAAGCGAAAATCACTGGGGTGAAGTAAGTCAGTTTACAAGTGTAAATGACCGTTTTTTAATGCAGAGATGAGGGATTTCAGAGGTGAGTTGAGTAGGTACGACAGTATTTTCTTTCCGACTGGAGATCCTGTTTGTCATATAGGTGACAGCGCAGAGGATGACACTGCGCTATCTTGAAATCTCAACCTGAATCCGGGATTCGAAATAGGGTGAATGGCTCAGGATACCGGCCTTGAGTAGGGGTGGGATGGATATTTTTTGATCCGCTATGGGATCAAGCGCTTGCGCCACGCACCGACTTGACCCTTGGATTCAGGTTCGGATTTCGGGGTGTATCCGGCAGTGTGGATATTTGCTGTTGCGATGTTTGATAGCGGGGAGGGGTAGCTTGATGAAAGCGTACATTTCGGGCGATTCGAAATTGCTATCTCTGGAGCACCTGTCGGAAAACAAGTATAACCGGGTTTGCGCCCTCAATAATCGGTGACTGTCAATGGAAAAAGCGAGTAGCTGCATCGTTGTCTTCCCCCAGTATGCGGATGCCGTGGAGGCCAGGGCGCTGCTGCTGGGCAATGGAATTTCACCGGACAGAATCTCGATTATCGGCAGGGATCGGCAGGAGGGGGATGTTGCGGCGATGGATGCGGATGTCTTTGATGATGATCTGATGCGTCTGGGTGTGCAGGAAGCCAATCTCTACTGCTACAAGTGTTCGCTGCATGCTGGTGCGGTATTGCTGATCGTTTCCGGAAATTATGCCGAGATAGAAGAAGCCTGCGAATTGCTTGAGCATCTTGAGGCTGCTGATGTCACGTTGCATTTCAACAACCCTTAGTGAACAACAAGAAGGAAGGTTTGATGATGAAAGACAATGAGGTAAAAGCCGAAGGCGGGCAGTCGATCCTGCATAATCCCAAGGGTTGGTTTCATCGTATCTTCATCAGTGAGGCGATTCTCAGCTCATTGCTGATTCTGTGCTTTGTAGGTGTTGCCTATACCAACTTTGCCTCTAGCGGGAGTTATCGCTACTGGCTGTGGATGATTCCTGTCTTTGCACTGGCGGCAATCATTTCCGAATGGTCGCGCTACAAGAAACACGAAATAGACGGGTATCACTTTATCAGGCAGCAGATTCTGCATTGGGGTGCTGTCTTCATAGCCGTCAAAACCGTTTTTCTGCTCAATCAGGTTGGGCGTTTCGACAACGATGCGACAGCGCTGGCGTTGATGACGGTCATATCTCTCTCCACGTTTCTTGCCGGCGTCTATATTGGCTGGCGTTTTCTGATGCTCGGGTTATTCATTACGCTCGCAACGTTGCTGGTAGCCTATCTCGAAGCCTATATCTGGGTATTGATCCCGGTCGCCATTGGTATCGTTGCGGTAGGGATTCTTGTGGCGTGGTGGGAATTTCGCAAGCTCGTACCCTGACGCACAAACAGGTTTCAATTCAGCAGGGCGACGCTTTTCACCTGTGCATAGACTTGCGTACCCGGTTGAAGGTCGAGTTCGGCAGCGGATTTGCGGGTGACCCGGCACAGCAGGGGTTGTGAATCGATCAGCAGGCGGACAATGGTTCTGGCATTCCCGTCGTCAGCCAGTTCATCCACAGTGGCGGGAAATATATTCAGTATGCTGGTTTGGGTAGGTCTTGCCAGTGTCAGACTGACATCATTGGCCTTGATCTGCAGGCGTACCTCGTGGTGCAACGGCAGGCGTTTTCCCGCAACGGTAACGCGTCCGCCGGGGAAGTCGAGAAAGCTCAGTTCGAATTTGTCATCATGGCCGGTCACAATGGTTTCGATGACGGTTTCGGTATCCGGGCGGTGCGCCAATGGCAGATCCAGTCGGGAGAACAGCTCGCCTACGGAACCTGAAGCCTGTACCCGCCCCGCCTTGAGCAGCACCAGATGGTCGGCAAGGCGTGCAATTTCATCCCGTGAATGGCTAACGTACAAGACAGGTATGTCCAGCTCGTATTGCAGTGATTCCAGATAGGGCAGGATCTCTTGCTTCAATGCCATGTCCAGCGCAGCAAGTGGTTCATCCATCAGTAACATTTTGGGGCTGA
The DNA here is from genome assembly GCA_964439815.1 of uncultured Thiotrichales bacterium. GTDB lineage: Bacteria > Pseudomonadota > Gammaproteobacteria > UWMA-0217 > UWMA-0217 > JALSHZ01. The sequence continues at coordinate 4,826 of CAYTPO010000158.1, forward strand.
CAGCCAGCGCCCGGGCAATGGCGACCCGTTGTTGCTCTCCACCGGACAACTGATGTGGCTTGCGCTTCAGCAGCTGGCCGATGCCCAGCAATTCCACTGCCTGATCCAGAGAAAATTCCCGCGCCGATTGTGGCAGCCGCTTGAGACCATATTCGATATTGCGTTGCACATTGAGATGGGGAAACAGGCTTGGCTCCTGAAAGACATACCCCACCGGGCGCTGGTGGGGTGGCAGGAAGCGGGTTTCATCCTGCCATGTCTGCGCGCCGACCCTGAGATAACCACTGCGATCCGGTTCCAGTCCGGCAATTGCGCGCAGCAGCGTTGTCTTGCCGCAGCCCGAGGGGCCAAACAACGTGGTGACGCCGCGTGCAGGGAAGGTCAGATCAACATCCAGAGAAAATTCACCGCGCCGGATATGAAAGCGTGCATCGATGGTCATGGCTGCACTCGTGTGAAGCGCCGATTGAGGCCATAGACCAGCAGCAGCAGCGCGAAGGAAAACAGCAACAGGCCGGCCGATATCCAGTGTGCCTGGCTGTATTCCAGGGCTTCCACATGATCATAAATGGCAATGGAGATCACCTGCGTGGCGCCCGGAATATTTCCGCCGATCATCAGGACTACACCAAATTCTCCCAGCGTGTGGGCAAAGCCCAGTACGGCAGCGGTCAGGTAGCCGGGGCGCGCCAGCGGCACCACAATGCTGAAGAATCGATCCAGTGGTGAGGCGCGTAGCGTCGCGGCAACTTCCAGTGGGCGCTCGCCGATGGTGGTAAAGGCGTTTTGCAGAGGCTGCACGACGAAGGGCAGGGAATAGAATACCGAACCGATGACCAGGCCGGTGAAGGTGAATGCCAGGGGCTCACCGCCAAATATCTGCATGAGGCGGCCAATGGGTCCGTTGGGGCCGAGTGCTACCAGCAGGTAAAAACCGACCACGGTGGGTGGCAATACCAGTGGCAATGCAATGATGGCCTCGATCAGGAATTTGTAACGCATTTGTGAGCGCGCCAGCCACCAGGCCATCGGGGTACCGATGAGCAGCAGGATCAGCGTCGTCAGAGAAGCCAGCTGCAGGGAAACCGAAAGCGCGGTGAGGTCGTTTTCAGACAGCATTACGGAACATCATAGCCAATGGATCGAATGACTTTTTGTGCCTTGCTGCTGCGAACGTAGTCCAGGAAATCCTGTGTGGCTGGATTTTCGCGCAGCAATACGGCCTGCTGTTCAATGGGATCGTAAAGAGTGCGAGGTGGCTTCCAGGATGATCCTCCGTTGCCGTCACGATGGATCTGCGATGCAGCCACAAAACCGAGTTGGGCATTCCCGCTTTTGACAAACTGGAAGGTCTGCCCGATGTTTTCACCCCGCACCATTCGACGGCGCAGCGTGTCCTGCAAACCCAGATGTTCCAGAACCTGCCTAGCTGCCCGGCCATAGGGTGCGAGCAACGGATTGGCAACCGCCAGAAAACGGAAATGGTCACTGTGCAGAACCTGGCCTTGCGGATCCACCAGATCGGTCCTGGGACTCCAGAGGATGAGTTTGCCAATGGCATAGGTAAATCGGCTGCCCGCAACAATCCGTGATTCCTGTTCCAGTAAACGGGGTCGTTCGACATCGGCGGCAAAAAAGGCATCAAAGGGAGCGCCGTTCCTGATTTGGGCATAGAGCTTGCCGGTGGCGCCGGATATCAGTACTACATGATGGCCGCTCTCTGTTTCAAATCCTGAAGCCAGCTGTCGGGCGGCATCGATAAAATTGCTGGCGACGGCGATGCGTATTTCATTGGCGCAGACGGCTGTTGTTGTCAGCAGCCAGATTGTCAGCAGCAGGCCCGATCTGATCATTGCCCGGCTGCTCCTGTTCCTGTGAATTTCTCCATGCACGAAATTGGTAAGGCCATGAATTACAACGCCAGCTGCCCGGATTGCCGGGAGAGAAAGTCCTTGAAATCATGGTGGGCCGACCAGAAAGCCTCGATGGCTCGCTCGCCTGCCGCAGTCAGTACGGCGCCACCGCCACCGCGTCCGCCGGTGCTTTTCTCCACCACAGGCAGGTGACTCTGCCGGTTCATGGAATCGACCAGCTTCCAGGCGTGGCGGTAGGACATTTCCATCGAGCGGGCAGCCGCACTGATTGAGCCATGATCGCGGATGCGCTCCAGCAGAACAACCCTGCCATAACCGAGAAAGGTGCCGTCAGGACCCTCGATCCAGACCCTGCCACGTAGTCGATATTGCTCATTCATTAGTGTCTGGCTAGTTGGTGTTTTTCAAAGCGTAATGCATGGTAAAATATAACGCAACTTGAGGCACAATCCTTTCGCCGGATTGCGCCTGAAAATGTTGCTTGCAATGATGAAGCGACCAGGAGCCTGTCGGACTTAACCGTTTGAAGCGAAAATCCCTGGTGGCGGCTAAAGCCTATGATTAGCAATTGAAAACAATGACAAACACTTGGCAGTCCCGTTTCACCCAAATAGTGAGAGGCTTCAGCCTATCACGGCCCTGGCT
>CAYTPO010000159.1:0-23356 GCA_964439815.1 uncultured Thiotrichales bacterium
TTTGCGATCGATGGAGCAACTGGCGAGATCACGGTGGTGGACAATGCCAATCTGGATTTTGATACGACGGCCAGTTATACGTTGAGTCTGACGGTCTCCGATGGAACCAATACTTCGGCTACCGAGACGGTGACGATTGATATCATTAACGTGGATGAAAAACCCCTGGCAGTCGATGACGCCTTCACCACCACCGAAGACACTGCGGTTACAACAACGGATGTCCGTGGCAACGACCATTTTGGCGATACCCCTGTGGTGCTGTTGTCCCATGCCGCAGCGAGTGATCAAGGCGGTACCGTACAGTACCTTGGCAACGGGCAGTTTACTTATACGCCACCAGCCAACTTTACCGGCATCGATACCTTTGCCTACTCCCTGCGCGACGCCAATGGCGATATTTCTACCGCTACGGTTTCAATACTGGTCACGCCCATCAATGATGCCGTAGTTGGTAATGCCGATCGCTATTCGATCACGGAGGATGGGGTTCTCGAAGTCGATACCGCTTCCGGGGTACTGGCCAATGACAGCGATGTCGACAACGACCCACTGACGGCAACCATTGTAACCGGCACCACCCACGGTACATTGCAGTTGAGACCGGATGGCAGCTTCACCTATACACCTGAACAAAACTTTACCGGGATGGACCGGTTTGTCTATCGGCTCAGCGACGGCGCAGGCAGCAGCCGTGAGGTGTCTGTGGCGCTGGAAATCATGGCAGACAACGATGCTCCCCTGGCACTCGACAGCCAGATCACACTGGATGAGGATACTAGCTATACCTTATCTCCCGCTGATTTTGGTTTTACGGATATCGATGGTGATCGTCCAACCGCGATAGAAATTGCCACCCTGCCGGGAGCCGGCACTCTGACACTGGGCGGTGAGCGCGTAACAGCGGGTCAGCAAATCACCCTTACCGACATCGAACAGGGCCTGCTGCAATTCACGCCAGAGCAGGACGGCTTTGGGGCACTGTATGCACAAACTGGCTTTAGGGTATTTGATGGCCAGCTCTGGAGTGAGCAATCCGCAACATTGCAGATATCGGTCAACGGCATTGATGATGCACCCCTGGTCAAAGTACCGGAACAGCTGTCATCTCTGATGAACAATGAAATTCGGTTCAGCAGCGATCTGACACAGCGTCTGATCATCGAGGATCTGGACGAGGCAGACCAGTTGCAAACTCTGACGATCACGGTGTCCGGTGGTTCTCTGACACTGAATTCGCTACAAGGACTGGACAGTACCGAAGGAATTTTCACTTCCCAGCTGACCATTACGGGAACCGCAACAGCCATCAATACCGCCTTTGAATCACTGGTGTACATACCCGAACCAGGTTTTGCCGGCGATGTACAGATGTCGCTGGTGGCTGGAGATCACAACGAAGTGGATGCTCATCTGCTGCTTTCAATATCTGCCCCCGTCGGTGCCAATGCAGCTTCTCCCGCAGAGGAGGAAACTGCATCGCCCTCACAGCCGATCGAAACAGTGGCTCCCGAACCTGTTTCCACCCCCTCAGACCCAGCTCTTCCCGGTTGGCATGGTTCCGATCACCTGCTGCTTGAAGAGAGATCACCCTGGCATGCCGATGCAGATCATGCCCTGGAGGTTTTGTGGGAACATAGCCGCCGGCAAACCATCTACAAGGCCTTCGACTACGCTTTCAAGCCCGGGGAATTCACGGCGCTGTCCGAGGTCCACCTCAATATCAACTGGTCGGCCGAACACCAGGCCTTGTTTGAGTCTCAGCTGCTGTCAAAAGATTCAACCGAACCCTCACCAGTCGGGTTGTTCAGTTTGCAAATTCCGGAATTCATTCAGGATCTGGACAATATCGATTCGGTTCAGGACGATATCATCATCAAGACCATCAGCTATGGCGCAACCGGCTTTACCCTGGGTGCCCTACTCTGGATGCTGCGCAGCGGCAGCCTGCTGACTTCATTACTGCTGGCTTCTCCCGCATGGCGTAATGTCGACCCACTCCCGGTGCTGGAGCGCAAGGACGACCTTGAAGGAGAAGAAGATGAGAAAGAAGGGGCTATCGACAGGCTCGGCGACAATCTGCTGACTGCCACCGGGCAAAGAGAGGAATCAATTGTGGAAATCACTCACCGGGAATGAGTAACTGTAGGATTACAGCTGAATGAAGAGCACACAAACCGCTGCCAGCATCAGCAGATTGGCAGCAAGCGTGTATTTACCAATGCTGGATCTCCAGGCCAACAGTGAAGCGACCGTTGCACCGACAGAGAAAGGTACCGGCGGGGCAATGGCAAACAGATTGTGCTTCATTGCCGTAATCGGGAAATCCAGCGTCGCCAGCTGCACCAGCGCACCTGGTGATTGCACCAGAAACAGTGCACTGAGCACCAATGACAGCGTTCCCAATATGATTCCGGACATACTGAATATATTCACATCACTTCCTTTGAAAACTGAACCAAACGCCTCCGATCCGACTTGTCATTCCAGACAGGATCCTAGGGAAAACCCGGGATCATAGAGAGGAGGTTCAGGCGCCCCAATGACAAATATCAATGACTGGCGAAAGTGATCATGCCTGGAAGTAGTATTTACATTGATTCACCAGAGGGCTGCAACAATCTGTCATTACTGAGGATACGCCGCTTCATCAGGAAGTAGATGGCGGGTATGACAAACAGTGACAGCAGCGGCGCGGTGATCATGCCGCCAATCATGGGCGCAGCTATCTTCTGCATTACGTCGGAGCCGGTTCCCGACCCGAGCATGATCGGGATCAGGCCGGCAATGATGACGGCAACGGTCATCGCCTTGGGCCGCACCCGCAGTACCGCACCTTCCATAATCGACTGCTTGATGTCTTCCACCGAATTCAGCTTGCCGTGCTCCTGCCAATCATCGTAGCTGTTGTTCAGATAGATCAGCATGACAACCCCGAACTCGGCCGCAACCCCTGCCAGCGCAATGAATCCGACCGCCACCGCCACGGAAAAGTGATACCCCAGCACCCAAAGCAGCCAGAGTCCCCCGGTCAATGCAAAAGGCAGCGTACCCATGATCAGCACCGCTTCCGCAACGCGTCCGAAGGTCATGAACAGCAGAATGAAGATCATCAGCAGCGTAATCGGAATGAGCAGCGTAAATCGCGCCTTGGCTCGCAGCAGATATTCATACTGGCCCGACCATGTGATCGAATAGCCGGGCGGCAGCTCGACCTGCTCCCGGACCGCCTTTTGAGCACCCTCGATGTATGAACCAAGATCGACATCCCGGATATCGACAAAGGTCCAGCCATTGGGCCTGGCATTTTCACTCTTGATCATCGGCGGACCATCGGAAATGCTGATGCTCGCCACCCGCGACAGAGGAATCTGCGCACCGGTAGGCGTCACCAGCGGAAGATTCTTCAGCTTCTCGATATCATCCCGGGTTTCCCGCGGATAGCGCAGATTGACCGGATACCGCTCCAGCCCCTCAACCGTCCAGGTCACATTCATGCCGCCAACAGCTCCGGAAATCACGTCATTGATATCGCTGATATTCAGGCCGAATCGCGCCGCCTTGACCCGATCCGGCTGGATATCGATATAACGGCCTCCCACGACCCGCTCGGAATAGACCGATGCCGTTCCCGCAACCTTGCTGACCACCGCCTCCAGCGCCTTGCCAATCTGCTCGATGGTCTTGAGATCGGGGCCAGCCACCTTGATACCCACCGGCGTCTTGATGCCAGTGGCAAGCATATCAATCCTAGTTTTGATCGGCTGCACCCAGGCATTGGTCAGTCCCGGTATCTGAATGCTTCTGTCCAGCTCGGCAATCAGTTTTTCCGTCGTCATCCCGGTGCGCCATCGTGACTTGTCATGCAGCTGGATGGTGGTTTCGATCATTGTCAGCGGCGCAGGATCAGTCGCTGTTTCGGCACGCCCGATCTTGCCGAACACCGATTTGACCTCGGGAAAGGTCTTGATGATCCGATCCGTCTGCTGCAGGATTTCGGTCGCCTTGCCAATGGAAAGTCCGGGCAGCGTCGTCGGCATATAGAGCAGGTCCCCCTCCTCCAGCTCCGGCATGAATTCGGTGCCCAGGTTTTTCAGCGGCACGATAATCGAGGCAATACTCAGCAGGCAGACAATAATCGTGATAACCGGAAACCGCAGCACCAGACGCAATAACGGACGATATATGAAAATCAGAATCTTGTTGACCGGGTTGGACTCCTCGGCCGGAATCCTGCCGCGAATGAAATAGCCCATCAGTACCGGGATCAACGTGACCGACAATCCGGCTGATGCCGCCATGGCATAGGTTTTCGTATACGCCAGCGGCGAAAACAACCGCCCTTCCTGCGCCTCCAGCGCAATGACGGGAACAAAGCTGAGGGTAATGATCAGCAGCGAAAAGAACAGCGCCGGGCCGACTTCCGCCGCTGCATTGCCAATGATTTCCCAGCGTTCATTATTGGAAGGTTTGCGGCCGAAGCTGTCCTCCCATTTTTCCAGCTGCTTGTGCGCATTCTCGATCATGACAATGGCCGCATCCACCATTGCACCAATGGCAATGGCAATGCCACCCAGTGACATGATATTGGCGTTGATGCCCTGCTGATGCATGACAATAAACGCAATCAGAATACCTACCGGCAAGCCGATAATGGCCACCAGCGCCGAACGCAGGTGAAACAGGAAGACAATACAAACCAGCGCCACGATGGCGAATTCTTCCAGCAGCTTTTCACCCAGGTTTTCCACCGCCCGATGAATGAGCTGCGAGCGGTCATAGGTTTCGATGATTTCAACACCCGCGGGCAGCCCCTGCTTCAGTTCCTCGATACGCTCCTTGACCTTTTTGATCACCTCCAGCGCATTCTCACCAAACCGCATCACGACGATCCCGCCAGTCACCTCACTTTCACCATCGAGTTCGGCAATACCACGACGCATCTGCGGACCAATATCCACCCGCGCCAGATCGCGCACCAGAATCGGTACGCCGGTAGCCTTGTTGACACTGACCGGAACCGTCTCGATATCCTCGACCGTCGACAAATATCCCTTGCTGCGCAACATGTACTCGGCCTCGGCCAGCTCGACCACCGAACCACCCACCTCATTGTTGGCATTGACCAGTGCCTGGCGCAAACGCGCCAGCGGAATGCCGTAGGCGCGCAGGCGATCAGGATTGGCCGTTACCTGGTATTGCTTGAGCATGCCGCCAACGGTGGCAATCTCGGCAACCCCGGGCACCGACTGCAACTCGAATTTCAGAAACCAGTCCTGCAGGGAACGCAGCTGCGAGAGGTCATTGTTTCCCGTGCGATCCACCAGCGCATATTCATAGATCCAGCCAACCCCCGTGGCGTCCGGCCCCAGCGCAGGTTGTACACCAGCCGGCAATTCCGCAGCCGCCTGGTTCAGATATTCCAGCACCCGCGCACGTGCCCAGTAGAGATCCGTCCCCTCCTCGAAAATCACATAGACATAGGAATCCCCAAAAAAGGAATAACCGCGCACCACCTTGGCCCGCGGCACTTTCATCATGGTGGTTGTGATCGGATAGGTCACCTGATCTTCGACGACCTGGGGCGACTGCCCATTGAATGAGGTCTTGATAATGACCTGCACATCGGAAAGATCTGGAATCGCATCGAGCGGTGTTCGCGATACTGAAATGGCACCCCAGATCACGACCAGCGCCGTCACCATCAGGACCAGCAGACGGTTCTTTATCGAATGTGTAATGACTGAAGTCAGCATTGAGCCCCCCTACTCGGCCGCAAAGCGGCGCAAGCTGGCCTGCAGGTTGGATTCGGAATCAATCAGAAATTGCCCCGACTCGACGATGGTTTCCCCCTCCTTCAACCCGGAGAGAATCTCCACCTGCCCACCGCTGGACATGCCGGTCTCGACTTCCACCGGCCGGAAATCTCCCGCTTCGGTCTGCACCACGACACGGGTGGTCTGCGGCGCCTTGATCAATGCTTCACGCGGTACCGCCAGCACCTGCTTTTTCGGGCCGCCATACAAGATGACATCGGCAAACATATTCGGCTTGAGCACGCCATTGTCATTGGGAATGCGTATCCGCAGTGTCAGGGTCAGCGTTACGGGATCAAGCTCCGGATAAATATAATCGACGCTCCCCTCCCACACCTTGCCCGGCAGGGCTGCAATGCGAATTTCAACGGCATTGCCCTGCCTTACCCAATTGATCTGATGTTCGAAGACATCGACCTTGACCCAGATATCCGTCAATTTGGCAAAGGTGAACAGCTCCGATGATGGCTGAATGTACATCCCCTCACGCAACCCGATGGCTGCAATCACGCCATCGGTTGGCGAGAGCAGTGGAATGGTCTGCATTGCCTTGCCGGTTTTGCCAATCCGCTGGATGACGCTACGCGGAGTACCGAGCAGTTCCAGCCGTTTTTCCGCCGAACGGGTCAACTCCCTGCGCCCGGATTTTGTCGCCACGATATATTCTTCCTGCGCCGAGAATATTTCCGGTGAGTAGTATTCCAGCAGCTTCTGGTGCTTTTTTACCGGCTCACCCAGGCTGCGTACTGCCAACTTCTCCACCCAGCCACTGCTGCGGGGATGCAGATGCACCAACTGATCTTCATTGTATTCGACGCGGCCAACGGTCTTGATATAACGCCACAGTGTCTTGCGCTCGACCTTCGTGGTTCGCAACCCCATCGAGCGACGAATTTCCGGAGAAACCGAAATGGCGGGATAATCCTCCCCATCCCCTGCAGCATTGCCCTCCGTGGATTTTGGCACCAGATCCATGCCACAAATCGGGCAACTGCCTGGCTCTCCTCTGATGATCTGCGGATGCATGGGGCAGACATAATCCGGGTCGGTATGCTTGAGCGCATGCTCCAGCGCCGTTTCCGTTGCCTCCTGCTCTGGCACTTCGGCATTGCAGCCTGCGAGCACAATGATCGAAACAACCAACAGTAAAATACTCAGCAGACTCTTCATGACGATTTCTCCCCCTGCAGAAAATGGATTTCTATAATGATTCTTGCTCTTTGCACTTGCAGCGACAGCAACGTGCGCCGGCTTTTTACCAGCTCGGTGTCGGCATCGATTACGTCAGTGGCGAGTGCCTTGCCAGCACTATAGTCACTGTCTACCAGTAGTTTTACCTGCTCCAGTTCGGGAATGATATCGCTGCGATAGATGGAAATCTGCCGGGACAATGCGGTGACCTCCTGCTGCAGGCTGGATAGCGTCGCAACAATATCCTTGTGGCGATAGTCTGTTTCAGCCTCCACGGCTGCCAGCAGTTTTTGGCGGCGCTGCAATTCCGGCGTCTGGCGGTATTTTCTTGCGACCGGCAGCGATACCGTCACCCCGAAGGTCACGAGATCACTGCGTGTTTCCCGCACACCATAGCTCGCCTCAGCGGCCCAGTTCGACTTGAACTTCTCTCTTGCCAAGGCGATATCCTGCTGCAATACCCGTTGTCGAGATTTGAGCATCTTCAGTTGCGTGTTGTTCGGGAATGTGTTCTCCGGCTGTTGTTGCAACTTATCCGGCAGGCTTTCGGGCCATTTCCTCGAATCGACTGCCGGCACCCACTGCGCCAGAACCCGGCGTTGCGCCATTTCATTACTCCGGGTCGCCACCACCGCTGCTTCGGTCTTTGCAATCTGCACCCGCATTCTGGAAATGGCCAACTGCCGTATACGACCGGCTCGATAGGCACTTTCCAGCAATGGCATGTTCTGCTGCAGCAAGTTTTTCTTCTGTTCCAGCAACACTGCATCACGAATGGCGGTATAGGTATCCAGCCAGGCCAGGCGTACTTCTCGCAAGACCTTTACCTGATCCTCTTCCAGTTCGGCCGAGGATTGCTGCGCCAATGCCGTGGCCCTGCGCTTGCGCAATTGCCGGGTATCGCCTGCCGGAAAACGCTGCTTGACGCCGACCAGCAGCTGGGTCATCGCCTCCTGATCAAACTTGAAGCTATCCACAGGAAGGCTTTGCATGGCTATTCTTGCCTGCGGATCTTCGAGCTGGGCCGCTGCATCAATCATCGCATTGGCTGCTTCGATCTCCAGCCTGGCGGAGTTGAGGCGCTGATCGGAGGTGAGCGCAAGAGACTCAACCTCATCCAGCGTCAGATAGCGGTCGCCAGCCTGGCTGGCGAGGGGGAACAGAACGAGTATTGCTGTCGTACAAAGCCATCGCCTTGAACCACGACACGACAAAATAGGGATCATGGAGTTACCTGATATTTGTTGAACCTGAATCCAGCCCTGCGGGAAGTGTCCGCTGCCTGATACAGCGCAGACTCTTATGGCCGCCGGGTCAGTTCAATTACGTACAGATGGCAGAGGGGATGCACACCGTCACCAGGACGGCAAACCGTCTCTTCGTGCGCCTATGCCGCGCCAACAATCAAAGGTGGGCGTAGCAGCCGGGATGTTCGCCCCGTCTTGCTGACAAACAGATCATGAGAAGGGCGTAATCGGTTGATCTTCAGGCTGAAAATCGGGGGAAAGTCCGGGATGGCCGGGGATGCCAGCGAGGATGCATGGCACTGACAATCGCTGCAACTACAGTGGTCGCTGGCAATATCTTCGTCGCAGCAGGGCGCATCCACATGATGCACTGTGGCATCATGATGGCACGGGGAAGCGGCATCCATTGACTGGTAGCCGAGGAGGTCATGACCATGACATTGTGGCACCGATGCCCACGAAGCCGCCGTTACCGTCAGCAACAGGGAGGCCGTCAGCAGCCAGGCAAAAAACTTGTTCCAGTCGAGAGTCATGATCCCCGCAGTATGCCCCAAACCACCCGGTTTGGAAAACGGACCCAATATTCATTTCATCCGTTAGTAACAATCATTCCAGGGAAAACTTGAAGTTAACACTGGCTTATCACAGAACTTGCCTATAAAATTCGGTCTAACTGACTGTTTATTAAATTATTTATGTCTCCCCTCATCCTACCCTCCAGAGATTGCCAATGAAGCGCCAATGGTGGCTGCTGGCTGCAGCGCTTCCGCTCAGTCTGGCAATTCCGTTGATGATTGGCGGGCAGGCTGCTTTTTCCGAGCTGGGCAAGATATCACCCTGGATCATCGTGACCGGTGTGACCATGATTTCCCTGGGATGGCTGGCCCAGGCCACCAAGCTCAAGTTCATCATGCAGGGCGTTGGCGAAGCCATCTCCCTGCGCAAGTCGGTTGCCACTGTACTTGCCTCGGAGTTCGCCTCCTCGGCCACACCAGCGGGTACCGGCGCTGCCATCACCGAAACCTACCTGTTGCACCGCCACGGCCTCAGTTCAGCCAAGGCGGCCTCGGTGTTTGCACTGGAACAGATCCTCGACCTCTTCTTCTTTGTCACCGTTCTGCTGGTGCTGGCGCTGGTGCTGCTAACCGGCCCGGACGATTTCCATCTCGGCTTCCAGATCGCAACCATGGCCGTACTGCTGATTGGCGGCTTCAGTGGGCTATGGTTTTTTGCCCGCCACTACCGCCCGGTATTGTTGTGGACCGGCCATATCCTGGAGCGATTCAGGGTATCGGCCAGCCGACGAAAAAAGATCGCCCGCTGGGTGATCCGCTTTCGTCAGGGACTTGGCCTGATTCTGGGATTCTCGCGCTGGCGGCTGTCCGCCATCTATATTCTTGCAGCATTTCACTGGCTGCTGCGCTACTCCGCGCTCTATCTGATCATCGAAGCACTGGGCTTCCATGTTCCCTGGTCCTATCTGTTCTTTATCCAGATGTTCAGTCTGGGAATCGGCCAGATGACACTGATGCCCGGCGGCAGCGGCAGCGTGGAAATCGGTTTCAGTATCCTGCTGGCCCCCTGGCTCGGCGCAAGCTCCATTGGCGCGACCTTGATAGCCTGGCGATTCGTTACCTACTACTGGTATTTCATCGTTGGTGGCCCGATTTTCCTCGCATTTGCCGGCAAGGCCTTGTGGAAACGCATCAACGTTCCAGCGACCAGCTGAGACCTTTCTCCGCCTGGTGGTATATCAGAAGTCCACCTCACACATCACAAACAAAGACTTACAACCCAAACCTATAGTAACTAATTATTAAAATAGTGATAGAATCCTCATTATTACCGCCACTATCTGTCCTAGAATCAGAAGTGTAAAAAACTGTCATCCCCTGCCATACCCGCTATTCCATTGCGGCGGCCGGGAATGAAGTTACAGGAGCGAGCCGTCCCGGGAAGCAGGTAGCAACACTGAGACCTGATTTCCCTGAAGAACGCCAATACTCAGCACCAGGGAAACGCTGCGATGACAAGGAACAGGCTGTAATGCGCTGGATACTGAAAATAACCGGTTATGCCCTGCTGGCTGCCGTTTTTGCACTCTGTCTGCGAACCGTTCCACCCCAGATCGAATCCGATCTGCTTGCCACAACGCAGGCAAGGCTCAAACAGCAGCAGTACAACTGGGCCATGGTCAGTATCGACGGGAGAGACCTTCTGCTCTCGGGATCACCACCCAATGACGATGCAGCCCGCAAGGCCACCAACCTCGTCAGGAATATCGCCGGCGTGCGCAAGGTCGATACGGACTGGGTAGCCTCGATACCAGCCAGCGGGAGTAGTAAAATTCATCCACCTGCGGCAACCGTCGACATCGCCACCATCAGCACGGTTGACAGATTGGCCACGCAAGACGACGAAATAACAACTTACGAAGATTTGATCACCCTTCCCGTACAATCCGCCACCAACTACGAGATCACACAATAATGCAATATTTGATGACCCAGATATTTGTCTTCCTGGCCGCAGCCACCGGAATCGGGTGGTTTATCGGACGCTTTACCGCAAGATCGCGGGAAAAGACCGCTATACGGGAATTGACGGAGTGGCAGGAGAAATACCACGCGCTCGAGCAATACCGAAATCGTCTGAAAAAGGAAAATCATGGCCTGGCCAAAGCCTACCGCAAGCAGCTCAAGGAGCTGTCGGAATTCCGCATCAGACTGACGGGAATGCAGGCCAAGGCGCAGACACTCTCGCTGGAGCAGAGCATCAGCAAAACACGCTATACGGATATGAATGACGAAATTTCCCGACGTGATGCAATGATCGAGTCCTACCAGCAGAAACTGCGTGATGCCAGCAGCAAGATCCGCCAACTGCTGCAACGGGTCGCAACGCTTTCCGCCGCCAAGCGAGAGCTGGAGGCGGAGCTGGAAGAGACATCCGGCGAACGCAATCTGCTCAATACGCAATTGATCGACCTGAGCAAGGAGACACAGGCAGCACGCAACAAGCTGCACCAGATTGCCAGCGAACGCGACTCCCTCTCTACCGAAATCAACACACTGGATTCGGAAAAACATCAGTATCAGGATCGCGTCGATCTGCTGGTCGGCGAACAGGAATCCCTGATGAGCAAGGTGGCCAACCTCAAGAAACAGAAAGAGGAGTATGAAAAACGCGTCGATGACCTGCGCCACAGCATGGAAGATCTGACCACCCAGATCATCGATATCCGAACCGAGCGGGACGATTATCTGGAACGTTTGAAAACCATTTCCGGCGTTGTCGATACCGTTCTGGAGGACGCCAAGGGGGCTGCATAAAAGCCTGAATTACGGTAAGCTTGGATGACCCGCCCAAGGACACCAACTCAGGATTATCATCATGCCCAAGCCAGCTTCCAACAGCCTTGTTGCAATCACCAGACTGATCGCGGCGCTCTCCATTATTGTCGTTACCAATGGCTGTGCAACACAGCAGAAATTATTTGGCAAACCTTCCAGCGACTGGCAGCAGGCTTATCAATCAAATGCTGCATCCGAAGCCGAGGAAAGCAGTGCAGACAAGGCCACGACGCCCCCCATCACCAACCTGAATACTGCCTATTATCTGCAGCCGGTAGCCTATTCATCCAGAGACAACGCCGAGCGTCAGCTGAAAAAAATAAAAACGTCAATCAAGCATCCGGTCATGATTTTCGAAGAGGAAGACAACGGTACCCTGTTTTACAAGATTCAGATCGGCCCCTTCCCTTCTCTGCAGGCCGCTGCTGCAGCCGAACGCGATGTGCTTGCTGCCGGGTTTGAAAAGGTTCGCTACGTCAGGCGTTAGAATTCTCGCGCCAGACACCTCGGTCAAGCCTCGGATTCAGATCGTATTCGGGAGCTTTTCAATTCTTGATCGGGTTAATATCCCGGGCAAGCACAATGGCATCCTCCTTGCCGTCGTGATCCCTGTAGTAGCGTTTGCGCTCGCCTATTTCATCAAACCCGAAATTTTCGTACATCAATAATGCACGGCGGTTTGATTTTCTCACCTCCAGATAAATCCGGTTTGCTCCCAGAATTCTCGACGCTGTCAGCAATGCGCTGAACAGCTTTTTGCCAATACCACGTCGCTGATAGTCCGGATCGACACAAATATTGAGAATATGTGATTCCCCGGCTGCGACCGAAATAATGCCGTAGCCGACTATTTTCTGCTGCTGCAATGCCACCCAGGCCGGGTAGCCTGCCTTGAGACATTCACGAAAAATCCCCATCGTCCATGGGAACTCGTAAGCCCTGATTTCAATGGCATGGACCGTCGTCAAATCACCGGCTTCCATCAACCTGATCGAGTCCGGCATTTTTACGGGAATGTCAGTCTTGTCGTAGTGCATGAAATTGACAGCAGATTCTTGGCAAGCCGATTACGCAGTTGGAGAGAAATGCTTCAATGCCAGTTTCAGGTCTTGCCAGGTTTTTGCTTTTTCACCCGGACGCCGCAGCAGATAGGCTGGATGATAGGTGACAACAACCGGGATTTTCCCGCTGCCATAATGATAGACCGTACCTCGTATCTTGCCGATGGGCTGATCTGTCTGCAACAGGGTCTGCGCCGCGACACGCCCCACGATCAGAATCAATCGCGGCTCGATCAATGCAATCTGCCGCTGCAGGTAGCCCAGACAGGCGGCAATTTCATCGGCGGCTGGATCACGGTTTCCAGGAGGACGACACTTGATGACATTGGCGATATAAACGGTATCACGCCCCAGCCCCACCGAGGCGAGGATATTGTTCAGCAATATTCCTGCCCGCCCGACAAAGGGTTCGCCCTGCAGATCTTCCTGCTCGCCAGGTGCTTCACCAATGATCATCCACTCCGCACGCCTGTTACCGGTTCCCACCACCGCCCGTGTGCGTTGCTCATGCAGCTTGCAGGCCGTGCACGTCTGAATGGCCTGGGTGAGCGCCTCCCAATCCATCTTTTCCACGGCAATCATTGGCTGCTGCGCGGCTCCGCTGTCAGCTTCCGGCGGCGGCGCTGCCGGCGGCGCTACCTCATCCTCTATGACGACATCATGCCGCCCCACCCAGCGCTGAATGCCCATGGCCGCAAGATGAGACCGTTGCCGGGAACTCAGGGTCATACGCTACCGTGCTGAGGGTGGGCCGGCATGCGAGCCGAACCAAGCTTGTTCAATGCATTGAGATAGGCCTTGGCCGAGGCAATGACAATATCGGTATCCGCTCCCTGCCCGTTCACGATGCGGCCATCCTTTTCCAGCCGCACGGTTACCTCGCCCTGGGCATCGGTGCCACTGGTGATATTGTTGACCGAGTACAACTTGAGGCAGCTCTCACTGCCGACGATCTCCTCGATGGCCTTGAATGTGGCGTCGACAGGGCCACCACCAATCGCCTCGCTCGAATGTTCCTCACCGGCAACATTGAGCGTCACCCGCGCCAGGGGTTTTTCGCCAGTCTCCGAGGTGACACTCAGATAGACGAGCTTGTAGATTTCCTCGTTGTCACTACCGGCGCTGACAAGCGCCTGCAGATCCTCATCGTAGATATCATGCTTGCGATCGGCCAATGCCTTGAAACGGATAAAGGCCTCGTTAAGTGCCTCTTCCGATTCGAATTCGATACCGAGCTCCTTGAGCCGGGTACGCAGCGCATTGCGGCCGGAGTGCTTGCCCAGAACGATATGGTTCTCGGTCCAGCCCACATCCTGCGCGCGCATGATCTCGTAAGTCTCGCGGGATTTGAGGACACCGTCCTGATGGATGCCCGACTCGTGGGCAAAGGCATTGGCACCGACAATCGCCTTGTTGGGTTGCACCGGGAAGCCGGTAATACTCGACACCATGCGGGAGCAGGTAATGATCTGGGTGGTATCGAGGCGGGAATCGCAGGTAAAGACATCCTGCCGCGTCCGCACCGCCATCACGACCTCTTCCAGCGCCGCATTGCCGGCACGCTCTCCCAGGCCATTGATCGTACACTCCACCTGTCTGGCACCATTGCGTACCGCGGCCAGGGAATTGGCCACGGCAAGCCCCAGGTCATTATGGCAATGCACGGAAAATATCGCCTTGTCCGCATTGGGAATGCGATCGATCAGCTCGTGAATGAGCTGGCCAAACTGATGAGGAATATTATAGCCCACCGTATCGGGAATATTGATGGTCGTGGCACCGGCGTCGATCACCTTCTCGATTACCCGGCACAGGAAATCGACTTCAGAGCGACCGGCATCTTCCGGGGAGAATTCCACATTGTCGGTAAACTGGCGCGCCTTGCGGACAGCCTTCACTGCGTTTTCGACAACCTCATCGGGGGTCATGCGCAGCTTTTCCCGCATATGAATCGGCGAGGTCGCCAGAAAGGTATGAATGCGCCCGGAATTGGCCGGTTTCAAAGCCTCGCCGGCGCGCTCGATATCCTTGTCGAGCGCCCTGGCCAAACCGCAGACTGTGCTGTCCTTGACTGCGCTGGCGACCGCCTTTACAGCTTCAAAATCACCGACGCTGGCAATCGGGAACCCGGCCTCGATGATATCCACCCGCATCTTCTCCAGAGCCTTGGCAATGCGGACTTTTTCATCCCGGGTCATGGAGGCACCGGGACTCTGCTCACCATCGCGCAGCGTGGTATCAAAAATTATCAGTTGTTCTTTGCTCATCAAGGGCACTCAAGGCGGGTTTGCGTTGGAATATAACCCTGCATGGTGCCTTTGCCAAGTATCGCCAAGGGCGCTGCCGTCTGAGCTTATGTGGTTCGGGGCTCATCAGCCATCACTGCCAGCAGATCCACAGGAACAAACCCCCGTTGCCGAATTACGGCCAGCCTGCTGGACAATGGTGGCAATTCATCCCTGTAGAGGTCGGTGCTCCATCCTTACCCGGGCCTGTCAGCCCTGCTTGCCCTCTGACGGGTCAAACTTCTGTGCAATCGATGCAATGGAGCGAAGAGTTCCCGACAACCCGTCACGCTCATTCCTGATATCAATGATCTGGGTCGTCAAATCTTCGATATCGCCATTGATGACCGACAGTTGATGCTTATGCTCTTCGTTCTCCCTCTCCAGCAACGCAAATTTCTCTTTCAGGCGGGTATGCTCGCCCAACAGCTGATGCTTGCCCGCAATTTCCGACTCATGCAGTTTTTCCAGCGAGGTGAATCGGGCAAGCAGCTCTCGCTGCTCCGCCAGCAGAGCATCCCGACGTTCCGATATCGCCAAATTATCCTTGCGCAGTGAATCATTGTCGCTGATCAGCTTTTCATTTTGCGATTTCAGCCGTTTGACCTGCTCATCATTCAGCCGGCCATCATGCTGCAATCTGGCAATATCGGCCTTGAGCGCCTCATTCTGTGCATCGATTTCGGAAAACTTTTCTGCCAGCTGGCTTTTTTCCTTCTCCAGCGCCTTTTTCTGCCGCGACTGCTCATGCTTTTCATTCTGTATGGCATCACGCTCATCCCTGGCCGCCGACTTGATCTCCCGAAGTTGGCTGGACAACTCATTCCGCTCCGACTCCATGGAGGCCAGAATATCCTCGAGCCGGGAAATCTCGCTCTTCTGCTTGGTGACGACTTGCAGACGCCGTGCCTTGTCCGCCCGCAACTCCTTGAACTCCGCCTCGGTACGTTGATGATAGTCCGCCAGCTCACGATTGGTCTCATGCAACGAATCCAGTTCATCGACCATCGAATTGTAT
Organism: uncultured Thiotrichales bacterium; assembly: GCA_964439815.1. GTDB lineage: Bacteria > Pseudomonadota > Gammaproteobacteria > UWMA-0217 > UWMA-0217 > JALSHZ01. The sequence goes on from CAYTPO010000159.1 coordinate 15,972, forward strand.
TTGATCCGACTGCTGATCCGGCCGACCAGCCAGCCAATCAGGGCCGCCAGCAGCATGCAGAGTGCGATTTGTCCAATCAGATAAGTCATTGCGTTACACCTTCCAAAGTCATTTCAATACGCCGGTTGAGGGCACGGCCTTCTGCTGTATTGTTATCGGCTATCGGCTCAGCAGCACCGACACCTATTGTTGTGATGATTGCGGGATCGATATTTCTGGAAACCAGATAATCCTTCACGGCCTCGGCACGCCGCTTGCTCAACCTGATATTGGCCGCAGCACTACCGGTGGAATCGGTATGTCCGGCAATGGTCAACCTTGCTTCGGGACAGGCAGAAACGGTTGCGGCCAGCTCATCGAGCACTGGAGAAGAGGCCGCTCGCAATGTCGCCTTGCCGTTGGCAAACAGGATTTGGTTACGCTGCAGGATTGTGTCGATATCCTGCTGACACTGCTGTACGGGAGCGATATCGGTTACCAGCGCCACTGCAGGCTGCGGCGAAACAGCAGCCGCTGCCTCCCTCTGCCCACCGTCCTCTGGCCTGGAATCCGCCATTTCTCCCAGCCCCATTTCAATCTGGTAACCAAGTCCTTCAAAAGGACCAAATCGGTCTCTGATAGTGGCCGCAGCCTCCGCAGTGCGTGGTTTCCCTGAGATCCTGATGGTGTCCTGCCCGACCGTCACACTACCGGACTGCAGCTCGTCCAGCGCAGCGGCAGCAACATTGAAGATTTCGGGAGAACCCTTGACGAGGTGATCACTGGATTGCAGCTGCTCGACATCGGTCGGCCCACTGTCGGCACCGATGGCCTCCAGCAATTCGGCCTTGTCGATGCCCCTTGGCAGATAACCCGTGAGCTGTCGCTCGGCATCGGGGGAGGCACGACTGATAACAAGGGAATATTCGACAGGTTGATCCACGGTGGCTGGGGCTGAAACCACACTGCCTTCGACGCGTCTCACACCCGGTAAGGCGGCAACGAGTTCCCGTGCCTGGTCAAAATCAGCGGCAGACTCCGGTTGACCCTGCAGTGTAATGTCCCTGCCATCGATATCAACGCTGGCCCAGCCCATGCCATGCTGTTTCAGTGCCGATACTGCCCTGTCACGCAGATCTGATTCGATTTTGGGCGCATGTGTAAGCGTACACAGGTAGATTACACCGGCCAGCAACAACAGGCCTGAAAGTCTGACAACCCAAAGCGTCATAGGGGTTCCTGGTTATAGTTAAATCTCTGTTATGGGTTTCCATGCATAAAACAGGCATCGAATGCAAACCCTCGCCATGATACTGTTTATATGAATGAACACTGTTTATTTTCAGGCAGCTACCTGCCGCGTAGTTGCCCGTTTCGATACCAAACACGACCCCTGTCGTGTAAAGCGAAACTTCAAACCGCTTTTCCCTGGAGGATATTGAGCATCGATATCAGTATGCGTGAATACGCTGAATCCTTGACGCTGAAAAATGCCTTGGTAGCAGAACTGCCAGCACATTGCCTTACAGCGAGCTGCAGCCCTGCCTCCATTTCCGGAATCTTGCATTTCCGAACCTGAATACAATCCGGCAGAAGGCTGGGGTGTCACCGCTGGAAGAACCCTGAGTCCGGTGAAACCGAGTCTGCAGCTTCGACCAACGATTGGTCTTCGGCATGCAAACTGCATTCAATTTAAGCTGATTCAAGGTTTTATTCAAGTATTGAATGAACCCGTCATCCACGTTTCCGTCCATGCACATTCACCCGGAGATGGATATACACGTTGACAATCCCCCTGTTTCCCAGCCAGTACCGGCTGCAAGTGTACTCGAGAGGCCGGTGATTTATCCGCCATGTTGCTGACGGATCCCGAATTCACCATCTTCTGCTTACTGTGCCGCCACTGGGGCATTCTTGCGCAGCCAGAACACCCCGAATATCGACGGTAAAATTCCGAGTTTGCGAATCACCAACCAATGCAACCAGATCGAATAGCAGGAAACCACCGCCAGCACTGACCAGGCTGCCCCTTCAAGGCCATAGCGAGGTATCGTCAGGGAGTGCAATATCAGAGTTAGCGCAAACGCTGACAGAAACACATACAGGCAATGATCCTGATGGCCTGAAATGCTCAGCAGCTCTGTCACCGCACCATTCCCCGCAATAACCACCATAGCCACTCCCAGGATAACCAGCACACCATAGGCCTGGTCGAAGCCAGGGCCAAATATCGAGAGTATTTGCCTGCCAAACAAAACGAACAGCACGATAGCCGCCAATGCACCCCAGAACTTCATGTGCGTGGCATGTGTAATCAGCCGCTGCAGCGCTTCCATGTCTCCAGCCGCATAAAGTCGGGCCGCCTTCGGCAAAGTCACGCTATCCACAGCAGTTATGCCAAAACCGATCATGAATGCGGTCCGAAAGGATGCATTGAACATTGCCAACTGATCGGCAGGCAAGTAGCTACCGACAATGATCATATTGACTTCGGAAAAGAACCCCGAGAACAGAACGATGATCAGAAGCGGTGATGCCGTGCGCAGCCAGAGTTTTGTTTCATAGACAGGCTCGGAGCGTACTACCCGCTTCCGCATGCGCCTCCCGAACAGAACCTCGATCAGAATGGTAAAAAAACCCATGACACCCAGTTGCAACAATAACACCTCATTGATATCGAGCCGCTGCCCTCCCCACCAGGCAACCCCGAGTATCAGCAGGAAGACCAATGGCCTTAGCGCATCATTGGGGATGACAGCGATATCAAACCATGAAAACGCCTGTGCAATCGCTGTACGATAGATGATCATCGCCATCAGGGGCGCAGTGGCAATTGCAATCAGCAAGGGCGTTCTGTATTCCGCGTTGACCAGACCATCGAACCAGACCACACCCAGCGCCGCGCATCCTGCGGCGAGTAGACTCCCTCCCAGGACGAACTGCCTGCCACGTACGATAAACCCCCACAGCTTGCCATTCTCACCATGCGCCAGCGCATGCCCTATAAACCGGAACGACGCGGCCGGAAAACCAAAACCCGAAACCACTGCCAGCATGATCAACCATGAAAAAGCGTAGACGTATGCACCCAGCGCCTCTGCCCCCAACCAGCGGGCTATGACCACCTGAGTCAGATAGACACTGGCTGCTCCCATGATGCGGAATATGAAGACATAGGCGGAACCGCCCAGCAACCTGAAGAAATCATGCTTCAGCAACGCTAACATTTGTTTTTTCAAATTCATCCCCTGTTATAGTTTTTTCAGCCCCCTGGAAGCCGAATGATACAGCCTCACTATCGCCCTTCGAGAATATACGGGAGGAAAAGTTCCGGTTTGGACACCGCAAGCGGGCAATATGCCGGAGACGCACCGTCATCTGACATTTTTTTGTGATGGTGTTAGAACTTTTTTGTAAGCGCTTTGTCATACTGCTGTAACAACACCAACAAGGACGGGGTCCCAATGAGAGTGCTATTTGTAATCGAAACCTGCGGTGGTGGTTCCGGCCGCCATCTACTTGACCTCGCTCGAGGTACCAGTCTGCAGGAACATGAAGTCCACATTGCCTTCTCCCCATTGAGAGCCGATTCCTCCTTCCTCCGTGATTTGTCGAAGCTGCGCGGTGTACGCCGCTTTCCAATCAACATGCGAACCGCACCAGGCACTGATGACCTTAAGGCGCTGCGCCGGTTGAGACGCTATATCGAACACATGGGGCCATTCGATATTGTCCACGGCCATAGCTCCAAGGGCGGCGCATTGGCGAGGTTGGCGACCAGCGGTAGAAAAGCCAGGAGGATCTATACCCCCCATGCGCTCTATACGATGAACCCCGAGCTTTCACCCATCAAGAAAAGGATCTACGGCACAATCGAGAAGCTCCTGGCCAGCGTAAGCACTGACAGCATCATCCTCGTGTCGGAAGAGGAACACGAACATGCCCTTCTGCAAGGCCTGCCAGAGGAAAAAATGAAAATAATCGTCAATGGCGTTGAACCGCGCAAGGAAACGGAACTGGCACAAACACGCCAGAGAATCAGGCGCAGACTCAGAATCAGGACATCGACTCCCGTACTCGGATTTGTTGGCCGCCTTGATGAGCAAAAGGCGCCGGAGCGCTTCCTGGAATTGGCAGTCCGCCTCAAGCCCTTCTACCCGGATGCACGTTTTATCATGCTCGGTTCGGGAGAAAAGGAGGGATTGGTCAGAAATCTCATTGAAGAGTACGACCTGAGACAGACCGTTAATCTGTTCACGAACGAATCCGGCGAGGAATTCATGCCGGCATTTGATATTTTCCTGATGACGAGCCGCTATGAAGCCATGCCTTATGTTCTGATCGAGGCTTTGGCGGCCCACCTTCCTATCGTCAGTACCGATGTGGGAGGTGCCCGCACAGTCATAGAGGAAGGCATAAATGGCCACATCGTACCCGAGTCTGATGAAATCACGGAAATGGTTGAAAAAACGTCTGCGCTGCTTGCCAGCCTTGAGCAACTTAATACCTTTTCCCTTGCATCAAAAGAAAAGGCAGCCATGTTCAGGGAAGACGACATGGTGCGCCAGACCCTTGACTACTATGAATCAGGCACGTGTTAATTGCTTGGCTGCCCGTTTTGGTAGACTCGATACGACCTGATTCCACGGCAGAAAAACGATTCTCCTGGACGGCTTCCGATAAGAGTCAATAACACGTTCTGGATCAATATGAAATATTGCCTTTCATCCAGAACCCTATCATCCCTGTATTTAAACCAATCCGATCTCACAGCATCCCAGAACTGCGATGATTTACCAGTAAACCAGATCAATACCTTCCGTTATAACCATTGTTGGAGAAAAGAGTGATAGCCACGCAACATGAAACCTTTCAGGACTTTTTACCAGGCATTCAGCCTCTGGAGAAGATTTCGTCACTCATCGAGCGCTCGGATTACTATAATTGTGCTTACTGCCACTGGAAAACCAACCTGCACCTGGATAAGGCGCTTGCCGGTATCGACGATTTGGACCTCCTGGTCGCAAGTGACGATTTCCCGACTTTCAATATAGCCCTGTTGCAGGAAGAATTCAGGGAAGCGGAAAGTATCACCAGCAAATTCCAGCAAGGCATTTACCACTTTCTGGCCAATGATGCGCAAACCGGCAGATTGATCAATGCGCACGTTCATACACATACCATGACCGGAGATCACTTCATCAAATCCTGGGCATTGCCCTTTGAAGAGATGTTGCTTGAAAACACCGACACCATTAGCGGCATGCCGGTTCCAACAAGAGCTGCGGAGCTTATCATTTACGTCATACGCAGCATGATCAAACACGCCTCTCTTTTTGATCTGCCGCTTATCATAAAATCCGGAAAATCAACCACCGCAGAGTACGACTATCTGACTGAAAATTCCAACATCATCCTCGCCCAGTCTCTCCTGCAAAAGCATATACCGGAAATCGATCCCGAGACTTTTTCTACCGCCATACGATTACTCGGAACCAAATCCAGCCTCCTGGACAAAATCCGCCTTGGCTACAGTTTCAAGCGGAAACTCAAAAAGTATCGTCGCTACAATGCATTCGTACAAACGGCCATTACAAGTTACGCTGTATTGCGCATGTCGTACAATCGGATCATTCACCATCACAAGCACATGACACTACGCAATGGCGGTAGCATCATTGCGCTGGTAGGTCCCCAAGCGACGGGCAAATCCACCATCGCGGCCGAACTCAGAAAATGGCTTGGCGTAGAGCTTGCCGTGACCACGATCCATTCAGGCAAACCCCCCCGCACATTGATGACTCTGCTTCCTTCGCTGGCTATCCCTCTCGCACGCAAATTGATGCCAGGCAAGGCAACAGTCCTTATCGAAAAGGATGCCATCGACAACGATTCCCGGAGTTTTCCCCTGATATTCATTATCCGCAAGGTAATGCTCGCCTGGGATCGACGAGCGCAACTCGGAAAGGCATGGAAAAACGCTCGCAATGGAAAGATCATCATTTCCGACCGTTATCCCTCCGATCTGGTTGGAGCAATCGATGGCGCTACCTTCAGGGATGAGGCCATTGCGGCAGAGCCCTCACCGGTCAAGCGTTTCCTCATGAAGATAGAAAGGCGCATATACAGCGATATTTGTCCACCTGATCTCGTTCTGGAGCTGACGGTGTCCACTGAAAAAGCCATTGAACGGAATCTCAGGAGAAACAAGAAGGGTCCGAAACAGACGACCGATTATGTGAAACTACGCCACGCCATGAAATACAAGCCTGCATTCTACAAAACCCCTGTCGTCAGTATCTCTACCGATGAAGATTTCGACACAATGATGCTGCATATAAAGAAGGTTGTATGGGCAGCATTATAAAAAATGGCGAAAACTCTGGAGAAATATGGAATGTCTCAACCAATGAACACGCAACTTTTACACAATCGGAAAATCAATCCTGCAACAGAGCAAGAGCAGTCACAAAATACTATTCCAATACTGGTCCCCAGGAGCATCGAGGTGAATGGAGTCTTCTATCCTGGTCGATCCGGGCAGGACAAGGCGCACGCACAAAAGATCCAGTTGCGAGAGGTCAACCAGAGAAACTGGTCCCGAGTCGGTACTGGCACTTGCACAAATGTCGGTGCACCCGAAACGAAGTGCTTCGTCAAGCAATATATAGACCGCACCAAAACCCCTCACCGGGAACACTTGAAATATGAATATGAAGGTGCTCTTGCCGCGCACCGCATTCTTGGCAAGATCGTCACGGTGCCTCCGCTGCTCTTTACGGATAAACGGCATCTGCTCAATGTGTTTGAACATATCGAACTGATCACGATAGACGAGCTGTTGCGTCTCGATGACAAATTGTTCTGGCAATATTATCCATTACTACTGGAAAAACTCTCGGATGTCCTGCAAGCCATGCAAACCGCTGCGACTTCAGGAGACTATGATACCTTCCCGGTTAAAATGAGGAACTACCATAGCAGAGGTTTGGCGGTCAATTTCAAGGGTTTTGAAATTCGCAATACCGGCTACAAATTACCTCTGGATATTCACAACACAGAGGTGCCAAACAACTATCTGCCGTCTGTCGTCATGTTTGACTTTGTCAGACCCTATATTGCACCAATCGAGGAAGCCGCGGCCAAACTGCTTGTCTCCATCGGATTCCTCAATTGGGGAAAACCTCTCTCACGCTTCATCACGGGACCCGATATGGAAATGCTGGACATGGCCCTCTACTATACCGGTCATTGGACAAACCGGGAGGCAATGCTCTCGGAACTCAAGGTGCAAAACGGTTTCCGATTTGACACCATCAAGGGTGCGAATCGGTCAGAGGCAGGTCTGAAGAAAATTGGTCTCAATCTGATTGGTCGCATCTATCTGAACAAACTGGAGAAATGGA
>CAYTPO010000160.1:0-51264 GCA_964439815.1 uncultured Thiotrichales bacterium
CAGCTGGGGAGAAGAAACCCCAAGATCCAGCAGAATACCGTCAAGCCCGTTGAAACCCGGCCGTGCCTCCAGCAGCTCATCCATCTGTGCAAAACTCCCTTTGCAAAATTCGAGACGCTCTTCCTCCAGCGCCAACCGGGCGGCCTCTGCGGCTGCATCAGGATCCTTGTCTATCGCGTACAGAACCCCTTCACTACCCATTCTTTCCAGAATGCCGCGAGCATGCCCACCCCGGCCAAACGTTCCATCCAAATAACGACCATCAGCATGGATACGCAGCGCTTCCAGTGCCTCCTCGAACAGCACCGGAACATGTTGTCCGTTTGCCTGCATCATCAAAGTGACAGTGACATCAACGCATCACTGGTACCTTCCAACTCGTCTTCTTCCTTGAGCCATAGTTCGGTCTGCATCTCCCAACGCGCCGCATCCCACAACTCAAACTTGTTGCCCTGCCCGACCAGCGTCACCTGCTTGTCAAGCCCCGCAAACTTGCGCAGCGAGGGAGAAACCAGAATCCGCCCCTGCGCACTCATGTCACATTCAGCTGCATAACCAACCAGTAACCGCTGCAGCCGGCGCACCTGCTTGTCCATATTGGGATGGGACATCAGGGCAGCCTCGATCTTTTCCCACTGCGGGTAGGGGTACACCATCAGGCAATGCGCAGTATCCACCGTAATCACCAGGCGACCATCACAAGACGCAAGAATCTCCTCCCTGTATCGGGCAGGCATCGAAAATCGACCCTTTTCATCCAGATTCAAATGGGTTGCGCCGCGATACATTGTGCTTGCTCTATATGGCTTTTACACCACTATATTCCACCATTCACCACATATTCACACTATAGTCCCCACTTTTTTCCACGTCAAGGCAACACCTTGCCGCTTCCCTTTAAGAAACAATGGCTTAATGACGGCTGGAGAGGAAGAGGATCACAAAAATCAATGTTCACAAATCTTCGCATTTTCATGCTATTAGGAATGATTCTTGAAGATTTACATCATGAAATGCAGTGGTGTGGAAGCATCTTGCAGGCAGAACCCCCGCCATACTTCTGACGCTATTTAACAATCACATATCGGGGTAGCAAAACAGGGGGTTTGCAAAACCAAATCAATGAGCCGGATTCACCAAAGCACGCCAGCCCGTACAACAGATTTAGTGTGTCATTTGAACTGTCAGGCTCGATCGTTTGAGGAACGCAGGCGAATCCACCCATTGCCAGCCTTGCCGGAACGGAAATCGTGGAGCTAGGCCACAAGGAGGCGAGTGCTTCGAGCAAAACAATGGAGAACATTCGAGACTTGGAGCAGAAAAAAAAGAGCTGGCCGATAAGCCGGGTTCTGTCGAGGACAATCATTCATCTGGGAGAGCTGTCGCCAACTCCCTCAAGCAGCCTACCCGGGCGCAGTGCGGGTCACACCTGTTGCGCCCCTATTTGGCCTTGCTCCGGGTGGGGTTTACCATGCCACAGCGTGTTGCCACCTGCGCGGTGCGCTCTTACCGCACCCTTTCACCCTTACCTGTGCTCTTGCGAGCCATCGGCGGTCTGCTCTCTGCTGCACTTTCCGTCGGCTTGCGCCGCCCAGGAGTTACCTGGCACCCTACCCTGCGGAGCCCGGACTTTCCTCCGCCCCTTGCGGGGCCGCGATTGCCTGGCCAGCTCTGGGGAACATCATATCAATCCCTGAGTTCGACTGCCATCTGATAAAGCATTCGCCGTGACACCCCGGTGAGACGGGATGCCACAGCTGCGGCATCCTTGACACTCATGTATTCCAGCAGGACCTTCAACATCGCCCGCTGTGCCTCGATTCCCGGCAATTCAAGTTTGCGACCAGCCAGCACGATCACGAATTCCCCGCGCCGGTGATTGCTGTCAGCAGCCAGCCAGTCGATCATGCCAGCCAGCGTAGCCGCATGAATCTGTTCGAATGTCTTGGTCAGCTCCCGCAGCAGCACCACCTCCCGGTCAGCCCCAATCACTTCGGCCATATCCCTGATACAGGCTTCAATGCGGTGGGGAGATTCGTAGAACACCATACTGCGCGCTTCATCGACCAGTGATGCCAAGTGCGCCTTGCGCGCCCCCTGCCGGGCAGGAAGAAAGCCCTCGAAGACAAAGCGGTCACAGGGCAAACCGGATACCGACAACGCCGCCACCAACGCACTGGGACCCGGTAACGGTGATACGACAAGGCCTTCCGCACGCGCTGCTCGTACCAGCGGAAAGCCCGGGTCGCTGATCAATGGCGTACCCGCATCGGACACCAGCGCTACCGAAGTGCCCTCCCGCAACGTATGCAATACCTGCTCAACCCGCGCAGCCTCATTGAAGCTGTGCAGACTGAGCAGCGGCTTCTTCAGCCCCAGATGCGCCAGCAGACCTGCAGTATGGCGTGTATCCTCCGCAGCCACCAAGCCGACGGCACCCAGTACCTCCACAGCTCTGGCTGTGATGTCACCCAGATTGCCAATGGGTGTAGCCACTACATATAAGGTGCCTGTCTGTTGCCTTTCGCTCATCACTCGCCTTGTTACGAAATTGGGGATGCTAGGAGCCTGTCAGAGAATAGGAAGCCTACTGCGGAAAAGCCATTTTGGCCCTTTTTCCCCCTGGTTTTCGTCAAATATAGCCAATATTCTCCTCAAATCAGTGAAAAAAATGGCCTAATATGGCTTTCCCTCGCTACGATTACTATTCTCGGACAGGCTCCCAGGAGCCTGTCAGACTTAACCGTTTGAAGCGAAAATCACTGGGGGTCAATTAAGTCTGTTTATCGTGTGAGAAGAATAGCAGAGCTATTTGACGAACAGGATAAGCTGAGTTAATCGCCATCCAGAGATTTGCACCCCAAGGGCACTTCCTGCGGTCGCAGCCAAACAGCGTTAAGTCCGACAGGCTCCTATACCACTCGAACCTTCAAATCCTGCCAAAAATACCACACCTCACCCGTTTTCCTCCCCCTGCCCAGCTCGAATCGACTGGAACCCGCCACATTCTGCCACTGCGAAGAGTATCCCGCCTCATTCCTGGTGACAGGCTTGTTCTGGACCCTGCCCACTTTCATCCCAGCACGGTGCGCAAACACTCCCCCCCCGGCGCCAGGATCCACCCCCTCCATGAATAAGACAGGATAATAAAACCACGGCAGCGAAATTGAGATAAAATGCGCGCATTCGAAATTTTCCCCAGGGATTGTATGTACCAGCAGAACCTCTCTTCAGCCTTCCACTACCTTGTTGTCACAATGATTCTGTTGCTGCTGCACCCCGCGTCCGTAGCGGCCCCGGCATCACTGGATGATACCCCTATCCGCCAGGCACGGCTGTATGAAAAACAGGGAAACTATCAGCAGGCCAGCGACATGTATCTGCTGACGGCGGCCAAGCTGCCCAGGGCAGACGGAGAGAAATGGCGTGTCAAGGCTGCAGAAATGGCATGGTTCGCCGGCAACAGCGACCAGGCATCAAGGATTCTGGCAACACTGGACGAATCCTCACTGGATCATGTCACGCTGATCCATGCCCGCCTGATCGCCGCCAGGATTGCCCGCAGCCACGCCGATTATGCAACCGTCCTGCAAAAGCTCGATTTTCCAAGCAGTAGCGCACCCACCAAACTGCAACGCACCATTGCCACGCTGCTCGAAGAAGCCAGGGAAAAAACCGGCCTGAAACCCCAAACACAGGCCTCCCCCCGCATACCTAGGAGAGACTCGACGGACACCCGCTTCACCCGGGATTTCGATCGAACCTGGAACGAGCTGATGACACACTCCTCCCAGGACCTTTCCCGCCGTCTCGCACAACCACTCTCTCCCATCGAAAAGGGATGGACCGAGCTTGCCTATATCGCCAAGACCACGGCAGATTCTCCCGAAGCCCTGGATAATCAGCTGGCACAGTGGGAACTGACTTACCGAAACCACCCCGCCTATCCCGACTATTTCAACGCACTGAGAGGCCCGGGCACAATTGACAATGCGGCCACGCTACCGACGCAGATCAACCGGGTCGCAGTCCTGATCCCGACCAGCGGGCCACTGGCCAGTCTGGCCAACGTGATTCTGGAAGGCATCATGGCTGCGAAATATCAACTGCCCGGCACCAATATCAAGGTCTATGACACAGCAGCAGGCACACCCATTCAGGAACTGTATGATCAGGCCGTGATCGAAGGCGCCGAACTCATTATCGGCCCGATGGACAAGGCCAGAGTGGATGCACTGACACGCCTGCCACTGACCGTTCCGGTCATCTCCCTGAACTACGGCAAGAACCCTGAATTTGCCAATCCCAACCTGTTTCAGTTTGCGCTGCTACCCGAAGATGAGGCACGACAGGCGGCAAGGCAGATGCTGGCCGATGGTCATACCCGGCTGGCCATCCTCGTACCGGCTGGAGAGTGGGGCGAACGGATACTGCAAGCCTTCCGGGAAGAGACACAGGCCAACGGCGGCGAAGTGGTGGCAACCGGCAGATTTAAACCCGGCAGCAACGAATACTCCAATATGATCAAGCGGGCGCTGAAACCCAATTCCAAGACCCATCTCAACGGCGTCGATGCCGAAGCGATCTTCTTTGCTGCCAGTCCCAAGCAGGCCCGCCTGCTGATGCCACTGATCAAGTTCCACTTCATCAATTCACTACCGGTCTATGCCACCTCTCACGTCTATGATGGTTTCCCCGACCCCAGTGCCAACCGCGATCTCAACCGCCTCTCCTTTACCGAAATCCCATGGTTACTGAACGAAGCCGCACCCGGCGCACCAAAGCCCGAAGAGCTGGATGAAACCACGCGACACCACCCACGGTTGTTCGCCTTTGGCTATGACGCACTAAGCGCAGCGCCACGGTTACGCCAGGAGAGCATGACCGCCAACCAGGTGAGGGCCCTGTCCGGCATTCTGACACTGGATGGCAGAAACCGGATTCACCGCCAACTCGGCTGGGCCCGGTTCAGTCGGGGACGGGCAAAGACACTCCACCCGGCGGGTAGCGGTCAACCACAATTCGCAGCACCCTTGTCCCAATGAAAACCCTGTGGCGCGGCCGGCAACAGGAGAACCGCGCGCTCACCTATCTGCAAGAACAGGGGCTGACACACAGGGAGAGCAACTTCCACAGCCGGCATGGCGAGATCGATCTGATCATGCAGGATGGCCAGACGCTGGTATTCGTCGAGGTGCGCTATCGCCGCAACAAGCAGTTTGGTGGTGCGGCAGCCAGTATCGACCGGAAAAAAATCGGGAAAATCATCAAAACCGGGCTAAGCTATCTGCAACAGAAGAAGCTCGACACCGCCTGCCGCTTCGATGTGGTTGCCATCAATGGCGATGATGACATCAACTGGATCAAACGCGCCTTTGAAATGGAGTACTGACAGACCATGACCATCCAGCATATTCGCGATCGCTTTGCAGCCAGTATAGAAGTCAAGCAGCGGGGACTTGAGCTACTGCCTCCCTTTATCGAACAAGCCTCGATCAAACTCTCCGATGCACTGCGCAACGGTCACAAGGTATTGAGCTGCGGCAATGGCGGATCAGCTGCCGATGCCCAGCATTTTTCTTCCGAGCTGCTCAACCGTTTCGAAGCCGACCGCACCGGCTTGCCCGCCATTGCACTGACCACCGACAGCTCGACACTGACCTCCATCGCCAATGATTATGACTACGAGCATATCTTTGCCCGCCAGATACTGTCGCTGGGCCTGCCCGGCGACTGCCTGCTCGCCATCAGCACCAGCGGCAACTCACCCAGCATCATCACCGCAGTGAAAGCCGCCCACGCCCGAGGGATGTGGGTCATCGCGCTGACAGGAAAGGATGGGGGCAAACTGGCGCCCCTGCTGGAAACTACCGATATCGAAATCCGCATCCCGGCCAAATCCACCGCCTATGTCCAGGAAAGCCACCTGCTGGTGATCCACTGCCTCTGCAGCGTGATCGAAAAGCAGCTGTTTTCATGACACGGGGATCAGGAGCCTGTCGGACTTAAACTGAAGATGAGCGCCTCTGTCCGGAGAGGCACCATTTTCCAATTCCAGTGATGCCTGCCCCGTTTTTCGCCCACTGCCAGGTGTCGTTTCTTTACCTGCCCAAAGCAAAGCCCTGACAAACAGGGCTTTGTTCAACTTTTCAGGAAGTAACCACTCGCTGAGCAGTTACCCCGTCTTATTCATGATGGATCGTGGATCCTGGCGCTGGACTGGTGCGTCTGGGCGCTGCTCTGGAGCGAAATTTGTAGCAATAGCTACAACTTGAGCGAAGAGCAAGCGCAGGCGCGCCCGAACAAGCCACAGCCCTGATAGGCAAAAGCCTCTCACCATTTGGGTGAAATGGGACTGCCAAGGGTTTGTCATTGTTTTCATTTACTTATCATAGGCTTTAGCCGCCACCATGAATAAGACGGGGTTACTTCAGCAATAGGCCTATTTACTGCCTTTTAACTTCTTGGACTGCTCCTTCGCCTTGCCTTTCACCTTATCCTTGGCCTTGCTCTTGGCTTTCTTTTCAGCCTTTTTGGCTTTCTCCTTCGCCTTGGACTTCATGGCCTTTGCCTTGTCCTTGCTGGCATCCTTTGCTGCACTGCCCTTGGCCGCGGCGGCCTTGCCTTTCGCCTTGTCCTTCATGTTCGCCTTGGCTCCAGCAGCCTTGCCTTTTGCCTTGGTTGCTGCCGCAGCCCCGGCCTTGCCTGGCTTGGTACGGCAATAACCACTCACGCTGCTACCCGTCTTGGTCTTGTAGCTGTCCACCCAGGTGCAACCGCTACCACATTTGTTCTTGGACAACCCCTTGCACGCCGACTCTGCATGAGCCGCAGCACCCAATATCAGGGCCATTCCCAAAACTACTGCACTCGTTAAAAATCTGATTTTCATCCTCTAAACCTCACTCAATTGAAGAACGACGACGTTCCGCGCCGGTCTCGGATCGTAGCACAATCAAGATGTTAGACGATCCACGGCGTATCCCTGTGTAACAATCTATCACCTGAATCCCTCATCATCCACCACCGCCCGACCAATCCCCCGGGGATCGGAAGCGGCTTCGATGTGCTGCTGCCGCCGATTCCAGATGACTAATTGCATGTTGCCATAGGTATCATCGAGTTTGCGAATTGTATGCCCCCGCTTTTCCAGAGCGGCGATGGCGGATGGTGAGAGCGCTCCCGGCTCCAGCTGAATGGTATCCGGCAGGTATTGATGGTGAATGCGGGGCATGGCGACAATTTCCCTGGCTGACGCCCCTTCATTGAAGGCCAACGCACCCAGCAACACCATGGTAATGATTCGACTGCCACCCGGCGTACCCATCACGGCCAGGCGATCGCGGTTCTGCAGGAATGTGGGTGACATGGAGGAGAGCATCCGCTTGCCCGGCGCGATGGCATTGGCCTGGGCGCCAACCAGTCCATAGACATTCGGCGTCCCTGGTCGCGCCGCAAAATCATCCATTTCATCATTGAGCAGCACACCGGTTCCCGCCGCCACAAATCCGGAACCAAAAGGGTAGTTGATCGAAAGAGTGGCAGCCACCCGGTTGCCGTCCCTGTCGATAATGGAAAAGTGCGTGGTATGCCGACCCTGCGAAGTCTGCGGCGCGGTGGCAGCCAATGCATCACTGGGTGTCGCCCGCTGGCGATTGATCGACTGGCGGAGACCCGCAGCGTAGCGCTTGTCCAGCAGCATGGCCTGCGGCACCCTTACGAAATCGCTGTCTCCCAGATACTCGGCCCTGTCCCTGTAAGCCCGTCGCATGACTTCGATCAGCAGATGAACCTGATCCACTTCTTCGAGCCCATGCAAGTCGTAACCTTCCAGCTGATTCAACATCTCCAGCAATACGATGCCTCCCGATGAAGGCAAAGCCGCTGTGGTTACGGTAGTGCCGCGATAACGGCCGATCACCGGCTTGCGTTCGACTACCCGATACTCAAGCAGATCCCGCAGCTGCCAGATCCCACCCGCCTGCTTCACTGCGGCAACCAGCTTGTCGGCTACCGCACCTGCGTAGAAACCGTCCCTGCCCCGATCAGCCATCTGGCGCAGCGTCCAGGCCAGATCATGCTGTCGAATCAGCGCACCCTTCGTCGGCAGCTTCCCCGCCTGCAGAAACACCTTGCTGGCCGCCTCCGAGCTGGCGATAGCTTGCTGGCGAAAGCCCGCCATTTTCAGATAGACCTCATCGACCGGGAAGCCCTGCTCGGCAATTTCGATGGCCGGCTTCAGCGATGTGCGTAGCGGCAACCGACCATAACGCCTGGCGATATGCACCAATGCCGCGGGTTCACCGGGAATGCCGGCTGCCAGCGCACCATTGATCGACAGTCCATCGACAACCTCACCTTCGGCATCCAGATACATGTCGGCACTGGCTGCCAACGGCGCTTTCTCTCGACCATCAATCATTACGTCGAGGCCATCACCGGCGCGATGCAGCAGCCAGAAACCACCCCCACCCAACCCGGAAGAATAGGGTTCGACCACGGCCAGCACAGCGCTGACGGCAACCGCAGCATCAAAGGCGTTCCCGCCCTGCCGCAAAATCTCCATCCCGGCCTGCGTTGCCAATGGATGTGCGGTTGCAATACCGGCCTGCCCCGGCCTGTCGGCAGCCACCGCAGAAGCCAGCAGGACAGAAACAACAAGGGCTCCCGTCAGGAGCCCCTTGCAGATGGATTGAATCATCACTAACCCGCTCAACCGCCGGTCAGCTTTTCATATTTTGCCATCAACTCTTCTTTTGTTTCCGTGTGCTCCGGATCGACGATGATACAGTCGACCGGACAGACTTCGATACATTGCGGCTCATCATAGTGGCCCACACATTCCGTACATTTGTCAGGATCAATCTCGTAAATTTCATCGCCGGCGTAGATGGCCTCGTTGGGACACTCGGGCTCACATACATCACAATTGATGCATTCGTCGGTAATCGTCAATGCCATAGTTTTTTTCTCCTCAATATGCGCCTGACGTTACTACCGTTGCAGGCCATAAGTGAATGACAGATATCAAAGGGTTAACCCCGGGTATGCCAACCTGCCGGTACCTATTCTATTTCGCAGTACTTCACCAGCGCCGCCCTGACCGCAGGATCGACGAAGTGTGACACGTCTCCGCCCATGCGTGCAATTTCCCTTACCAGGCTGGAAGATACAAAGGCGAATTTCTCTGCCGGTGTGAGGAACAGAGATTCCACATCGGGGTTCAGGTTGCGATTCATGCTCGCCATCTGGAACTCGTATTCAAAGTCCGATACCGCTCGCAATCCACGGAGGATGGCCTTGGCACCCACTTCCCGGGCAAAATCCACGGTCAACCCGGAAAAGTGCCTTACCTCGACCTTCGACAGATGCGCAGTGGCCTTTTCGACTAACGCCACCCGCTCTTCCAGCGGGAAACAGGGATCCTTTTTCTTGCTGACCGCAACTGCGATGATCACCTTGTCACACAGCCCGGTTGCACGCCGGATCAGGTCCGTATGGCCATGGGTAATCGGGTCGAAGGTACCGGGATAGAGAACAATCATCGCGCTATCATGCCTGATCGAACCCGGCGAGACCATAGCCAACCTCACCGGCCTTTTTCTGCCGCTGAAACACCAGACCGGACGGCAGTTCCGGCTCGCTGCGCGACGGATACTCCAGGTAGATCCGACCTCCGCGACGCAAGTGCCGCGGCGGGTCGATCAGTTGCAGACTCTGCCGCAACAGATCACTGTGGAAGGGTGGATCAAGAAAGATGACATCCTGCGGCTCCTTCAGCTGCTGCAGGTATTCCAGCGCCGAACCCTGCTGAATCACCAGGCTGCCCCCCTGAAACAGCGTGATCTGGGAGTACAGCTGCCGCACCGTAGCCGGATTGCTTTCCACCATGAGCACCCGCGCAGCTCCCCGCGATGCCGCTTCGAACGCTAGTGCCCCACTACCGGCAAACAGATCCAGGCATTTCGCGCCCTCGATCCGGGGCTGCAACCAGTTGAACAGGGTTTCACGCATCCGGTCTCCGGTAGGGCGCAGCCCCTCCGCCGCATGAAACATCAACTTGCGACCCCGCCATTGCCCACCGATGATTCTGACAACGCCGTTACTGCCAGATCGCAACGGCCTTTTAATCCGCCTTCGTATCGCCACCCACAACCACCGTCACCATCTTGTCCGGATCGACATGCTGCTTGAAGGCCTTGACGATATCCTCGATCCTGACCGCCTCGATATGATCGGAGAAGGTATCCAGATAATCGAGCGGCAGATGATAGAAACCGATCAGCGCCATGTATTCGACAATGCTGCTGTTGCTGGCAATACGCAAAGGGAAGCTGCCGGTAATGTTCTTTTTGGCTGCGGATATCTCCTCAGCCGTCGGCCCGGACTCGATGAACTTCGCCAGGGTCTCGCGGGTCACCTTGATGGCATCATCCACCTGGCTACCGCGCGTCTGCATGGCAATCTGGTAGGGCCCCGGCGCAGCCATCAGCAGAAAATAGCTGTAGACCGAATAGGCATAACCCCGTTTGACGCGTACCTCCTTGACCAGACGCGAATTGAAGCCGCCACCACCCAGCACATGGTTGCCCAGATAGAGTTGGTAATAGTCGGGATTGCCTCGTTCGATACCGGGATGCCCCATGTAGACATGTGCCTGACGTGAGGGAAACGGAATGCGGATATCCCGGGCTTCCTGCAATGCCGGCACAGCGGGTACCGGCCCGGCTGCCTTGCCCGGTTTCAACCCTGCACTGAGCTTCTCGGCCAGCTTTTCGGCCTGCTCCCGTGTCAGATCACCAATCATCGCCATCACGCCATTACGCGCCACGAAATAGCGCTGATAAAATGCCTGCAGATCACCGGTTGTCAGCGCCTTGACCGATGTCTGTGTACCTTCGACCGGGCTGCCATAGGGATGATCGCCATACAGCGCCTTGTAATAAGCCTTGCTGGCAATTTTGCTCGGACTGGCCTCACCGGCCTTGATGGCCAGCAGCGTTTGGTTCTGCAGGCGGACGAAATCCGCTGCCGGAAAATCAGGCTGCCACAACACCTTGGAGAAGACCTCTATCGCCGGCTCGAAGTAATCAGCCTGCGACAGGGTGCGCAGTGACAACCACGACATGTCGCGCAGCGCCCCGCGTCCTACTTGCGCACCAACATCCTCGAATGCCTGGGCAATCTCATCCGCCGACATCCCACCGGCTCCCTGCATCAACATGGCACTGGTCAGGGCTGCGATGCCGGGCTGCTTGCCATCACGCGCACTACCGGCGGCAAAGGTGATGCGTATATCGATCATTGGCAGATCGGTCGCCGGGACGAAATAGACCGGCATGCCGTTCTCTGTTGTCCAGTGCTGGATCTTCGGTCCGGCAGAGACACTCTGCATACCGGCAAACAGCAAGACGATGACCCACAACCACTGTATCCATTGATCAGTTTTCACCGGCAGACTCCTTTTGCTCTTCCTGCTTGATTTCTTGCGGCACCAGAACGGCCACCGTCTTGTGCTGAGCGATCAGATATTTTTCGGCCACCTGACGTACCTGCTCCGCGGTGATCGCCTGCACCCGATCTGGATATTCCTCCATCAGCTGCCAGCCCAGACCTACCGATTCCAGCGCACCCATCTGATTGGCCTGCTGCCGTACCGAGTCCAGTTCATAAACCTTTGAGGTAATGACCTGCGCCTTGACACGCTTGAGCTCAGCAGCCGAAACCAGCTCGGTTCTGACCTTTTCAACCTGCTCATACAGCGCTTTTTCGACCTCCTCGATACTGTATTTTTCCGCTGGATTGGCATCGAGCAGGAACAACCCCTGATACTTGCTGGTCAGGTTGTAACCCGCTGAGGCCGAGGCCGCGATTTCCTGCTTGCGGATCAACTCTTTAGAAAGCCGCGAGCTGGAGCCGCCATCAAGAATACCGGCGAGTACATCCAGCGCATACGGCTCCCAGGCCTCCTCGGCGGTCTTCAATACCGGCACCTGGTAGCCAATCAGGACATAAGGCACCTTCGCCGGCGCATGGATGCTGATACGGCGCTCACCGCGCTGGGGCGTCTCCTGCCGTGGCTTGACCTCAGGCAGCTTGCTGGGCTTGAGTTTGCCGAAATGCTTTTTCGCCAGCGCCAGAATCTTCTTCGGCTCGACATCACCCACCACAACCAGTGTGGCATTGTTGGGTGAGTAGTAGGTTTCATACCAGTGACGCAGGTCATCCACTGTCAGGGCACGCAAATCTTCATCCCAGCCAATCACCGGGTTGTGATAGGGGCCATTGAGTGATGCGATAGCGTTGAAACGCTCATACGTCAGCGATTCCGGTTTGTCATCGGTGCGCATGAAACGCTCCTCGCGCACTACCTGACGCTCCTTGTCGAACTCGTCCTCGGGCAGCAGCAGATTGCGCATGCGATCAGCCTCCAGCTCGAAGGCCGTCTCCAGTCGATCTCCGCCCATGAACTGGTAATACGCCGTGTAGTCACGGCTGGTAAAGGCATTCTCCTCACCCCCGTTGGCCGCAATGATCTCGGAGAAACGCCCGGCTGGATAAGCCTGGGTGCCCTTGAACATCATGTGTTCCAGCACATGGGATATCCCGGTAATGCCACTGTGCTCGTCACTGGAGCCCACCCGATACCACACCTGAGACACCGCCACCGGTGCGCGGTGATCCGCCTTGACCAGCACTTTCATGCCGTTTTCCAACTGGTATTCCTGCACCGTTCCGGCTGCCTGCGCATTTGCGCCCAGACAGGCTGCAAACAGCGCAAATACCGCTATAATCCTTGCCATTAATGTGTTCTCCACCTTGAGGTGATAGCATTACGCGTCAATAAAACCAGCCATAGAGTAAACCAGAAATGTTTGGTTTCAAGAAAAAAACCTCACAAAACGAGCAGCCGGCAAAAGAAGAAAAGCGCTCCAAAGGCTTCTTCAATCGGCTCAGGGCCGGCCTGGCAAAAACCGGGGATACGCTCACCTCGGGAATGAGTAATCTTGTGCTCGGCAAGAAAACCATCGATGCCGAGTTGTTCGAGGAGCTGGAAAACCGGCTGTTGATGGCGGATGTCGGCATCGAAGCCACCACGCGTATCATCGACTCACTGACCGACCAGGTAAAGCGCAAGCAGCTCAGCGATGGCGAACATCTCTACCAGGCGCTGGGCGAGACCATGGTCGACCTGCTTGCGCCCTGCGACCAGCCCTTGCAGGTCGATATTCCCAAAAAGCCGTTTGTGATTCTGGTGGCCGGCATCAATGGCGCGGGCAAAACCACCTCCATTGGCAAACTGGCACACCATTTCCGCAACCAGGGCCATAGCGTCATGCTGGCGGCGGGAGATACCTTCCGTGCCGCAGCGGTAGAGCAGCTCCAGGTCTGGGGTGATCGCAATGATGTGCCTGTGGTTTCACAGGGGACCGGTGCCGACAGCGCCTCAGTCATCTTTGATGCATTGCAATCCGCACAATCGAAGGGTATCGACGTGCTGATCGCTGATACCGCAGGTCGCCTGCATACCCAGGACAACCTGATGGAAGAGCTGAAGAAGATCAAACGGGTCATGGGCAAACTGGACGAGGCCGCACCCCATGAAACCCTGCTGGTGGTCGATGGCAGCACCGGACAGAATGCACTGCGGCAGGCCGAAGCCTTCAACGAGGCCATTGGCCTGACCGGCATTGCCATCACCAAGCTCGATGGCACGGCAAAGGGTGGCATCGTCTTTGCACTGGCCGAAAAACTGGGCCTGCCAATCCGCTTCATCGGTGTGGGCGAGCAGATCGAGGATCTGCGCGCCTTCAACGCCAGTGAGTTTGTCGAAGCCCTGCTGGCCGTGGATCAATAGCCGCAATGCCCCCCATCATCGAATGTCGCCACCTCGGCAAGCGTTATGCCGGGAGTCAGGAAGCGTTGCTGGATGTCAATCTCCAGATCCAGCGTGGCGAATTGGCCTTTCTTACCGGCCACTCCGGCGCCGGAAAAAGCACGCTGCTCAAGCTCATTGCCCTGATCGAGCGCCCTACCCGCGGCAGCCTGAAGATCAACGGCCATGAAATGACCAGGCTACCGGATATCGGTATTCCCCGCTACCGGCAGAAGCTCGGCATCATCTTTCAGGATCATCGCCTGCTGACCGACCGCAATGTGTTTGAAAACGTCGCCCTGCCGCTGCGGATTACCGGCCTGGATGAACGCACCATCTCCCGCCGGGTGCGCGCTGCACTGGACAAGGTCGGCCTGCTCAAGCGGGAAAACAGCAACCCCCGATCCCTGTCCGCCGGCCAGCAGCAGCGGGTAGGCATCGCCCGTGCCGTGGTCAACAAGCCCGCCATCCTGCTGGCCGATGAACCTACCGGCAATCTCGACCCCGAACTCTCTGCGGAGATCATGCGGCTGTTCGTCGATTTCAATCAGGTGGGAGTGACGGTGCTGATCGCCTCTCATGACCAGTCACTGATCTATCATTTCGGCAAGCGGATCATCGTCCTCGACAAGGGCCAGCTGGTCGAGGAGTATGACCGGGTATGAAGCTGCAGGCCCCCAATCTTTCACGCGAGCATCTCCTCTCCTGGCTGCACCAGCATCGTCTGGCATTGAAAACAGCCATCAACCACATGCTATCCAACCCTGTCAGCACCCTGCTAACCATCCTGGCCATTGCCATCGCGCTGGCACTGCCAAGCACCATATTCCTCACGGTCAATGCCATCAGCAGCAACCTTGGCGATCACGATGGTCGTCAACTGACGGCCTTCATGAAACTCCATATCGATGGCAAGCAGCTTCACACCCTGGCAACCGAGCTGGAGAAGAACCCGAAGATCGATCATGTGGACGTCATCACCCGTGCTGAATCGCTGGAGAACTTTCGCCAGAGCAGTGGCATGGAAGACATCATCGAACTCCTGCCCGATAACCCGCTGCCAGCCGTACTCGTCATTCATCCCGACGGCAAACTGGATCGCGTGGAAACTCTGCAGCGATTAAAGCAGCAGGTGGAATCAATGACTGAAGTGGCATCTGTGGCCTTGAATCAGGAATGGATGAGCACACTGTTTGCAACGTTACACGCGATCGAACGCTTTGCACTGATGACAGCACTACTGTTTGCATTCCTGGTAGCGCTGGTCATCTACAACGGCCTGCGCATCGAAGTATTGCGCCATCGCAACGAAATAGAAGTCATCAAACTGGTGGGCGGCAGCGACCACTATATTCAGCGCCCCTTTCACTACCATGCCATCATGCTTGGGGGGTTGGGCGCACTGTTTGCCGCACTGCTGGTCGCCATCGCCTTCATGGGTCTGAGGCCTCACCTCAGCGAGCTGTCAAGGCTCTACGGCACACCCCTCTCACTGGAGCTGGGAATAAATTTCATCTTCACCCTCTTTCTGCTGGGTGTCATCCTCAGCCTCTTGTCTGCCCGTATCAGCCTGAATTCCCTGCTGAAGGGAATACAGCCCTGAGAGCAGTTTCAGTGATACTGATAACACAATGAATGCCTACAACTTTATTTGATCGGCCACACCCGCTACGATGATGGCACACCATCTTACATTCCGGCGCCCATGCTCCAAAGAGTCCTGATCGTAGACAGCTCCAAGGCAACCCGCAAAATGCTCGAACTCAAGCTCAAGGGTCCGCATCTGGAAGTCATTCATGCCGCCAGCGCCAATCAGGCTCTGGCCAAACTGCATCGCCAAGAGATCTCACTGATCACCACAGCCAAGGCTTTGCCTGACGACCACTGCTCTGCATTCATTGCCGAAATCAGGCAAACCCCGGGGTTCGAGGATATCCCGATCATCGTCCTGACAGGCGATGAAGTCGATGAGACCACCTTCGACCCGGATTTGAGGATCACCCGCATCTGCCAGAAATCCCTGGGTATTGCCCAATTGACTGAATGTATCCGGGAGACACTGGCTACCTCACCATCAAACTCGCAGATTCTGCGAAATTTCATGCCTAACATTTGATATTTATCAAAGACTTAGGGTTGAATATCGCTTAATTGTTAGCACTCTATACAGATGAGTGCTAAAATACTGCCATACACCAAATATTGGGAGACTAGAACATGAGCAACGAATTACAGTTATATTCGGGCCTGCTGCCCGTTGCAGCTGGCAATATCGATGGCTTCATTCAAGCTGCTCACCAGTTTCCGGTGCTCAGCAAAGAAGAAGAATACAAACTGGCCACCGACCTGAAAAAGACAGGCAACCTGGAAGCAGCACGCGCACTCGTATTGCACAACCTGCGTTTTGTCATCAAGATTGCACGCGGATACTCCGGTTACGGACTGCCGCTGGCTGACATGGTGCAGGAAGGCAATATTGGCCTGATGAAAGCCGTCAAACGCTTCGATCCGGAAATGAATGTACGGTTGGTATCATTTGCCGTTCACTGGATTCGCGCCGAGATACATGAATACATCCTGCGCAACTGGAGGATTGTCAAGGTTGCGACTACCAAGGCACAGCGCAAGTTGTTCTTCAATCTGCGCAGCTCCAAGAAACGCCTGGGCTGGATGAACCAGAAGGAAATCAAATCCATTGCCGATGATCTTGGCGTCAAGCCCGAAGAAGTCGCGGAGATGGAATCCCGACTCAGCAACCGTGACCTTGGCTTCGATCTTCCAGTAGACGACGATGAGGATTACTCTTCACCCGTTGCCTACTTGGTGCATGATTCGGACGATCCAGCCTCCCAGCTGGAGAAGGATGACATGCAAAGCCACAACATGGCACAACTGGCCAGCGCGCTGGCAGATCTGGATGAGCGTAGTCGTGATATCGTGCGACGCCGGTGGTTGAGCGAAGATGGCAAGGAGACCCTGCATTCTCTGGCGGAAGAGTACGGCGTATCCGCCGAACGAATTCGTCAGCTTGAAAAGAATGCCTTCAAGAAGATGCGCACTGCAATGGCGGCTTGAATCTGACGCTAGGAGTCTGTCGGAGAATAGGAGTCTGGCAAATGAAAGCAAAAGCCCGAGCATTGCTCGGGCTTTTTTGTGTCTGATGGCCTCCTCACTGTTTACCTCATCAAACCTAACTCGATGGAGTAACAACCGACACGTCACGGTTCAGATCAAAGTCCATCATGACCATCACATCATCCGGGACACCCAATTCTTCAGCACCAAGCGACCACAGCTTGAATTGCCAACGATGTGGTAGCTCACCGCAGTGAACACAAGCGCCCCCAATACCAGCAACACACTTGTAGCAAATCCAGGAGCCCATGCTGAAGCCACTTGCCGCGGCGCCCTGTCCGGCGACAGTCAACATGTCCCTGACCTCCGCAATCTGCTAAATTCCTCCCAACTTCCCTAACCTCGACAAAGCGGCTGTGGCCATTACCAACAAGATCGTCGAAATCAGCTATCGTCTGTCCGAATCCAGGCGCTACCAGCGGGTAAAGCTTTTCACCTTTGATCTGCTGGAAAATCCCAGCTCGCGCTATCGCATGATCTTTGATGGTTCGATGGTCGTACTGGTGCTCAGCAGTATTGCCATCCTGATCTATGGGGTAAAGAACGACCTCGGCCCCATAGCCGACCTGTTCGAGCGCTTTGCCATCACCGTCTTCATCAGTGAGTACCTGCTGCGATTCTGGGTCTACAACGACACTCACAAGATCGTCATTGACCACTACGAGCGCGCCGAATTCTTCAACAAGGCATTCCAGCTGCGCCCCGCGATGGCGGAAATCATGCGTAAGAAGTGGGACTACATGACCCAACCAATGGCGATCATCGATCTGCTGGCGATCCTGCCGGACTATCGCTCGATCCGGCTATTGCGCATTTTCCTGCTGTTTCGCCTTTTCAAGTTGATGCGCTATACCCGCAGCGTCAATGAATTCACCAGTGTACTGGCAGAAAAGCGGATCGAGTTGCTCACCCTCGCCACCTTCCTCGCTTTCGTTATCTTTGCCTCGGCAACGGCGATCTATATTTTCGAGGTGGATGCCGAAGGCTCCAGCATCAGGACGCTGTTCGATGGCATCTACTGGGCCTTTGTTACACTCAGTACCGTGGGCTACGGCGACATCACGCCAGTCAGTACCCAGGGCAGGGTTGTCGCCATGGTGCTGATCATTACCGGGATTGGCGTCATATCCTTTCTGACATCGATCATCGTATCCGCATTCTCGGAAAAACTTCCCCAGGTCACGGCACAACGGATCTACGGTGAACTGGAACGTCGCTCACATCACACCATTCTGTGCGGCTTCGGGCGGGTAGGCCAGGGAGTGGCCAGAAACCTGCACCAGTCCCGCGAGCGCTTTCTGGTGATCGACATCGATGAAGACCGCATTCGCCTGGCCAAGCAATTGGGTTATCTGGCCCTGACCGGCAATGCTGAAGAAAACGATCTGCTGACCCGGCTGAATATCCAGAATGCCGACCGCATCCTCAGCCTGACCGGCAGTGACGTCAGCAATGTCTATATCACGTTGTCGGCCCGTCAGCTCAATCCGGAGATCGAAATCATCGCCCGCGCCAACAGCCGGGAAAACGAAATCAAGCTGCAACGCGCCGGCGCCAACCACACCGTCGCACCCTACGAAACGGCAGGTCAGGTTGCGGCACAATTCGTCGGCCAGCCGGTCGCATTCGAAGCACTGTACGGCCTGCTCACAGGTATCGACGATGTCGGTACCAAGGCCATCAGGGTCAGCGCAGACTCCTGGCTGGTCGGCCAGCCTATCGGGGTACTGGCCTTCGAAAAGAGCAAGCTGTTGCTGTTTGGCATTGTGCGTGAGGCCGGGCGTCCCCCTGCCAGCGGCCCGCGAAGTTACCGGCTGCGTGAGCGGCGGTTCTATTTCAACCCCGATCCCGCCTTCGAGCTGGAGCCTGAGGATCTGTTACTGGTATTTGGCTACGACGATAGCGTGGCACATTTCAAGGAAGCCTATGCGCTGCGCAGCCCGCGCCGCTTCCGCGGGATCAAGGGGAGGAAGCCATGACGGCCCCACCCAATAACACCATGCCCCGCAAGTCCATCATCATATTTGGCGGCGGCCGACAGGGCATGTCCATTGTCAAATGGCTGGGATCCCACGCCGAAGATCTGCTGATGGTGACGCAGATCCCCACCGAACTGGAGGAGATCCACTCACAAGGGCTGGAAGTGGCTGAAGTGGATTTTCATCATGACGATGATCTGACCAGTGTTGGTATCGGCCTTTGGGTGAAAACCATCTTCTGCGCATTGCAGGATGATTCCGAAAACGTATTCCTGACCTTGTCGGCCCGTGCTCTGGATCCCCATCTGGGTATCCTCTGCATTGCCGAAACACACGAAGCCGGTGTCAAGATGCTTGCTGCAGGTGCGACGACGGTGATCGACTCTCATGAAATAGCTGCCAAGCGCATCAACGAGTTGATCCACCACCCTACCGTTGTCGAAGCGCTGGAGCATACGGTGCTGGGCCGTACCGATCTGATGCTGGCAGAGATCACCATCGACAACGACTGTCAGCTGGTGGGCAAGAAGCTGTGTGATATCGATCTTGCAGGCTACAACCTGATCCTGTTTGGCGTGGTCGATCTGGAATCCACCGAACGGATGATCTTCCACGCCAGCGCCACACAAAAGATCTTCTACCCCGGAGACAACTTGGTCGTCATCGGCCCGGAAGACGAAATCATGCGCTTCAGAAAGGATATTGCCGGGAAACCGGGTGGGCTGTCGCCATAACAGTCTTCCAGCCTCGGCAACAACCAGCCGACAGGCTCCCAGGTGTTGGTTACCTTGCGGCCGCCAGTGCCTGCCCGATATCCTCGATGATATCATCGACATTCTCGATACCGATCGACAAGCGCACCAGATCCTCGCTGACTCCTGCCGTCTTCAGCTCCTCCTCATTGAGCTGGCGATGTGTCGTGGTGGCAGGGTGACAAGCCAGTGACTTGGCATCCCCGATATTCACGAGCCGCACGATCAGGTTGAGTGCATCAATGAACTTTGCCCCCGCTTCGCGGCCGCCCTTGATGCCGAAGGTCAGGATCGAGGACGCCTTGCCCCCCATGTAGCGATTGACCAGTACATGATCAGGATGATCCTCCAGCCCGGCATAGTTCACCCAGCTGACCAGCTCATGCGCTTGCAGGTATCGGGCAACCGTCAGCGCATTCTCGCAATGGCGGTCCATCCTGACCGGCAGGGTTTCAATGCCCTGTAGAATCTGGAAGCTGTTGAACGGTGATATGGCCGCCCCCATATTGCGCAGCGGCACGACTCTTGCCCGGCCGATATAGGCGGCCTCTCCCAGCGCCTCGGTATACACCACGCCATGGTAGGAGATATCCGGCTCGTTCAGCATCGGGAAGCGGTCGGCATGTTCGGCCCAGGGGAATTTGCCGGAATCCACAAGGATACCGCCAATGGAAGTACCATGACCGCCCATGTACTTGGTCAGGGCATGAACAATGATATCGGCATTGTGCTCGAATGGCCGACACAGATAAGGCGTTGGCACCGTATTATCGACGATCAACGGCACACCATGCGCATGAGCCATTTCACCAATGGCCCCAAAATCCACCACATTCCCGGCCGGATTGCCGATCGACTCGCAAAAGACCGCACGGGTCTTGTCATCGATCAACGCCGCCATGCCATCGATATCACCCGCATCGGCAAACTTCACGGTAATACCCAGGCGCGGCAGCGTGTGTGCAAAAAGATTATAGGTCCCCCCATAGAGCTGCGTGGTGGCGATGATATTGTCACCCGCCTGGGCAATGGTAAAAATGGCGTAGGTGATTGCCGACATGCCGGAGGCCAGCGCCAGCCCCCCTACCCCGCCTTCCATCTCCGCAACCCGCTTTTCCAGCACATCCGAGGTCGGATTCATGATGCGGGTATATATATTACCGGCCACCTTCAGATCAAACAGATCCGCCCCATGCTGGGTGCTGTCGAATGCGTAGGAAGTTGTCTGATAGATGGGTACTGCAACGGACTTGGTGGTGGGATCGGGCTCGAAGCCGCCATGGATCGCGATGGTCTCGATTTTCATTGTTATCCTCGTTGGTGTTGGTCGTACTGACTGTATGTACGCCCCGAATCGAGGAGTGTCAAATCCCTGTGACGCAGCTCACACAAACAGCCTGATCAAAACCAGCAACACACCAGCCGCCGCCAGCCCCAAAAACGAAGGACAAGCCGATTGTGCTATGCAACCGGTTGTCTTCATCACACGGACCGTTCCCATCAACAGCACCAGCAGAGCAATGGCAAAAACCACTACTACAACTGCCGTGTTCCCAAACATGAATGATTCTGCGACCATTTCGGCTTCTCCCCTGAAAAAATGCTACCTGACAAGTTACGCCCCCCGCAGTACCACCACCATGAACCGGCTCACACGCTTGCAGACTCCAGAGGAATAGGCGGTCACAAACCAGCGACAGGCTGGCCCACCGGATTGACGATATTTCCAGGAACCGCAGCCTGACCCCATCTCCGGTAAACTATCCTTCATGGACAACCCTTTTTCACTGCAAGCCAGCAACATCACTTTCGACTACTCTGGCAGACAGATTCTGCATGACCTGTCGCTGCGCATTACAACAGGCCAGATCGTCGGGCTGCTCGGCCCCAACGGCGCGGGGAAATCAACAACACTGCAGATTCTCGGCGGTGTGCTGCCACCTTCCAGTGGTGAGGTTCGCATTGCAGGCCAACGGCTCTCCCACCACCCTGACCTGATACGCCGGATTGGTTACCTGCCAGCCACCCCACCCCTGTACAACGACCTGACTGCGCTGGAGCAGTTGCAGTTTGCAGCATGTCTGTTTCTGCTGCCTCCCAGACGCCAGCGCACGCGAATCAAATTTGTCATGGAAGCCTGCCAACTGGACGAAGTTGCCAGGCAACGAATTGGCCAGCTCTCCAAGGGGTTTCGTCAACGGTTGGGGCTGGCACAGGCATTGCTGCACGAGCCAGAGATACTGCTGCTGGATGAGCCGACCGATGGACTCGATCCACTCCAGGTATCCACGTTCCAAACCTTGCTGAAGTCCTTGCAGCCTGCAACTGCAATACTGCTTTCCACGCATAACCTGAGCGAGGTCAAAACACTCTGCAGCGATGTCCTCATCATCAACAAGGGCCAGCTGGTTTATCGTGGTGCGATGGCTGAAATCGATGAACCACTGGAACAGTGCTTCACCCGATTGATCTACTCCGGGGAGTCACTGGCATGATGGCCATCATGGGGTTGGAGCTGAAACGCTGGCTGCGCAGCCCCGCTTTCTGGCTGCTGCTGGCGGGACTGACCTTTCTGCTGGCCTTTCTCTTCCTGCGATTTGTCGAAGGTTACGCCGAAGTGCAGAAAGCCAATCTTGCCGGCACGAGCAACCTGACGGTTACCCGTGCGGTTATCCAGCCCTTCATGCAGCAGGCCGGAATCGTGCTGTTGCTGCTGATACCACTGCTGACCATGCGGCTGATTGCCGGAGAGAGACGAGACGGCAGCTGGATCCTGCTACAACTTGCCGCCATCCCCCCCTGGCGGATCGTAGCGGGAAAGATGCTGGGCATATCCCTGTTGCTGACCTTCATTGTCCTGCTGATTGCATTGATGCCACTCTCCCTGCTGGCCGGCACTCCAATCGATCCGGGGCATCTGATCAGCGCCTGCATCGGGATCTGGCTGCTCTCCATTGCCTTTGCCGCTGCCGGGTTATGGTGTTCCACCATCAGCCATGAGCCCGTCAGCGCTGCAATGCTGCACTATGGCCTGCTGCTGTTGCTGGCACTGTTCCATTTCACCAGCAATATGCCGGGCAATCTCGCCCCTACACTCTATTACCTCACACCCTTCAGCCACTTTCTCGCATTGACCACCGCCCGGTTCAGTACCGAACATCTGCTTTACTTTCTACTCTTTACCAGCCTGTTTCTGGGCCTGGCGATACTCAGGCTGCGACACGAACGGTCCCGTTTATCGACTGAGCACTCGGTCCTCGCCACCGTCTGGCGCCGGGCTCCCGCATTGCTGCTTGTTGTGGCCATCGCCCTGCTCGCAGCGCTGTCAGCGCGATACGACCACGCAGTCGATCTTTCCCGCAACCGGATCAACAGCCTTTCGTCCGCAGCTACCCATCTGGTCGGGAAGCTGGAACAACCACTGACAGTGAATGCTGTAGTGGCGGACAATCCGCAGCTGCGACGCAAGATCGAAAACGCGCTGGCACCTTGGTTGCTCGCCAGCAGCAACATCAACCTCTCATTCACTACTCCGGAAGACTATGCCATTCGCAGCAGCGCCCCATTGAACCAGGAAGGCCGGCTGGAGTTCTCCTATCAGGGGCAGACCGAGAAGACCACCACACTGAGTGACCGGGAAATCATCAGGGCATTGCAGCGGCTGATCGAAGGGCGGGATCAGTGGCTCGTCTTTCTGGAAGGTCATGGCGAAAAATCCCCTTTCGATACCAGCAGCAATGGCTATTCCACACTGCGGCATCTGCTGGAAAAACGGGGGTTTCATCTCCAGGGCATCAACCTGCTGACACTGCCGGCCATTCCCGACAACACCGCCGTCCTGGTGGTGGCCGGTCCACAAGAGGATCTGCTACCCGGTGAGAGCGCGCTGGTGCGGAATTATCTGAAAAAAGGCGGGAATCTGCTGCTGCTGAGAGAACCTGCAGTACTGGAGAACTTCGATACACTTCTTGCAGCGCTTGCCATCGAGCCGCTACCCGGCGTTGTCATCAACGTGAACGATCAGCTGCGCAAGGTACTGGCCATCCGCCATCCGGCCATTATTCCGGTAACCGAATATGCTCCCCACCCTGTCACCGCGGGCCTCAACGGCAAGTTGTTGCTGCCCATTGCCAGCGCCTTCAAGCCCATCCAGGGCAGCCACTGGCAACACACTATACTGTTCCGCTCATTACCGGAAAGCTGGAACGAGGTTTCGGATCTGCAAGGGCATGTGAAATTCGATGCCGGCGAAGGTGAACAGGCCGGCCCGCTGGATCTGGCTATCGCCGCGGAAAGGATACTGGATGACCACGGACAGCTCACAGCCGTGATTGGCGACAGCGATTTTCTCAACAATGAATACATCGGTTTTGGCGACAACGCAGCGTTGGCGATGCAGTTGTTCGCCTGGCTTACCGAGCCACAACTGCGCAATGAACCCTTGGCCTTGCAGCCACCGGACAGGCAGCTGGCATTGAGCGATACCGCACTGATGACACTGGCAGCTCTGCTGCTACTGGGGCTGCCACTGCTGTTCCTGTTGCTGGCCCTGCTGCAATGGCGCAAGCAGCGGAGACCCTGATGCCCGAACTGCCTGAAGTCGAAACCACCCGACGCGGTATCACCCCTCATCTGCTGGAGCAGACGATCACCCGAGTGATCATCAACAATCCCAGCCTGCGCTGGCCCATCCCTCCCACCCTGCCACGCCGACTGCAAGGAGAGACCATCCGGCAGATCGGGCGGCGGGCAAAGTATCTCCTGCTGGACACCGATAGCGGTACGCTGATTCTGCACCTGGGCATGTCGGGCAGCCTGCGTCTGACTGAACAGGGTACCGCCATGCGCAAGCACGACCATTTCATCCTGCAGCTCGGCTCCGGCATGGAGCTACGACTGCATGACCCACGTCGCTTTGGTGCCGTACTCTGGCATCAGGGCAATATCATTGCGCATCCACTGATCAGGGATCTTGGCCCCGAACCCCTGCAGGACGGCTTCAACGCCAACTACCTGCTGCAAACCTGCAAGGGCCGCAAGTCCAGCATCAAGCAGCACATCATGAACAGCAAGGTGGTCGTTGGTGTTGGCAATATCTACGCCAGCGAATCACTATTTCTGGCTGGCATTCACCCCAAACGTGCTGCCGGCAGGATTGCTCCAGCACGTATCGACCAACTGGTTCAGTCAATCAAGGCAGTACTGGGCAGCGCCATCGAACAGGGCGGTACCACGCTGCGCGATTTTGTCCATGAAGATGGCAAGCCCGGTTATTTCAAGCTATACCTGAATGTGTACGGCCGCACTGGAGAACCCTGCCATCAGTGTCAATCAGCCATCCGGCAAATTAATCTGGGTCAGCGCTCAACTTTTTACTGCGTCCACTGTCAGAGATAGCAGCATCAACCCCGGAAATTACACTGGTGGAGATTGCAAGAATAGTTTGCTCCAGGAATCGATAAATGCCTGACAATAAAAAAACCAACGGCCAACTGTTTGACGAAACCCAACTCCCCACCGCTTCAGGTAACTACTGGACGGCATGGGCAGCCTCCATCACCTGTGGCGGGTTGATCGTCATGGTATTCGATGATCTTGTCGATCATACCGTGCTGTATGGCTGGTACACCGTACTGGTCGCCCTCATCACCGTACGACTGATCGTTGGAGTTCACTACCTCAAACCCAGCGCACCATCCCGCAACCGACGCTGGAGGAACCTCTACCTGGTACTCGTCACCATGGTCGGTATCACCTGGGGGGCGGGTAATATTCTGCTGTTCATTGACGACGAGCCAACCTATCAACTGTTCCTGCTGGCCATTTCGATGGGTATCGTCTCCGTATCAGTCGCACTGCATACCTCGGTTGCCTTTCTGCTCTTTACCCAGCCGGTCATCATTCCCATTGCGGTCAAGCTTCTGATCCACGGCACCTTCATCAATTACACCCTGACCGCGCTGACCGTCATCTACAATATCGTCTTGATCCTGACCGCATTGAATTTCAGCCGTATCGACAAGTCCCTGCGCCTGGCAAAGCAGGAGGCGGAAAAAGCCAATAATGCGAAGTCCGAATTTCTGGCCAATATCAGCCATGAAATACGCACGCCGCTCAATGCCATTATCGGCACCGGGCACCTGCTGAAGATGACACCACATACGCCCGCCCAGGAGACCTATCTCAAGACCCTGATGGCTTCATCCACGTCGCTGCTGGCACTGGTCAACAATATTCTCGATCTGTCAAGAATCGAAGCCGGCAAGCAGGTCCGCAGCTGCTCTGCATTCAACCTGCACAACATCCTTCAGGATGTCCAATCGATCTTTATCGTCGAAGCACGCAACAAGGGGCTGCAACTGGAGATATCCAACCATATTGCCAAAGACACCTGCCTGTATGGCGACCGCCTGCTGGTCAATCAGATTCTCAGCAACCTGGTCGCCAACGCCATCAAGTTCACGCAGAGCGGCAGGATCACCATCACAGCGGACGCCATTTCCAATCATCCGGGTACGCTGCAGATCAGTCTCAAGGTCAGTGACTCCGGAGATGGCATTTCCCCGGAACAGCAGCAGCGAATCTTTGATTCATTCTCCCAGGCAGACAATTCCCACACAAGACATCATGGCGGTGCCGGCCTGGGGTTGACCATCAGCAAGCATCTGGCTGAGGGCATTGGTGGGCAACTCACGCTGGAGAGCACCCCCGGCAAGGGCAGTACCTTCACCTTCAGCGCCGAGTTTCAGCTTGCGGAGAGCACCGCAGTGGCGTCTGCTTCACCAGCTAATCTCGAAATTGATGACACTGAACTCGCCGACATCGATATCCTGCTGGTCGAAGATGACCCGATCAACCAGCAAATTGCAATCGGGCTGCTGGAAGCTGCAGGCGGCAACGTCGATGTCGCTGACAATGCACCAACCGCCCTCTCGATCCTTGCGCGGCACCAGCCGGACATTGTTCTCATGGATATCCAGATGCCGGGCATGGATGGCTACGAAGCAACCCGGAAGATCCACGACATCCCCGGTATGAGCAAGCTACCTGTAATTGCCATGTCGGCCCACGCCTTCACCGATGCACACAAGAAAGCCGAAGCGGCGGGTATGAACGATTTTGTGACCAAGCCCATCGACCCACGCCAACTGATTGCAACCATTCGCAAATGGGTCAGGCCCGGTACAGTCAAAGCCGAAAAACGCCCATCGATAACGCCCCCCATCTCAGCGGCTACCGAAACCCGGCAAACGCTGCAGGCCGTCACCGACAGCCTCGGCCAACAGGTTTCCCGCAAACTCTTTGCCTCCACCGCCGACACTCTGCCCAGGCGGCTGGAGGAACTCTCCACTGACCTGCTCAACGAAGAGTGGGAAAGCGCCGCCCGGCATGCCCACCAGCTCAAGGGCCTCATGTTCATATTCGGCAACTCCCGCATCAAGGCACTGCTGGAACAGATCGAGAATATTCCCGAGCATGACATGAACACCATTGAAGCCCTTCATGATCTGCGCCAGGAAATGAACCGGGCACTGGTATTGATTCACGAAAAGTGCTGCTGATCGAGCACACCACAAACCCGGTCAAACGCTGTAAACTATTCAGCTACCACTACTCAGTAAGTAGTGAAAAACAAGGGTAACAGCCCAGATTGCCTCTGAAATCCGTCAGATCCAGACGGGAAACAGGATTTTACCAGCGTTCAGTCACTGCTTGGAGTTACTTGCGCCTTGGTAAAATGACCATTCCCCTACCCAGCGATGGCGGATTTCAGGGCAAGCGGTGCTGTTACAGTCAGCTTTCATCCAAACAGCGACAACAACAATCATGCGCAACATTCTGGTTACCAGCGCCTTGCCTTATGCCAATGGCCCCATCCACCTCGGTCATCTGGTCGAATATATTCAAACCGACATCTGGGCGCGTTTTCAGCGCTTGCGCGGCCATGACTGCACCTATGTCTGCGCCGACGATGCCCACGGCACGCCCATCATGCTGCGCGCTCAGCAGGAAGGCATTACTCCCGAAGAATTGATTGCCCGAATGTCGGAGGAACACCAGGCGGATTTTGCCGAGTTCCTGATTGGCTTCGACAATTACTACTCCACCCATTCCGAAGAAAACCGCATGTTCGCCAGTCTGATCTATGAGCGGGCCAAGGCAGGCGGGCATATTGAAAAACGCACCATCAGGCAAGCCTACGATCCGGAAGCCGGCATGTTCCTGCCCGACCGCTTCATCAAGGGGGAATGTCCTCGTTGTGGCGCTCCCGACCAGTATGGCGATTCCTGCGAGGTCTGCGGCGCCACCTATGACCCGACCGATCTGAAGAACCCGGTCTCGGCAATTTCCGGAGCCACTCCCATCGAAAAGGAGTCGGAGCACTACTTCTTCAAACTGGGCGATTTCGAGGAGATGCTGCGCGAGTGGACGCGCAGTGGACCGGTACAGCCGGAGATTTCCCACAAACTGGACGAGTGGTTCGAGAATGGCCTCAGCGACTGGGATATTTCCCGTGACGCCCCCTACTGGGGCTTCGAGATCCCTGATGCACCTGGCAAGTATTTCTACGTCTGGCTGGATGCCCCGATCGGCTACCTCGCCAGCTTCAAGAACTACTGCGACCGCACCGGCAAGGATTTCGATGCCTACTGGGCCGCCGACTCAACGGCCGAGGTACATCACTTCATTGGCAAGGATATCGCCTATTTCCATACGCTGTTCTTTCCGGCAACACTGGAAGCTGCCGGGTTTCGCAAACCCACCGCCGTGCATTGCCATGGCTTTCTGACCGTCAATGGACAGAAGATGTCGAAGTCACGCGGCACCTTCATTCAGGCACGCACCTATCTGAATCACCTGAATCCCGAATACCTGCGCTACTATTTTGCCGCCAAGCTCGGCTCCGGCATCGACGACATCGACCTCAGCCTGGATGATTTCAAGGCCAGGGTGAATTCCGATCTGGTCGGCAAGGTGGTGAATATCGCATCACGCTGCGCCGGCTTCATCAGCAAACGCTTTGACAACCAACTCAGCGACACCCTCGACCGGACGCTTTACGACAGCTTTGTCGCCAGGGCAGACACCATTGCCGAGCTGTACGAGAAGCGGGAGTTCGGTCATGCCATGCGCGAGATCATGACGCTGGCAGATCACGCCAACCAGTATATCGACGAAGAGAAACCGTGGGTGCTGATCAAGGCCCCCGATCGCATGACCGAGGTGCAGCATACCTGCAGCGTCGGCTTGAACCTGTTTCGTGTTCTGATGATCTACCTCAAACCGGTCCTGCCCAGGCTGACTGCCGACGTCGAAGCCTTCCTGAATGCGGGTGAGCTGACATGGGATGATCTGAACAAGCCGCTGACCGGACACCAAATCAACAAGTTCAGGCCACTGATGACCCGCATCGAACAGGACAGGCTCGATGCCATTATCGAGGAGACGCGGGCTGCTGTCGCGGCCGCCGAGGCGGCCACAGCCAAACCGAAAGCCTCCGGACCGCTGGCCGATAACCCCATTGCCGAGGAAATCGACTATGCGGATTTTGCCAAGGTGGATCTGCGGGTGGTCAGAATCATCAAGGCCGAGCATGTCGAGGGTGCGGACAAGCTGTTGCGTCTGACACTGGATCTGGGCGGCGAAACCCGCAACGTGTTTGCCGGTATCAAATCAGCCTATTCACCTGAGCACCTGGAAGGCCGGATGACAGTCATGGTCGCCAATCTTGCACCGAGAAAAATGCGCTTCGGCATATCCGAAGGCATGGTACTGGCCGCCGGCCCCG
Source organism: uncultured Thiotrichales bacterium (assembly GCA_964439815.1). Classification (GTDB taxonomy): domain Bacteria; phylum Pseudomonadota; class Gammaproteobacteria; order UWMA-0217; family UWMA-0217; genus JALSHZ01. The sequence goes on from CAYTPO010000160.1 coordinate 29,533, forward strand.
GTGGCAGCGAGTTGTTCATTCTCAGCCCGGATGATGGTGCCCAGCCCGGCATGCGTGTGAAATAGCCCCGACCCTGGAGATCACCATGCTGACACGTTTTCTGAAACCAAGATGGAAGCACCGGAACCCCGAGGTTCGTCAGGCTGCAATACAGCGGCTGAGCGATCAGGCTATTCTGCAGGAGGTGGCCAACAACGACCCGGATGTGAACACCCGCAAACTGGCGGTCAGCCTGATCAGCGATCTGCAAATACTGATTGCCATCCATACTGATCCCGATATCCAAGACACCCTCAACAGCCGCTTTATCACGCTGCTGCCAGATGCAATACGAACAAGGACGCAACGGGACAGCATTGAAAACTACGTCACCGTTCGCGGCGGCGCCTCGCTGGCAACCGATATTGCCCGACAGAGTAAATCCCCCGAAACAAGGCTTTGGGTTATTCCGTTACTGCAGGACAGTGAAACACTGGAGATACTCGCAGCCAGCGACAGTAGCGCCGAAGTACGACTGCGGGCTGCCGAGCGCCTGGAAAGCGAAGCCGACATCCAGCGCGCCCTGAAACGTCTGGGTCGCAAGGACAAACGCGTCAGCCATCTACTCAAGCAGAAGCTGGAACAGATTCGACAACACCAGCAGCGACAACAGGAAATTGAGAAACTGATTGCCGACATTGCCCTGTTGGGCAACCACGATCACTGGCAGCGAGACAACACCCAGCTGCTCAGTCTGCAAACCCGCTGGCCTTCCCTTTCGGACCATTGCAACACCGTACAGCAACAGCATTTCGACGACGCCTGCAAGGCGGCTGCATCCCGGATCGATGAAAAACGGCAGCAGGAAAAATCCCGCAAACCAGTCGTTGCAGAAAAGGAATCCCAATGTAAACTCATCGAGAATTTCGTCCTCCATCTGGAGAAGCGACATCGCATCTCCAATACCGAAGCAGATGATCTGCAATCGACGCTGGACACTTTGCTGGCCGACTGGAACGAGCTGGCAATACTGCCGGAAAGCCTTGAGGTGCCACTCGCCAACCGCTTTCACGCGCAGCTGACGCTAGCCCGCAAGCATGTCGAAACACTCAAGCACAATGCACGCAGCACACATGATCTGGAAAAGATCATCGACCGGGGGGAAAGGTTGCTGCAACGCAAAAGCATCAAATCCGCCGAAGTCACACAGTTACGGCAGCACTGGGAAAAACAGCCCTTGCCCGACGACAAGGTACTCGCAAAGGAGTACCGGGAGCATTTTTCACGACTGCTCAAGCAGTTGAACCAGCGGATCGAAAGACAGGCTGCACAGAGGGACAAAGGGCTGGAAGAAATTGCCCGGCATCTGCAACAGATACAGGACAATCTCGACGCCGACAAGCTTGGAGATTCAATCGAGCTGGAGCGAAGGATACGGCAAACACTCGATACACTGGCCGATATCCCCCCCGCCAGACTCCAGGAAATCCAGCAGCAGTTGCGTGAATTCACACCACGCATTCGCGAGCTCAACGGCTGGCGCCACTGGGGAACCGATCGCGTACGCGAACAGCTGATCGAGGAAGCCGAGCAACTGGTCGATACCTCGCAGAGCCCGCAGGAGCGTGCCCGCGCCGTGGCAAACCTGCGCAGCCGCTGGAAAAACCTGGTAACCATTGACCACAGCGCCAACCGACCTTTGTGGAAACGATTCGACAAGGCCTGCAATGCAGCCTATGACCTGTGCCGACAACACCACAAGGAGGAATCACAGCGCCGCAAGATTAATCTGCAAGCTCGGGAAACGATATGCACCGAGCTGGAGCAGCTACATCAGCAAACAGACTGGGAAGCACCCGACTGGCGGGAAGTCGACCGCAGTTTCCAGCGGATTCGCAATCAGTGGAGCAAGGCGGGGCCCGTCGACCGTGGTGACTGGCAGACCATTCAGGCACGATATCGCAAGGCCACCGCCGCCATCGACGATCACCTGAATATCGAGCGCAAACGCAATCAGGCTTATCGCCTGGGACTGATCGAACAGCTGGAGTCGTTGATCGACAGTGATGATCTGCCAGCGGCACTCGCCACGGTACGGCAGGCACAAAAGGCGTGGAGGCCAACCATCAGCGACAAGCGTGCGATCGAACAGAAGCTCTGGAAACGTTTCAAGGCCGCCGGTGATGCCCTCTATGCACGGGAGAAATCACGCATCAGCCAGGAGACCAGCAAGGTCAACACCCTGCTTGAGCAAAAAATCGCCATTTGCGACGCCATCGAGCAACTCGCCGATTCCCCCGCCAACATCGGCAGCCAACTCGCCGACCTGAAAGCCGCATGGAACGACATCGTACTGCCACGCAACAAATCGGCAGCCGAGCTGGAACAGCGTTACCGACATGTCCTCCAGAGCCTGGATTTTGCCCTGGAGCGCAGGCAACTGGAAAAGCAGAGTCAATCCATCGAGGAGCTGCATACGGCCTGGATGGCTGGCGATCGGTCTCCTCCGGCAACTCCCGCCGCCGACGCGGCTCAATGGCTGCTGGATATGGAGATCATGCTGGAACTCCCCTCACCGGACGAACTCGAACAAGCCAGAATGGAAAGAAAGGTGGCAAAACTTTCGGCCCAGCTCAACGAGCGTAATGCACAGAACACGCTACAAGGCAGCATCACTCTCCTGCAGGACTTCTGTCAGCACACCTCGGCCACCGAACTTCCGGAGCGTGACAGGCAACGACTCAATACCATCAAGGATGCCATCCTCGCTGAACTGACCCGGGAAATGGAAGAGCTTCGACAATCCTGATTGGCGAGTACTCCATCAAATCCGGTTTGATGGAGTAGCGGCATTCAATACATGATCCCGGCAGACGAAAAAAAGGCGTAACTACTCAGCTGCTGCTTATGTGAACTACTCGCTGAGTAGTTACAAAAAGGCAAAAAAAAGCCCGGAACAAACGTTCCGGGCTTTAGCCATAGTGGCGTCCCCTAGGGGATTCGAACCCCTGTTGCCGCCGTGAAAGGGCGGAGTCCTGGGCCTCTAGACGAAGGGGACGTAGATACACTAATCTAAATCGTGCTGGTCGTATGACTCACCCGTCATTACAACCATGACTACGCCGGTAAAAAGCACCAAAAACCCTACTGGTACCAGCATAAGGAAGAATTTGGCCTCAGGATTTCCCATTATCATGGTTGTAAAACCTGTCACCAATGCAATTGCTGTGGTGACCAACCCGATAATGACAATAATTCTTCCGAGCTTTAGCACTCTTTTACCTGACTTGCATGAACTTGGTGGAGCTAGGCGGGATCGAACCGCCGACCTCAACACTGCCAGTGTTGCGCTCTCCCAGCTGAGCTATAGCCCCTGCAAGGGAGGGCGTAATTTACGCGACGTATTGCACCTTGTCAACTGAATTCAGGCGTTATTTCTTATCCAGTTTACCGCAGCCTCCAGCCGCCTCAGGCAGTTGGACTTGCCTATCAATTCCAGCGTCAGACCAATGTCGGGAGAGTTCGTTCCTCCCGTCAGGGCTACCCGCAACGGCATGCCCACCTGTCCCATCTTGAGATCGTGATTTGCTGCAAAATCGGCGACAAACTGATGCAACGCGGTGGCATTCCAGGCTTCCATATCGCCAAGTTCCTGTCGAAAGCTTTCAAGCACTTCTGCAGCTGCGGACGTAAACTGCTTTCTGGCCGCTTTTTCATCATAGTTTTCAGGGTCACGATAGAACCAGACGGCACTTCTTGCCATATCGTTCAGGGTTTTGGCGCGATCCCGCAGTGCATCAACCACTCGCTCCGGCGCGGGTTCTTCTGCAGTTTCGATGCCCTGCTCTGCCAGCTTTTCGACCAGATGTGCCGCCAGATGCGGGGCATCCAGCGTCTTGATGTATTGCTCATTGAGCCACAGCAGCTTGGAGGGGTTGAATGTCGAAGCCGCCCGATTGACACCTTCCAGCGAAAACAGCTCGATCATTTCCTCACGACTGAATAACTCCTTGTCGCCATGTGACCAGCCCAACCGCACCAGATAGTTGAGCAACGCCTCGGGCAGAAAACCATCCTCCTTGTACTGCATGACATTGACGGCACCATGCCGCTTGGAGAGACGCTTGCCATCCTCGCCCAGAATCATCGGAATATGCGCATATCTTGGCAGTTCGGCACCAAGCGCTCGCAGAATATTGATCTGCCGGGGGGTGTTGTTGAGATGGTCATCGCCTCGAATGACATGGGTGATGCCCATATCCATATCATCGACGACAACGGTAAGGTTGTAGGTCGGCGTACCATCAGCACGCGCAATGATCAGATCATCCAGCTCCCGGTTGTCGATGACCACCTTGCCCTTGACCATATCATCGATCTCGACGACGCCCGACTGCGGATTCCTGAAACGAATGACCGGGCTGACACCCTCTGGCGGGGTACCGGTAAAATCACGATAACGCCCATCATAACGAGGCTTTTCCTTGCGCGCCATTTGACCTTCGCGCAAGGCATCCAGCTCTTCCTTGCTGCAATAGCAGTAATAGGCCTGGTCACTATCCAGCAATTGCTTTATCACTTCGCGGTAGCGATCCATCCGCTGCATTTGGTAGAACGGCCCTTCATCATAGTCCAGGCCAAGCCATTTCATGCCATCAAGAATGACCTGAACCGAGGCGTCTGTCGAACGCTCACGGTCAGTATCCTCGATTCGGAGAATGAACTGCCCGCCATGATGTCGCGCATATAGCCAGGAAAACAGCGCGGTACGTGCGCCACCAATGTGAAGATAGCCCGTTGGGCTGGGGGCAAAGCGGGTGCGAACAGTCATGTTGAACTCGATCAGTGATGAAGCGGGGGATGGTAGCAAACGAAGTGCCGCTAATAAATCTGCAGCAACACCTGCAATACCAGAAAGGCGAAGAATCCTGCCAACAGATCGTCCACCATAATGCCGAAACCTCCGGCGACACGTCGATCCAGCCAGGCAATGGGCCAGGGCTTGAGAATATCGAAGATCCTGAACAGGACGAATCCGGCCAGCAACCACTGCCATTGCAACGGCACGGCAATCATCGTCACCATGTAGCCGACGATCTCGTCCCAGACGATACCTGGATGGTCATGCACACCCAGCTTCGAAGAAGCGCGGTCACAGATCCAGATGCCGACCAGAAACAACACTGCCGTCACAAGCAGATAGGCCGGTAAGGACAGCCCCGCACACAGCAGAACGAAGGGGATACCCACCAGCGTTCCAAACGTGCCCGGTGCAGTGGGAGCCAGCCCGGAACCACCACCAAAGGCCAGAAAATGGACAGGGTCAGTCAACACCGTATTGGCAGAAATCTTCTTGTGGTGTGTTTTCAAAAGTGGGTAAACCCCTCGGCATCTGGAAGCAAACGGGAATGGTCGGCCTGGATCAGCTTCAGCTCTAGACCACTGGTGATTCTGCCAACCGGCGTAACAGGACAATCGAGCAGATCGGCAATGCCATTGATCACAGAGCGCTGGCCGGGATCCGCGGTAAAAATCAATTCGTAGTCATCCCCACCCGACAACGGCAGCTGCCACCCGGCGTTACCGACATGGTGCTGCATGGCCACCGACAGGGGCAGTGCTGGCAAATCCACCTCGGCACCACAACCGCTGGCCTGGAGAATATGCTCCAGATCAGCCAGAAAACCGTCAGAGCAGTCGATCATGGCGGAGACAAAGGGGGCCAGAGAGCATCCTGCCCTTACACGAGGTCTGGGTCGATTGAGCCGCTGCACGCACCTGTCGCGCATGGGAGCCGATAACCTCGGTGGCAAATCATCCATCACCACACGCAGGCCAAGCGCCGCATCGCCGAGTGTGCCGGTGACATAGAGATCATCCCCCACTCTGGCATTGGCGCGTAGCACGGCTTTTCCCTTCTGGACCAACCCCATTGCCTGAATGGTGATGGTCAGCGGGCCTCGGGTGGTATCCCCACCAACCAGCGCCGGATGACCGGCAGTTTGCAGGGCTTTCAATCCAGCGGAAAACTCAGCCAGCCATTGTTCATCGGCTTGCGGCAGGGTCAACGCCAAAGTAAACCAGCGCGGTGCTGCCCCCATGGCCGCAAGGTCACTCAGGCTGACCGCCAGGGACTTGTAACCAATATCGAAGGCCGCTGTCTCAGCGGGAAAATGTACATCCCGGATCAGGGTGTCCGTCGTAATGACCAGCTGCTGTCCCACCGGGACATCCACCACAGCGGCATCATCCCCGACACCTGTCGCAACATCCGCGCCAGAGTCCCAGGTAAAGTAATCCCGGATCAGATCGAATTCGCCCAGTGACATACCGCCCGGAGTCCTCTATGTGATGCGTCAGCGGGAACGCTTGGCGGATTTCTCCAGCGCGCGAAATCTGGGAATCAGCTTGTCGAGAACACCATTGACCATCTTGTAGGCATCTTCAGCGCCAAACTTCTTTGCCAGTGAAATTGCCTCATTGATCACGACGCGGAAAGGTACCGAAGGTTCATGCGCCAGCTCATAGGTGGCGACATGCAGGATCGCCCGCCCCACGGGATCGAGCGTCTCGACACCTCGCGTCACATAAGGTGCCAGCGAATCATCCAGCTCCTCATGCCGCTCAATCACCTGATTGACCAGCAAGCAGAAATACTCGGGATCCGCCTTTGGATAATCCATGTCATCCTCGAACTGGCGACAAATCTGCTTGGCTGGCTGCTGCGTCAGTTGCCACTGGTACAAAGCCTGCATCGCCAGTCTGCGGGACATCTGTCGGCGCTGATTTTCCCGTTGTGCCGCTGTCGGACTACCCATTGATCTTTTGCAGCAGACTCACCATCTCGATTGCGCCTGCTGCCGCCTCGGCGCCCTTGTTGCCGGCCTTGGTACCAGCCCGCTCGATGGCCTGCTCAATGGTATTGGTTGTCAGAATGGCATTGATGACAGGCAAACCATATTCGAGGGAAACCTGGGCAAGCCCCTTGGAACTCTCGTTCGCCACCAGATCAAAATGCGGTGTCGCGCCCCGAATGACCGCACCCAGAGCGACAATGGCATCATACTTCCCCGTCTTGGCCATCGCCTGCGCGGCGAGCGGGATCTCCAGGGCACCGGGAACATAAACCAGATCATAACTGGCTTCAGGCCCAAGCTGTCGATTGAGGGTATCTTTTGCACCATCCACCAGGCTTTGTACGATAAAGCTGTTGAACCTCGATGCGATCAGACCAATATTGGCCGTAGCAAGACGAAAATCACCTTCCAGAATATTGATAGTTGACATGATTGCCTTCCCGTTAAAACAGCCGGGAAGCCTATCACAAATCACTCTGGTGGAGGCGATCGAAGGGAAAATCCGGATTATCGCAATCGAGTCAGCGGGATCCTGCCAACAGCAGCCCCGCTTCAAGACATGCGCGAAGCACCATCATCTGAATCCGAGATAGCGAACCTCAGTCCGGCCGGAGGCTAATTCGCAAAATGGCGGGGCTGGGCAGGCATTGATGTCACCGTACCGGCCAGCTTTTCCTCATCTTTTGCCTTTTCGAACTTAAGCGCATACTTGCCGACCTCAATGACATCACCATCCACCAACAGCTTGGAATCGACCTTGATCCCGTTGACCAGCGTGCCATTGGTGCTGTTGAGATCCTCGATCACATAGCCATCACCAGTCTTCATCATCTGGAAGTGCTTGCCACTGACCGACTTCTGATCAATCTTGATATCACAGAGATGGCTGCGTCCAGCCAGAACGCGATCCTTCTCCAAAGGCTCTACCGATAGCAAGGTGCCTTGCTTGAACACCTGCAGCTGATATTCGCTCTTGGAACCATCACCGGAATTGCGGAAGCTGGAGCGCTTGGTATAGGGCTCCCACTGCAGATCCTCGATAGCCGAATTCAGGTCTTCATCCGTTACTTGATCATGATCCCGCGAATAGGCAGTCAGCAACGCAGTGTCGCACAGGGTATTGATCAGCCGGGGAATTCCTCCCGTATATTCGATGATCTTGTTGAGCAACTCATCCGGAAACAGATCATTCGGCAACAAAATATCGTCATCGATATTGCGATAGCCCAGCAGCTTGGTATCGGCAGATACCGGCGTAAATTTGGCTGCGGAAGCGGTCGCCAGACGAAAGCGAATATAGGAGCGAACTTCATCGAACCCCAACCCATCAAGGTGAAAACGCAGACGAATCCGCTGAAACAGCTGCTCCAGACTGGGCTTCGCCAGGGTGCGACGCAATTCCGGCTGCCCCACCAGAAAGATATTCAGCAGCTTTTCACGATTGGAATCAAATCCGGAGAGCAGGCGGATTTCTTCCAATACCCGCTCATCCAGGTTCTGCGCCTCATCGATGACCACGATAACGGTTTCACCTTCCTCATACTTGCGCTGCAGAAAATGGTTGAGCATGCTCAGAAGCTCTACCTTGGACTGCGTATGAAAAGGGTTGACGCCCAGCTGATCGAGCAGTGCCTGAATGAACTCCACCTCGTTCAGCTGCGTCTGGTGGATCTTGGCCACGGTAATCTTAGGCCCGGCCTCTTCCAGCATTTTCTGGATCAGCGTGGTCTTGCCGGTACCAATTTCTCCAGTAATGACGATGAAGCTGTCACGACTCCAGAGAACATAGTCCATGTAGTTCTTGGCAGTGGTGTGTGCCAGACTCGGATAAAAGAATTTCGAGTCCGGAGACAGCCGAAATGGATCAGATTCAAGATTGAAATGCTCTAGATACATAATTAATTACGCTTTGATTGGCCCTTGTATTCTACTGTCATGTACAGCACTTCATCCTTGTACTGCTGGGTAAGCTTTCCTGTCTTCGGATCGGTAATATCACTGTCATTGTCGCTGATATAGGCGCCACCAACGACACTCAGACTCTCGGTAATGGCATAGGCGATACCAAAGCTGGGGGATTTTGTCTTCGCAAACTTGTCACCCTTGTTCGGGTACTCCGTCCGTGACTGGTAATAATCTGCCCACAAGGTCATTCGCTCCGAAATCAGATAGCTGAGGCCCACGCCCCCCCCTTTCTCATTGCCATTCTCTGCCGAGTTGAGCAAATAGTCGTTCTTGCCGGTGAAGGCACTCAAGGTAATTCCCAGCCGCGATCCATTATATCCGTAGCTGACCTCACCGCGATCGGTCTTGTACGCGCCAACCCCCACAATCTGCCCGGGCTGAATCTCGCGAGTTTCGCTCACATCCAGCAAGCGACTGTAAAAAGGATCGTAGGCATCCATCGCCGGATCGGTATAGCGTGTCGAATAGGTCAATGCCCAGGAATGCAGCGAATCCTTGTTGCTGGTCACCTTCATCGCCACCATGGGTGTCGAATCACTGGCGCCATTCTCATCATTCACATAGTTCAATCCAAGGCGCGCATCCAGAATGCCAAACGGCATTTCCCGATTGTAGCGGGCAACCAGACCTATAATATCGTAGTCAACGAGATAGTCTTCTTCAAACAGTACAGAGGACAGGCTTGCTTCCACACCGCCCGTACTGTACTCATTGATGGCTCGGGTCAACACACCCGTGGCGATAAGACGCTGGTTGTCTTCCTCTGACTCCGAATAGTACACATCTGCCAGGCGAAACTTGGCCAGCCCGTCATACAACCCTCTGGCAAATACGAAATCCGGCCCCGTTGCAAAAACATTGAACGTCTGCTGATTGTCCGGCGTATCTGCCGCTATCACATCGATTCGCTGCGAATAGGCATAGTCCTCTATTACCCATGAAAGCCTGTTGGGCTGAATCGTCCAATCCAGGGTTGCATCAATGGTAGGGAGGAACTGGGCATCAAACGTATTCTTGCTGTAGGACTCATGAACGAAGAGCACATCCGCCTTGGCTTTCAGGTCCGTCGTGTCCTCCTTGAATGTGAAGCCAAAGAAGGGCCTTTGCACAGTATCCGAGATTTCATTGTCGGTATCTGCAGTCCTGGTGGTATTGGAGTGCTTCTCCATTGTGATACCCAGCCGCGGCATGAATTCCTTGGCGGAAACGACTCCGGAAAACATCCCCAGACTCAATGCCAGGGCAGAAACGATATATCCAGCAGGTGTAGCCATATAACCCCTATTTCATAAGCCCTGAGAGAAAACGCGGCATACGTGGCATTTCTCCCAACACCACACCAATCAGCTTTTCCTGATCCAGTTTAGCCAGAGCCTTGCGAATGCGTGCCTCAGAGACTTTTCCATAAGGGATATAAAGCACAATAAAATCAGCGTATTCATTGAGCAGCTCAACGTCTGCAATCTTGTCCACCGGTGGTGCATCCAGCACTGTAAAGCGCTCACGTGGGTACCGCCGGGTGATATCCTTGATGAGAATACGCATGCGAGTCGAACGAATGTAGTCGAAGCCAGGAAAGTCAATCTCACCAAAGGGAATCACCCGCATCCGCGGAATACCGGTAGGTTGAATGACATCCTTGGCAGGAATACTGTCGTCAGCGATAAAATCGGCCAGCCCGATTACCTTCTCCCTATCGCCACAAAGCTTGCCCTTGGTGGGCTGCGCCTCCAGCAGCAGGGAGGTGCGGTTTTCATCACCGGCGAATACCATCGCAAGATTGCGTGCAAAAAAGGTCGCCTGTTCACCACCGCCAACAGATGTCAGCAGAATTGTCGATCCCAGACCGGGCCTGCGCAGCGTAATGCGATTTCGTAGATCCTTGAGCAGCAACATCGCGTCTTCATTGTCATCATCGACGATGAAGTGGTTGGCTACCAGCTCCTCCCGGGTGAAGATGAATGGCTGGGCCATTCGGCTGATCTGATCGCACGCTTCCACGCTGCGAACAATAATCCCATCCTCATACTCGAAACGTCGCTGCCTGGTGGTGTTGTCGTGGCGAGTATCGACGATTGCGCCATCGCCTCTACTCCCCGGGCCAGTAACTTTCTTCAATGCGCGTCCAAACGAATCCGACATGATTCACTCACCAGTTATTTCAATAAGTTAGGAGATATACGTAGATACCCCACCACAGCAATAATAATAAAGGTCAGCCAGATCCGCATGCGAATGCCCCGATCAAGCTTTCTTTCCTCCTTGAGATCATCACTATTCGTGATACTCGTGATACCACCAAGTACCGGGACATTCATCCGTGACTGGATCAACTCGGGCGACTTCACCGTGCCGTCAATGATCTGATACAGATAGATCAACGCAGCCGGTATCAGCAGTCCCAGAACCAGCCCCGCCAGTACAAAGTGCAGAAATCTGAAGCCTGATGCCGTGGTTGGCAGGAAGGCCGGCTGATCGATCTTGATATTCAGCCCTTTCTGCTGATCATCGATCTCCTTGTCGAAGCGCGCGGATTCCCGCCGTTTCAACAGACTTTCATAGAGTTTCTTGTTGACCTCATAGTCACGGGTCAGCTCGGCAAGCTGTGCATCGTTCTCGTTGACCAGATGTCCCTTCTTGCGTTCCAGGGCTATATTGGCCCGGGTTTCTGCAATCCGCGTCTGCAACGTCGCTATGCGGGTTCGCGAATCAGCCAACTGCAAACGGATATCCTGATAGACCTTGTTGGCCTTGACATCGATGCCGGCCAGATCCATTGAATCACCGCTTTTCTCCTCGTCGATCTGCCGACGGACATCCTCGATCTGACGCTTGACGCCCACGATTTCGGGATAGGTTTCGGTGTAGTCCAGTCTCAGGGTGGCCAACTTGTCCTGCAGCGCCTTGAGCTTGGCCACATACTGGGACTGGCGCCCCAGACTGACAGTCGATCTCACCTCACCCTGCAACTGACGCTCCAGACTGTTCTTCTTGATGATCTCTTCCTTCAGATCCAGCTCTGCCTGATCAATTACCGTTTGCAGGCGCTGAATACGACCTGATACAGCGGATTCGGAACTGACACCACTCTCCAGTTTTTCGGTCTTGAATTTCTTCAGGCGATCTTCTGCTTCCAGCAACTTCTGATGGTAAGCCTTTACCTGGGTATCGATGAAATCGAAGGCCTCACCACTCTCCTTGGACTGGTAGCCGTGGGTAGATTCGATAAAGATGTCGGTCAGGCGTGTGGCGACCTCCTTTGCCATCGCAGGATCAGGATCACGGAACTCGACCTTGAGATAGTTTTCACTGCCACCCAGCAGGCTGACCTTGGTATTGGCCTTGAGCTTTTCCAGCCGGGTCTCCTGCTCCGTTGTCTCGATCTTGTCGTCGATCTCGCCCAGCGCCTGCATCAGCTTGGTCATGGTCTTGCGACTGTGGAGGATTTCCTTTGCCACCTTGGACCAGTCGTTGTTGGCCTGGGTTGAGGTTCCATCGGGAAGCAGTGGGGCAATCTGCGTCTTGCCGTCGAACAGCAGCGTCGAGTAGGAAACATACATATTGGGGCGGATATACCCAATCCCGGTGAATGTCAGCGCTATCATGGAGAATAGCGTGGCTACCCACCAGCGGTACTGAACCATGTTGCGTAAGAATAACTTGTAGTCTGTTTCAACCGAATATCGCATGAATTTCCCTGCCGAACCCTTCGCTAATTAAACCCGATCCTGTTGTTGTCACAATACTCAGAACGCCCTTTCCGGAACAGTAATTACGTCACCAGGCAGCAGCGGATAATTCGTCGACAGGTCTCCCTTCTTGAGAATGCGCTTCAGACGAATGCGATAGACCTTGCTCTTGCCCTGATCCTTGCGGTAGAGCTTGGTACCATCGGCCGATGCAAACTTGCTGACGCCACCCGCCTCCAGCACTGCGTCAAGCACTGTCATGCCCTGTCGGTACTGCAGTGACTTGGGCTTGTTAACCGCACCCGTTATGCGAATGCGCGACAGAAACTCATCACTCTCCAACTTGGTCATCATGACCGTAACCTGAGGGTCACGCAGGAAGACCGAGAGCTTGTCACGGATAAGTGAGGCTACAGCGGTAGGCGTCTTGCCACCGACAGCCACATCACCAATGAGCGGAACCGATATATTGCCATCAGGGCGAACCGGCACGGTTACCGACAGATCGGGGTTCTTCCATACACTGACCTTGACCTCATCATCAACTCCGATTCGGTATTCCTCCGCATTGCGATAAGCCGCCGCTACAGCATCATCGATGATTGCGTTGTTGCCGGCGCTCACCTTGCCGGGTGCCGACCCTGTCGATTCACAGCCCACCAGGGATGTCAGCACTATGAGCATAAGAATACGAATGAATGAAAATGACCTCATCTGAGCAAACCTCAATTATTAACAATGTTTTCTATGTTTATGACTAATCAGGATTTCCATGTCCCACCACCTAAAGACAGCGAACACAGCCAATAATTCAACCCGATCTATGATCTTTCAAGTATAAGACAGTTATCGACATCAAATAACTGTTTTAACTGGAATTTATTGTCACATGCGGTCCAGGCCCTCACCATCTGGCGTCGCTTTCGGGCCCCAAAACCGCTCGATATGCACAGGCGTTCCCGCCAGCAATCACCCGGTGTTCGGGAAGTCCCCCCTGATCCCTGAAGGTCTGGACAAGCATCAGCAATCAGCCCCAACCCCGAAACAGGGGCTTCCGGACTGGCTATCAGGGCGACAGTATATGCAACACCGCAACCGAAAAAGTCGAACCGGCACACGTTTTTCAACGACACATGGCCCCATCAGGTATTCGAGTAGCGGGTCTGGAACCTGTTTAACACAAGGCTCCCACCCTACCGGCAACCCTTGCACCACCCGGCAAAACCTCTCCCCGGATGGCTGCATCAAAACCCCGGAGCCTTGCCACAAAGGCATTTTCTTGTCTGCCTGCGACCCTGCCACAGCGAACCTGTGGTGCTTCAGAGGCACACGGCACCTGCTACCGATTGCCACAACCGTGGTTTTCTCAACGGAACTTCAAGACTGCGGAGGGTGCGTGCCAAGCACATCACGTGAAGCAGTATCCCGCCCACTGGCCGCTCAAAATGGCGCAGGACTTGCATCAGGATCCTGACAATCAGTGCGCAAGTGGACACACCATGCAATTTACTATCAAAAGAAGAATCATCCTGACTCTGACAACCGTTATTGGCGCCATGCTTGCGGTTGGCAGTATCGGGCTGTGGAAACTCAGTGACAACGTGCAGGCCTCACAACACACCTATCAGGAAGCGGTGGACGGGTTGACAGCTATCGATACAGCTCGCGGCGCCCAGGTCGAATTCAAGAAACAGGTGCAGGAGTGGAAAAACATACTACTCAGGGGCAATGACCCCGCAGCGTTCACCAAGTACCGCGGGAAATTCGACCGGCAGGATGCGCTGGTGGTCACCCGGCTGAAGGCTCTCAAGGAGATCATCCAGAACGAACCCGACCTCCTGCAGCAGATCGACGCCCTGCTGGCCACGCACCGGAAACTGGGCGAACAATATCGCCGCGCGCTCACTCATTATGACACTTCCGACATCAATAGCGCCCATATCGTGGACAAACTGGTCAAGGGCATCGATCGCCCTCCCACCAAGCAGATGGACTCACTGGTAGAAACCCTGCACAGGGACAAGACGACAGATCTCGAAACCATCAACGCCACCCAGCTCGACAATTATCGGAAAACAATACGATCTTTCGCCATCGTCATAGGCTTGTGCATACTCGGCGCACTCCTGCTGACAGCCAGCCTGATCAAGGCAGTTATCAGACCGCTGGATTCCGCCGTGTCCCTGTCGGAGCATATCGCCCAGGGAGATCTGACCTACAGCATCAAGCCCACTTACAACAACGAGTTCAGCAAACTGATCCATGCGATCAATACCGCTTCCAGTAACCTGTCAGACGCGGTCAGAAGAATCCTCGGCTGCGCAACCGAAGTGGAGTCCGCCAGCCAGCAAATTGCCACGGAAAACAACCTGCTTGCCGAAAGAACCGCCGTTCAGGCCAACTCCCTCGAAGAAACCGTCAACAGCATGCAATCGATTACCGCCGTCATGCAGGATAACGCCAACTATGCAGCCAAGGCCAAGGAGCTGGTGAACAACGCCCGCAACCAGGCAACAGAAGGTGCCGACGTTGTAGCACGGGTCGTCACAGCCATGGACGAGATCCGATCCACCAGCACCCGCATATCCGACATCAATAACGTGATCGACGAAATCGCCTTTCAAACCAATCTGCTGGCCCTCAACGCTGCCGTCGAGGCCGCTCGCGCCGGAGAACAGGGTCTCGGGTTTGCGGTAGTGGCTGGAGAAGTCCGCGCTTTGGCGCAGCGCTCGGCGGCCGCCGCCAGGGAGATCAAGGAGCTGATCGGCGATTCCGTCAACAAGGTATCTGCCGGTTCCAGTCTGGCTGATGAGTCTCGCCACAAGCTTGAGGAAATCGTCACGACCGTTAATGAAGCCTCATCCCTGATCGTCGATATCGCCGGCGCAACCGAAGCACAAGCATCGGGTATCAAGCAAATCAATGGCGCAGTAACGGAAATGGACAGCATCACCCAGCAGAATACCGTGCTGGTCGAACAGGTCGCCGAAGCAAGCTCCATCCTCAAGACACGCGCCACGACACTGCAGGAGCTACTGCATTTCTTCAAGGTCGATTCCGACGAAAAGGAGAAGCAAGCCATCCGCAAACCTGGAATCACGCACCAGCCAGCCAACCCCGGCGGAAAACTGCGACAAGGACCCGACTACATCAACAACCAAAAGAAGGCGGCGCCACCACCCGTGGCAAATGAAGACTTCAAGGCAAGGGCGGTATAGGCAAGCTCCGGGGGTTGTCTCCCGCCACGAGCCGGTCAGAATTGACCGTTTGAAACGAAAATCAAGGGGGCGAATCAGCCCCGTCTTGTTCATGTTGGGTCACGGCCCTGACCGGCTCTGGCACGCCAGCACATGCTCGTCACTCAAGCTGTAGCGATGGCTACAGCTTGAGTGACGAGCAACACCCAAACGCATCAGTCCGACACTTCATCCGCAACTGACAGGGGGTGACAGGGGGTTCTCCCCTTCGTGGAAACGGAGAAATTCAGGCAAGGACTCCGGGCTGGTTGCCAGATACACCCCCATTCCCTATCCTCACCTCCCGATTTCCTGCTGACCCGGATCTGCAACATGGACCTCAAGATACTCGCAACTGTCTTCATCACCGTTTTCATTGCTGAACTGGGTGACAAGACCCAGTTGGCGACACTGCTGTTTGCGGCCGACAAGGATGTCAGTAAATGGCTGGTGTTCATTGGCGCCTCTGCTGCACTGATTGCAACCTCGGCCATCGGGGTGCTGGTAGGCGGCACACTGGCGCAGTATATCAGTGAGCGCACCCTCAACTGGATCGCCGGCGCCAGCTTCATTGCCATCGGTCTGTGGACCATCTGGCGGGTGTGAAAATCCGCCAACAGCCATTCCCCATCACAAGGAACACGCAAGGGTAACAGCGGGTGTGACGGTGTGAACCGGAACAGACGCCATCGGCACGGACTTTACCCACAGGCGTTATTGCCTGCCGGGAATCCTGACAGCGTTCTCCTCTAACTGACCAATCACAGCACAATTTTCCACATTACTCAGCGAATAGTTCACATGAGCAGTAGCAGCTCGGATTGCCTTTGAAATCCGTCAGATCAAGGTAAGAGTGTGAGATTGCAAGCGTAAATGACCATTTTTCAACGCAGAGATCATGGATTTCAGAGGGGAGCTGAGTAGTTACCCCGTCTTATTTCAACCATACACCGCCGGTCTTTTTACCAGAGGTTTGGACGACCCCGCTCCCTGGGGGAGATTATCCACCTGGTATTTGTCTATCAGCTTGTAAAGCGTTACCCGTGACACCCCCAGCAAACGGGAGGTTTCGGAAAGATTGTATTCGGTATCGATCAACGCGGTCTGAATCAGCCGCTTTTCCACCTTGCCCCGCGCATCCGACAGTGTTTCGATGCGCCTGGATGACCCACGCCGTTCCAACCCCAGATCATCCGGGTGGATCAATTGGTCGGTACACATCACCACTGC
The DNA here is from genome assembly GCA_964439815.1 of uncultured Thiotrichales bacterium. Classification (GTDB taxonomy): domain Bacteria; phylum Pseudomonadota; class Gammaproteobacteria; order UWMA-0217; family UWMA-0217; genus JALSHZ01. Next base: position 46,489 of record CAYTPO010000160.1, read on the forward strand.
ACGCTGTATCCGGTTAATCATTTCACGAACATTACCAGGCCAGTCATGCTCCTTCATGACGGCAATGGCACGCTGGCTCAGCCCTTTCGCACAACAACGTGAAGTGCTGCAGAACTGCATGAAGAAACGCTCGGCCAGATATGCAATATCACCACCTCGATCTCGCAACGGCGGCATATCCAGATGCAGTACATTCAGACGGTAATAGAGATCTTCCCTGAAACGACCGGCAGACACAGCCTCCTCCAGATTGACATGCGTAGCACTGATAACACGCACATCCACGGGAATCACCTCAGTCCCGCCAACCCGCGTCACAATGCCTTCCTGAAGAAACCGTAACAGGTTGCCCTGAAGCTGCAATGGCATATCGCCAATTTCATCCAGAAACAGTGTGCCACCATTGGCCGATTCGATATAACCAATCCGTTTTTTCTCTGCCCCGGTGAAAGCCCCTTTTTCATGACCAAACAATTCTGTCTGTGCCAGGTTTTCCGGGATCGTAGCCATATTGACGGCGATAAAGGGAGCATTACCATGCTGCGATTGACTATGGATATTTCGCGCAGCCAACTCCTTGCCAGTGCCGGATTCACCACCGATCATGACCGGGGCATCGGAGGTACTGATGCGCGAGATACGTGTGCGCAGCCTCTGCATGGCCTCACTCTTTCCGAGTATTTCGTGATCTTCCCCGGTTTCAATACAATGCTCACTCTTGCCGCCACAACAGATGATCGACGCCATGGCGTACGCTTGACCAACGGCATAGCGGAATTCCCGGGGATCCAGTGGGCTGGCAAGAAAATTGCAGAACAGGCTGCTGATGGAACGCCGTAGCCGCTGCTCTTCCAGCATCCCCGGCTCGATGATTGCCACCGCCTTGATATCCTTGCGTTCGAACAACAACTCTTCAGCCAGTTTCAGGGTTGCCCCTTCCCGGCGCTTTCCAAGCCTGGCAACAAGTACACGAATGGCACCATCGCTGGCAGCCTGACGTACCCCCATCAGATCGTTGGCAAAAACAATTTCCCATTGGTCATCAGGCAAGAGGGGGCGGATGGTTTCTTCGCTGATATCCAGACACAGGATACGGCGTCGAGAAAAAGTCTCTTGAAAAAATGATGCCATAGGTTTCCTCCCGAAAAATCGCCTGATTCAGCCATCAGGTCTCATGGTCATCATGTTAGCAGTCGGAAATGTAAAAAAGGATAGCCTTTACATGAACCTCACCGTGCCTTCACAAAATCATCGAGGCGGGGAGATTTGGCAGGGTTCACGAATACCGTAGCAGGCGGAAAAATACTGAAATTCAGGTTATCGCAGCCTCAAAACCGGTACGGCAGTCGCAGACCAAAGGTGAAGTCGGGAGCATCATCGGTGAGACCAATACCCACGGTACCGGCAATCGACAGATTACTGCCAAGACCCTGGGTGACACCCACATTGAACATTGCCGAATTAGCGTCACTGCCCAGCACCTTGACCCAGGAAGTACCTGTCGTTCGGGTCTTGGTCTTGCTGGTCAGCTTGTGGCTGAATGACAGACTCAGACTGGTATCCTCGTTCATTGCGATAGCCATACCCAAACCGTAGCTGACCGAGTTTCCGAGATTGATATCACCCCCTGTCCTTGTTGCCGGATCCGAATCGACATCGGAAAACGACTGTGGCCTGTTGTAACCGATTCCGAAATTACCAAACAGAATAGCCGGGTCACTGGTCTTCACGAATGACAACCCTGTGTTGACCGACCAGATGCCACTGCCGGTCGGCAGACTATCCGGTACGGAAAATGTGGTGACGCCTTCGGCATCCTTTTCTATCACCCGCACCGGGACACCGTAAGGATGCTCCCCGGTAGGTGCAGTTACATCGATATTCCATACCCAGTCCACAGACTGATTGGCCGGAAACAGACGGTAACTCATACCGAACGCCACATCCCCGAGCGCCGGCTGGCGTGTGATATCCGTTTCCGAGGATGCCGAGGCAACACCGCCCACCCCCCCCTTGGCATAGGTTGTCGTCCGATAGACAAAAGGCGCTGAAAGATTCAGCACAATTCTCTCATTGACCCCGTATCTCGTCGTCAAGGAATAGGTCAATGTATCGGAGGCAACACCTTCCACTGCAAGGTTGCCAAGAAAAATCGCATCCAATGCGAGAAAACCGTTCAGCGTCAGCTGAGTCCGGTCATAACGGCTGTAGCTCAACGCGGATTCAATGGTAAAGGTCTGATTGAAGGAGGGATGCTCCACTTCAAGCAGATCTTCGACATTGCGTGATATTCCTGCTATCTCGCTCGCCTTCTTCTGCGCCACACCAACCTGGGCCGGCTGCTTCTCCTGTGAAGCGGTGTGCTCCCTGCCACCACCAGGATGACCACTACTGGCTCCCTGCTGACCACCATCACCCAGCGCCTTGAGCCTGAGATCCAGCTCACGCAGACGCTTGAGATCACTATCGTATTGCTTGCGCAGCTGCAGCATCTCCTGGCGAAGCTGCTCTGGCGTCACCTCGGACGCCGGCGGCTGCGATTCCGTATTGCCCCCTGCTGCCATCTCAGCTGCCTGAGCTGACAGGGTCAAAATGCATGACAGCAGTGCCGTCACACCAATTTTCGCTTTGAACTCCATCTCAACTTCTTCCCAAAAAAAACTCCCTGTCTATCAGCGCACCAGGAAAAATAAAAAAAGCCCGGCAATCCTTGCCGGGCATGCCTCAACCACTGCCTTCCTTGGCGGGCTGTCACAATCCTCTCAAACCCCCCAGCGAAACGCCAAGCGTCTTACGCAGATTACTCGACTCGGTACCGGGTTTCATCAGAATTGAGAGCTGCATCCGGTTGGAAATGGTATGCGAATCACCCAGCGTTCTGATCGACTGAAAGGCACCATTTCCAGGTGTCGCACCACCGGTTACCGCACCACGAATGGATTGTTGCACGACACCCTGGCCATCGAGCGACAGCGTGACCATCACGCCTTTTTCATCCAGCACCGAGCTTGCTTCCCCACCCAGACCATCCGTTGTCCGCAGTGATTCACCAATCCCGGCATGCTCCCCGCCGTCGGGCATTTCATCCAGCATTTTAACGCTGAGCGTATTGGATGCATTGTTGTAGTCCCCTGCAACCTGAATGCTCTGGCCCAGTCCTGTGACGTTATCAACGCCCGATGACGTTACCGTCCGATTGGCGGTATCAGTGCGTTTGCCACCACGTTGCGATGACAGGATACTGACCGTTGGCGTAAAGCTCACAACCGGTGAAGAACCCTTGGAAAAATCCAGCCCCAGACTCGCACTGCCCTGCAATTGCTGACCATCCTGCGTTTTCCAGGCGCTGGCCATCTCCACACCGAAATAAAGCACCTGATTTGAACTGACCGTATATTTCCCCCTGATCTCCGACATCTCGGGGTTGGTCAGCAGCGAGACACCTTTGCCCACACTGCCATCACCGGGGGATGCCATCAGCACTGCTGGCGCCAATGGCATCACGACACCCATCAGTAGAGGCACCATCAATCTTGTTTTCTTTTTCATGATTATCTTCCTCAAAATAAATCTGCATGAGTAAAGCCGAAATCCATCAACTCCGAATCCACAACCGGAGAATTGTTCTGTCGCCAATGGCTGCTGGTCAACTTGAAGGGTATTTCCAGTAGCACCGTATCCCTGACAAAGCCACTGCCTATGACGGCAAAAACCACCCGGTTGGCCCAGGCCTGCTTGAACTCGTCAAAGGGCATTCTGCGGTTACCAAGGACAGGATCAGCCAGAAATGCCTCACCATTGCTTACTCGCTTCAGAACCGAAAAATGTCTGTAGCCATTGATATCCATCAGCACTACGACCGGTATTCTCAATTTCTTCAACCGCTCCTCGGACAGACGATAACCTCGTCCCCGCATTCCCATCGATTCCACAAAGCGCTTCATATCCAGCATCGAAAACCCCTTGCTGCGAATGATTTCCGGATTACCCACTTTCAACATCCCATCCATCACAACGTCTTCGCTGGCATCAATGTCGTAACCAAACTTCAGAATGGTTGCCAGTGCAGCAGCGCCACAACTGTAATCCGTATTTTGTCGAACCAGATTTTTATATTTCGCTTCATTCAGGCTGACCACTCTGCTGGTATACAAACCACCAAAGGCCGCCACGCCAGAAAACTGCACATCAGCTGCAATTGCAGACTGGGGCATTGAAAATGCAGAAATAAAAAGTGCGAAACCTGTTTGGAGAAACAACCTGGAAAATTGAAATCGCATTACCCTGACCCTGTAAGATTATTATGTGAATCCGACGCTTAACCGTGAATTCTGGATTATTTCAGTTGATGGTATTTAAGGCGGTAAAAAATCCGGGGCTGAAGAAGACAGCCCCGGGTTTCACTCAGACAGACCAGCGGTTAATGGCCGGTGGAGTTTCCCGTTGTCGAAGCGATGGCCAGGCTGTTGGCCTGCATGTTGCCGTTGCCGGAAGCCATGTTGACACCAATGTTACCACTGGCACCAGACAGCGCATGACCACCCAGCACAACTTTGTTGACAGCATTATCGACGAGGATATGTGTCTTGTGAGTCACTTCACCAGTCAGCTCGGTAGCCAGGCTGATATCAGACACTTCCTCGAATTCGATCGAACCCTCTTCCGCTCCGTAGCTATCAGCGGTGACGGTACCATCGATGCTGCCAGACTCCTCCCCCGCATATTTTCCTTCGGAGTCTGCTTCAGTCAGACCAGCAGCAAGACCTGCATATTCAC
>CAYTPO010000161.1:0-3302 GCA_964439815.1 uncultured Thiotrichales bacterium
CCGCCATTTGTTCCCACTATGGGAAATCTGGCGCATTCCGTGCCTGCCGGGGTTACTCGACAAACGAGATGACGACTCTCAGTAAGTGGATGACGGACTCTACGTGGCATCAGGGGCTTGCAGCTGACGCTGTGTTGAACCTAGGAGCCTGTCAGACTTGACCGTTTTAAGCGAAAATACGTGGGGGCGAATCAAATGAGCTTATCGGCTAAGGAGAATAGCCGCGCTATTTGACGAAGCGGATAAGCTCAGTTGATCGCCATCCACGCATTTGCAGCAAAACAGTGTTAAGTCCGACAGGCTCCTATGAGCCTGTCCGAAAAACCGCGGTTGGATCACGAAAGTCCGCGCAAGCCCTTGGCAAACCAGAAAAACCTCTTATCACCAACAAGGTGAACACAAGTTTTTCTGATTTAGGTATCAGGGACGTACCTAAGGGGCGTGAGCAGGATGCGGAAGCTTCACCATGGACACCAAGGTGATGTACGGGGATGTACTGAATGCAGCAATTGATGGATCAAAAGAGCTGCCTTACGCGTCTTTTTCGCGCCCAACTGCAGTTTCCAGGTTGAAGCCTCGAACTCAGGTAAGTAGTTTCCCAAACAATAAAACACGACCATCAATGGAAGCAGCACTGCATCATCAACCGGAAACACAGCGCCAACAGCTTGTCGAGCTGCTCAAGAGTGGGCGCTTGCAACCTATCCGGCGCATGCTCAATGCCCTCCACCCGGCTGAAATCGCTCATTTGCTGGAATCCCTTCCCCCCACCGAGCGCAAGCTGATCTGGAGTCTGGTCGAATCGGAAGTCGGGGGCGAGGTGCTGGTTCTGCTGGGGCAGAGCGTCCGTCAGGATCTGACCGGTGACATGCAGGTCGGCGACTTCATTGCCGCCGCCGAACACATGGACACCGATGATCTGGCCGATCTGATCCAGGAACTGCCGGATCGGATCACGCAGCAGATCCTGCTGGCCATGGGCGACCAGGACCGAGAGCGACTCGAATCGGTGCTCGCCTACAGGGAGGACACTGCCGGTGGTCTGATGAACACAGATACCGTCACGGTCCGGGCGGATGTGACACTGGACGTGGTATTCCGCTATCTGCGCCTGCGTGGTGAACTGCCATCTCATACCGACAGCCTGTTTGTCGTCAACCGCTATGAAAAATTCCTCGGCACACTGCCACTATCAAGCCTGGTCACCTCCGACGCTGACAGTACTGTCGCCGAAATCATGCCGAGCGAGATCATCAGCATTACGGTGGATACTCCTGCAACCGAAGTGGCCCAGCTCTTCGAAATCCACGACCTGATATCGGCAGCCGTCATCGATGCCAATGGTAAGCTTCTGGGGCGCATCACCATCGATGACGTCGTCGATCTGATTCGGGAAGAGGCCGAGCACAACCTCCTCAGCCACGCCGGTCTGAGCGAGGAAGACGATGTGTTTGCCCCGGTATGGAAGAGCACCAAGCGGCGGGCGCTGTGGCTTGGCATCAATCTGCTGACGGCACTGCTGGCAGCCTGGGTCATCGGCAACTTCCAGGCAACCCTGGAGAGAGTGGTCGCACTGGCCGTGCTGATGCCCATCGTCGCCAGCATGGGCGGCATCGCCGGCACACAGACCCTGACCCTGATGATCAGAGGCATTGCACTCGACCAGATTGGTGCGCAAAACACCCGCTGGTTGCTCTACAAGGAAATCTCCGTCGGCCTGCTCAATGGCATAATCTGGTCGGGCATCGTCGCCGGCATTACCATCCTCTGGTTCGGCAACCTGCAGATCGGTGGCATTATTGCGGCCGCGCTCATCATCAATCTGTTCTGCGCTGCACTCGCCGGCGTTTCCATTCCGCTGGCATTGCGCAAACTCTCGATCGATCCCGCACTTGCCGGTGGCGTCGTACTGACGACCATTACCGACGTCATCGGTTTCCTCACCTTCCTCGGCCTCGCCACCATCCTGCTGAAATAACAGCGCCGCTATTTCGCGGAGACAATCACCCTGCCCACCCATTCCCCCAATCACCAGCGGTGAGAACAGGATATCTGGGTTTTCAATCACAACACCGGTGTTGAGTCTGTAAAGGACCAACCAAACTGTGAAAAATCTCCGATAGAAAGTATCAACAGATCATTATGATGCCCTCCCGCTAACAGGTAACCAGCGGAAAGCAGGCAGCTTGCATTGCCATAACGGAAAGGCAGTGCAGTTGAAGGAGTCAACAAAACAAGGGCCATCACTCACGAAGTGATGGCCAAACAGGAAACAATTATGGATATCTCAAGGAAAAACATACGCATCATACTGGCAGCCGCGATCCTGCTGACCACCGCTACCATCATGGCCAACTCCTACCAAGGGCATTCCGGCCAAACATCCGAATCACAACCAACGCTACAGAACGGCCAACGCAACGCACCACCAACGCCTCTGGTCTGGGTCATCGGCTCCAGTCTGCTGGGATTGGTAGGGCTCAAGCGCTTCGGCCTGAACAAGGGATATTAAAAACCCGCGTAACTACTCAGTGAGTAGTTACACACCCGCAAGTATCGAAATAATGCTCCTTTTCTGCACACTCGTCAGACCATCATCGCTCACAAGGATGTGGGCGAACTGGTTTATTACTTCGGCCATTGTCTGACCCACCCCGGTGGCTGCCTATTACCCACAAACATAGCTAGACAACAGCCCCCATAATTTTGCAAGGAAAATCCTTCACACATCAACTGTAGCACGGAATAGCCGCGCCAAATTGTCTGATGTCCCGGAGGGGGATCAGTAAAGCGATTGAGGTAACCGCCAATGCGAGCGACTAACGTGATAGCTTCACCCAGCAAGAATGGCTGTTTCAGTTTTTTTTGAGCGTAGGCCCGCAACGTTCACAATTCCACATCTGAGAACAGGATCTCGGCCGGCAGGTCGGGGTCTCTCTTTGGCCTTCAATTCCCCCAGGCCGCGGCACTTGTCCAGATAGGTGTAATTGAGTTCACTGCCGTCCTGCACAGGCACAACACCGTTTTTTGCCCCATCATCCTCCGCACCGTTCGCTGACGGTGGGGTGCGAGGATGTTATCCAGCGTGACGGCTGATTCTTCCGCCTGATCAATCAGGCGGTAGTAGGCCTTGGTTTGTGCCCAATTGCCCTATTCAGCGCCCCCAGCCGCTTGCGGAAATCCGGGACAAGCGGATAGAGGTAGATCGTTTTGCGGCTCAATGCCGATTGACTATAGCGGTCCTGTCGGCCACGCCCTTTTGTCTTGCCAATGGCCTGCCAGTTGGCCGCACGGTAACAGGT
>CAYTPO010000162.1:0-5270 GCA_964439815.1 uncultured Thiotrichales bacterium
CAGAGCGGTGCCCAGACGCACCAGCCCAGCGCCAGGATCCGCAACCCACCATGAATAAGACGGGATAAAAGCAGGACAGTGGCGTTGGCACCGACATCCAACCGGACTTCCAAAAGCCACAGACCTGTTTTTCATACGCAACAAAGCAGGAAAGGGATCACACCCCGCAGAGGCGCTATTGCAGCGTCTCCTCCTCCAGCGAGAGGAACACCCCGTAGGCATTGCGCCGATGGGTGGCATCAAAGGCAGGCAAATCCTGAAAAGCCGACCAGTCGGCCTGCTCATAGGCCTCATCAAAGGTCAGCATCTCATCAACACCATGCTGCATGGCGGCCCGCACCGCCTGCAGGTAGTTCAAGGTCAGCTTGACGGCCTTGGCAGGTTCATTGGCTGCCGGCCCGTGCCCCGGCAACAGCGCCTTCAGCCCGGTCTTGTCGAGCTTTTCCAGCACCTCCAGCCAGTGCGCGGTATTGGCACTGCCAGTAAAGGGAACCCGACCTTCAAAAATGATATCCCCGGAAATCAGCACCGCATCGTTCTTTACCAGCACGGACAAATCCCCGTCCGAATGTGCCGTACCAAGGTAGTCGATCTCCAGCACCACATCACCCACCGTCATAACCGTATTCCGGTCCAACACCCTGTCGGGCTTCACCAGCCGGGTTGTCTCGTTGACCCAGGGAGCCAGCGAGACACGTCGTTCAGCCAGACGCTGCTGGCCAATCGGCATATCGAGATATTCACTGTAACCCGCTGGAGCAATAATCTCGGCGCCCAGTGCCTTGAACACCTGCAAACCATAAATGTGATCCGCATGGTAGTGCGTGACCAGCACCTTGATCACAGGCTTGTCCGTCACGGTTCCGAGCTGTTCGATAAACTTTTTGGCCAGCGATGGCGTTCCCAACGCATCGACCACAACCACCCCTTCACTCGTAATGATCGCCGCAGCATTCGAAATGAACCCTTCGTTATCCGTCGCAATCCCTGCCTTGCCCTGCACGTAATAGACATGCTCGCCAAGCCTCTGCAGCGGCATCTCCACTGTTGCCGGAGGATAATTGGTATCAGCAGCCAACACGACAGGCAGAAACCCGTAGAGGTAGAGCAACATCAGGAGCAGAACTGTTTTTTTCATGATTGGTGCCAATGAAGGTTGGTTCCTGATCATAACCCGAATCGAGGAGTTCGGCGTCGCCCAGGTTTTCCCCGGGCGGGACAAGTGCCTATATCATTCGGACTGTAGTGCTCACATCCCTTTGGCCTGGATGCCGGTCCACCCGGCATGACAGAGATGCAAGCATAACCTCATCACTGCGTCCCCAGACGCTCTATCGCCTTCGCCACTGCCTCCACCACTTCCCGCCGATAAGCTTCCCGCACCCGGTAGCTCTGCTCGAAGTGGATAAAGCGCCCGGTGGCCTGAACCGCATTGAGGGTACAGGGTTCGGGAGAATGGTTGCTGTAGCGGCCTTCGACATTCCAGGTGCCTCCCAGACTGTGGGTATCGCGGCCATAGATGCAGGCTTCGATCGACCCAGGCTGCTCCAGCGCCGCTTCCAGATATTCCAGCAGCGTATCAGCCTCTCCATCCGCTGCAGCACGAACACCTTCACTGAGATTGATGAGCCGGTCATTGCCGGTACCACACTGCTGTTGCAGCCTGGTCAGCGTACGGCTGCCGAAGCCATGCAGCTGCAGAAACACGGTCTGCGGGTCATAATCGTTCACCACCTTGTGGGCAACATAAAAGAAAGCATCCGTCTGGTGCGCTACATCGCTGGCACGGTAATGACCATCACTACAATCACTCAGTTGAGTGCTGGCATCGCGGAGGGTACCTGCCAGCATCAGCAGTCTGGCCGGCAGTTGCAGGTAGGTTTCGATGCCTTGAGCAGCGGTGAAGGAATCCTTGACCGGGTGAGGTACTTCGATGACGACATTGTGACCATAGGGATTGAGCACATAGGTACCACCACCAAGGAACCCCTCCTCGGATAATGCGTGGGTTTCACGCAGCACAGAATGACTGTTTGCCCCGGCGGTAGCGGGATAGTGGATGACCTCATAACCAATCTCCCGGCCAAGGCGGTTGGCCCGCTCGTAGTCCTCCGAGAGGAATGTCTGAAAAACCACCGCGAATCGTTCACGCGTATCCTCGTCCGGTTTGCGCCAGACATCACTGTTGCTGGCGCCATAGTCGAGGCCGAGGAGATAGCCGGAGAGATCATCTGTTTGCTGGCGAGATACCAGCGTATCACTACACGATGTCAGGCAAGCAAGGACTGGCAGGAATAGCAATAGCCCGACGAGCGCAGGCAGGTTCCACCTTGGCTCATGCGCCCCGGATCGAAGCATAGGCTCTGCTACCGGCAGAAATGACGGCCAGAATCAGCCCGCCTGCAATTACGCCGCCAACACCATTGATCACCGCCGGGGTAAAGAATTCCAGGATCGCACCCCCGGGAATATGCGCCACTGCCTCGCTGGCGTGATGTATCAGGTCATGCGCCCAGGGCAAGCCATGCAGCAGAATCCCGCCACCGACCAGAAACATCGCAATGGTGCCCACAATGGACAACCATCTCATCAGGTGGGGCGCTGCTATCAGCAACCCCCGCCCCAGACTGCGCTGGAAATCCAGCATGCCACCTTCTCCACGCTTCTGACTCAGATAGAGACCGGCATCATCGATTTTCACGATGGCAGCAACCACACCATAGACTGCAATGGTGATGACCACAGCGACAATGGTCAGTACGGCAATCTTGGTGGGAAAGGCAGCAGTTGCAACTGCGCCCAGCGTGATGACAATGATTTCCGCCGAAAGGATGAAATCTGTCCGTATGGCTCCCTTGATCTTGTCCTTCTCGAATTCCACCATATCGACCGAAGTATCAGCGACTGCCTTGACCCGCTCGACATGATCTTCGTGCCCCTTGTGCCAAAGCGTATGCCAGACTTTCTCGAAGCCTTCATAACAGAGGTAGGAACCACCGATCATCAGCATCGGCATGATCAACCATGGCGCAATGGCGCTGATCACCAGCGCCGCCGGTACCAGTATCGCCTTGTTGACCAGAGAACCCTTGGCCACCGCCCAGACAACCGGCAATTCCCGTTCGGCACGCACACCGGAGACCTGCTCGGCATTCAGGGCCAGATCATCCCCCAGCAGCCCGGTGGTCTTTTTGGCCGCCACCTTGGTCAGTGTTGCCACATCATCCAGCAGGGTGGCGATATCGTCGATCAGTGCAAGGAGGTTTGCTACGGCCATGGTTAAGGCTTCACTGGTTATTGTGGAGGCGGGCGCCGGTCGAACAGGTTGATTTTACGACGCTGAGGATACCGTGAACAGTCAGTATTATCTCTGGCAGGCCAGGAGAAATGCTTCGTCATCTGGATCGATCCGCTCCATCAGGTAGCAGAGACAATCCTGGCGAATCACCTTCTTGTCCAATGTCAGCATCGACGGCATGACCGGGGTGGTGAGTACAATCTTGTCTTCCACTCGTGCCAGATACTCGGCGCCAACCTCTTCTCCCTCATCATTCCATACCTGCAGCGTGGCCTTGCTGCCCGCCCGAACGCGGGCGAGTTCTGCACCGATGGGGAGTTCGGAGAAGTTGAGGTTGTCGATAGCCGGGTCAAAAATGATATCTGCGCCATTGTCACCAAAACTGAACGAGACCTCGTCCGGAATGGTCACCCGTGCGACCGTGTGAAAGATGTCGATGTCCTGATGGTGAACCGGCTCATCTTGAATTACCTCCAGATGGAGCACGGTATCGAGAAAATCGAAGGCGTGCGCGACACCATGGGGCAGATGAGGCTTGCCACATTCCACTGTGATGGCCGGGCAATACTGCGCCATGGCCATCGACTGTACACCCCGGGGGGTCTGAAAATAGACAACGGTTCGTGAAAACAGCACCGCCAGTTGCTGAAAACGGTTGTCCAGATAGTTGATGCAACCGTAATGCGGGTTCTTGCCGGTATTGTTGTGCATGTCGATGCTGGCAAATGGCTTGCGTGCCGCCACGGCATCCACCACCTGCTGCATCAGCCGGGTTTCATCGCATTCGGGGTGATCGGTACCGGGCCAGACGCGGTTGTAGTCCGGCTGACCATCCAGTCTGCGCAGCCCCTGCCGGGCCGCCTCGATATTGCCGATGAAGATGCTCAGCGAACGCGGTAATGGCCGGTCACGGTATTTTTGCAGAACCTTCTGCAGCGCAAAAAACCCGGTGTCTTCGTTACCATGCAGCAGCACCGAAACAAACAGGGGCTGCTTTTTCTCACCCTCGAGATGAATCAGTGTGGGTTCAGGAACCAGCCGGTGGATGGCGGCTATATCATCCAGATCCTCGAGTCCGGCAGGCACCGAATCGCGTTGTTGCAATGTCAACATGTTATCAATGATCCCATTCGTGGACGGGCACCGATGACTTCTGGCGTTGCAGATAATCTGCTGTCAGCGCCTGCATCGACTTGTCGTATTTTCGTGCATGATCGATCTGCCACTGCGCCCCGGTCTGCCCCGACTCGGCTCTGGCAGCAATCACACCCAGGTATTGCTTGCTGTCCGCCGTACCAATATGCAGGCGTTGCAATCCGGACTCCGCCAGCGGCAACAGCTCGTCGAGAATCAACCGGGCCACAGCATGGTTTTTTCGTCCCCAGCTGATTTCAGTATCCAGCCCCGTCTTGGCGACGCGATAGAAATTCTCCCGCGCCACCGCGAACGACATGATCTCGTCATCGCCAAACCGCGCTTCCAGCTCGATGGCCAGTCCGTAGTAGAAGGCCGCGTTGGCGATCATATCCTTCAATGTCGGCCCGGCCGGCAGCACCCGCTGTTCGATGCGAACATGGGGCACACCATCGGAATCAAAGCCGATCAGCGGACGGTTCCAGCGCCAGATGGCCCCATTGTGGAGACGCAGATGGGCGAAGTGTTCCGGCCCTTCCGTCATCAACTCCGGCAACAGTACCGGATAGCGATTCAGATTTTCCTCGAAACATTCGACAATCGAACCCCTTGCATAGCCACTGCCAAAACTCACGCGCTGCGGCCGGGTACCGGTATCCACCGACTGTTCGAATACCGAGATGCGACTCTCCTGCCACAACTCACGGCCAAACAGAAATGGCGAGTTGACGGCTACGGCCAGCAGCGGGGCCGAGGCAACAATCGAAGCGTTGTAGTGACGATGAGCCTGCTCGCATGGCGTCTGCAGATGCAATTGCAGCGACGTGGTTGCCGCTTC
>CAYTPO010000163.1:0-6002 GCA_964439815.1 uncultured Thiotrichales bacterium
CAGCAAACTGAAACGGGCACGGGAAAAAGCACGGAGCGTACCGCGAGACAGCAAACGGCTGGCCGGCTGGAATGGCCTGGCGCTGGCAGCGCTCGCAGAAGGGGCACGGAACAGCGAATCGTGGAAGCAACGGGGAAAGCAGCTGCGGGATTTTATGTTGCAGAGACTTTGGGATGGACGTTCGTTGTCACGTGCGGTCGATGATCGGGGACGCTCCCTGGGTGCTGGAGGGCTGGAAGACTATGCGTTTGTGGCATTTGGCCTGTTGAGCTGGGCCGGTGCGACGGGCGACAAACCGGCACTGCGAGCCGGCCACCGGGTTCTCCAACAGGCGTGGAACCGTTTTCATCAGCCACAGGGCTGGCTGGAAACGGAACAGACCTTGCTGCCAACACCGCTCTATCAGCGCCATATTTCTGATGGCGCCTTGCCCTCCGGTGAAGCGATGCTGCTGCGTGCCACACGACGATACCTTGCATTGAACAGTGATCCGGATCTCGAGAAACTGCTTTCCCAGGTCCTCTCCACTTCGACACAGAGCATGGAAGAGGGGCTATACTGGTATGCCTCATTGGTGGCGGCTGCCCGTCCGGAATAAGCGAAGTTGGCGTGCAGCATCGGATCACCCTCCAGAGCGGCAGATATCACAGATTCTGGTCCCGAGAAACCGGGAGACAGCAGAATAAAACCCTTTTGGGATGATAATTATCAATTTCGCCGAAGATGGACTGATTATCGGCGTGAATTTTCATGTGTTCAGGCTTTTGCAGCCGACTCATTGGCGTTATAGTGCGCAACGAAGTTCCCTAGCCCGGATCGCTGTTATTTCGAGCTGGTGGAATGCACAAGAAGGCCGATCAAAGACTGGAGGAAAACAGTGGTCACTTTCCAAGAACTCAATGAGCAAAACCATAAGATCTCTGAAATGAGCAATATTCTGGAGGTACTGATCCAGGATCGGCTAGCCTGCGACAATGCCATTGTCAGTGAGCTGTTCTTTCGTTACGTCCGCGCCGTCAAGGAGCATCTGGAGCTGGAAGACAAATCGGTCTATACCTGTCTGATTACCAACAAGGATAGCGAAATCAACAACACGGCCAAGCTGTTCATGTCTGGCGCATCCGAAATCAAGCGTATCTTCGATCACTATCTGCGGAAGTGGACACGCCACAAGAAACTGCATATCTCGGATCATGAGAAGTTCGTCAAGGAGACCGAAGAGATGTTCGAGATGGTGTTCAACAGGGTGCAGGACGAAAGCGAAAAGCTGTACCCCCTGTTACGGAAGATCGAGGATTGCGGCATTCACTGAGTTGTTCGTTCCGCGCTCTCAAGGGTAAACAAACAATGGAAAGGCGCTCGATGAGCGCCTTTCCCGTTTTCAGATACCGAGTTTTCTGACTTCCAGCTCTTCCTTGAGGGAGTCCAGTGATTCAGGGTCGAACAGCATTGTACCCGGCTGGGTCACGGCACCACTGCCGCAGGCCAGTCCTTGCAACAACACCTCTTCGGCAGGCAACTCATCCACCAGCCCGGCCAACAGCCCGGCCACCATGGCATCTCCGGCACCAACCGAGCACATGACGCGGATTCTGGGGGCCGGTGCGTAATAGCTCTCCTCGCTGTTGACGAAAACAGCGCCCTCAGCCCCCATGGATACGCAGACATTGCTGACGCCGCCCTGCTGCAATTGCCTGGCCTGTTCGGCAATGGCCTCGATTGTGGGCAGCGACTTGCCACTGGTAATCTCCAGTTCGTAGACATTGGGTTTGATCAGATAGGGCTTGGTGTCCAGGGCACTGATCAGGATGTTGTCCTTGGTATCGAGTACCACCTTGGCGCCCTGTTCACTCAACTGGGCACTGAGCTTGGCATACAGATCATGTGAAATCCCGGTGGGCACGGAGCCGGTCAGTACACCATATCCATCAGCTGCCAGTTTCAGGAAGCGGCGCGTGATTGTCTTGATTTCATCGGCGCTGATATTGGAGGGAGCCACACCGCTGATCTTGAATTCGGTCGGTGGCCTTCGCTGCTGGATGGTACTATTGATACGGGTTTCGCCATCGACCGTAATGCTTTCCGGCACAATACCTTCCTGGGCCAGCAGGTGCTTGAGCATCGAACCGCTTTCACCCGCAAGAATGCAGCAGGTATGTGCCTCCTTGCCGAGGCGCTTGAGGGCGCGGGATACATTGACGGCATTGCCGCCGGCATCATAGCGGGAGTTCTTTGCCTTGGTCTTGCGGAAGGGAACGAGTTCGGAGACCAGATAGGAGAGGTCGATAGCGGGGTTGAGAGCCAGTGTCGCGATAGGAGTGTTTGTTGCCATAATCAAAAACCCAGGGATTGCTTTAATATGAGACTGCGACCAGTCATCCTTACCGGCTTGGATAGCCCGAGCAGCTCCAGAACCGTTGGAGCGATATCGGCCAGACCACGTCCGGTACCCAGTTGAACACTGCCTGCGCCAATCAATAGAAATGGCACCGGGTAGGCAGTATGCTGCGTGTGCGGTTCACCCGTTAGCGGGTCGATCATTTCATCACAGTTTCCGTGATCTGCTGTCAGCATGATACGAAAACCCTTTGCTTTTGCGGCCTCGATCACACGATAAACCTGTTTGTCGAGTGCCTCCACCGCCTTGATGACGGCGCCCAGGTCCGCAGTATGTCCGACCATGTCACCATTGGCGAAGTTCACCAGGACAAAATTATATTTTCCGGATTCGACAGCCGTGATGACCCGATCGGCGACGCGTGGTGAACTCATTTCAGGTTGCTGATCGTAGGTAGCGACCTCGGGAGAAGGGATGACCTCTCGATCCTCCCCTGGAAACGGTTTTTCCCAGCCACCATTGAAAAAGTAGGTGACATGGGGGAATTTTTCAGTCTCCGCGCAATGAAACTGCTTCATTCCCGCCTGACTGATGACCTCGGCCAGCACGGATTTGGGGTGAGATGGTGGAAACAGCACCGGGAACGGAAATTTTGCGTTGTACTGTGTCATGCAGGTGATCTTGCGGCTGCCGACATCACCACGGTCGAAATCGATGAAATCGGGCAGTCCGATGGCTGCTGCCAGCTGGCGGGCACGATCGCTGCGAAAGTTGAAGAACAGGACATGCTCATTCCTGGCGATCAGTGGAACGTCTGGCCGGCCAATAACGGTGGGTTTGAGAAATTCATCGGTTTCACCGCGCTCATAGGCGGATTCGATGGCTTCGCGTGCCGAGTTGGCCTTGTTGCCGGAACCCAGCACAATAGCGCGCCAGGCGCGTTCGGTGCGATCGCGGTGCTTGGCGCGATCCATTGCCCAGTAACGACCACAGACGGTGGCGACATATCCGCTGCCAAGGGCGGCCAGTTTGTCTTCCACCTGTTGCAGGTAGGTCAGTGCCGATTTTGGTGGTGTATCACGGCCATCGGTGATCATATGAATGACCGGCTCGACGCCAGCCTTGACGATCAGGGGCAGAAGATCCAGCAGGTGGGCGATATGGGAGTGGACGCCGCCATCGGAAACCAGCCCGACCAGGTGGAGCCTGCCGTCCTGTGCCAGCAGTGCCCGCCAGTCGGGGTGCTCCTCAAGGTCGCCATCATGGATTGCCTCTGCAATCCGCAATAGCTCCTGTTCCAGTATGCGCCCCGCACCCATGGTGAGATGGCCGACTTCGGAGTTGCCAAACTGGCCATCCGGCAGGCCAACAGCATGGCCCGAAGCCTGTAACAAAGTATGTGCATTGGTGGCAAAGTAATCATCCAGATGCGGCGTCTTGGATTGTGCCCAGGCGTTGTATTTCCGGCTGGGGTTAACACCAAAACCATCAAAGATAATAAGTAGTACCTGATTAGCGTTCACTGAGTTTCCTGTCATTCATCGATGCGGTATTGTACCCCTCGCTTGGTCGGGCGGCAGCATAAAGTTGATGAATTGCACATCTGCGCCGATACCAGCCCGAAATGACCGGTAGAATCGTCCAGGTGATTGATATTCCGCACTATTTGTTTTTTGCGGAATTGCCGGGTCATGCTGCGGCAGTGGCCAGGGGGCAGATCTTGCGGCGTTTCGGGCACTTGCGGGAAGTTTTTCCCCCTCAGATTGCGGAGTTTGGCTGCTACTGGGATTACCCGAGAGGCGGGGATTGGCCGGTGCTCACATCCCTGTGGTCTGGATGCCTGTCCCTCCGGCATAATGCTGGGGCCGGAAACCTCTGGTGAACTCCGAATCTTGAGTTACCCCGTCTTATTCAAGGTGGCGGCCAAAGCCTGTGACAAGTATCAATCGTTGCATAATGATTGGCATGGCTATGGTTGGGCAAAGGAGTTTGCGACGTGCCCAATATTTCTGCCTTTGCGTTGGGCACGTCGTTCCTCCTTCGCCCAACGGGGGGAATGCGTTTACTGTTACAACGATAGGATCCGCAATCCACTATGACTAAGACGGGTTTATTCCTTGTCGAGCAAGTCCTTCAGCGCCGCAAAGGGATTATGGGTGGCGCCCTGGGTTGCCTCGCTTCCGCCACCACCGGAAGCTGCTGCAATGTGATCTTCATACCGCGAATGCTCATTGTCGTGGCAGTAGACACAGAGCAGCTCCCAGTTGCTCCCGTCAGCGGGATTGTTGTCGTGGTTGTGGTCACGGTGGTGCACTGTCAGTTCACGCAGGTTCTTGTGGGTGAATTCACGGGCACAGCGTCCGCAGACCCATGGATACATTTTCAATGCCTGTTCGCGGTAGCCTTTTTCGCGGGTGTCCATTTCCTGGCGGGCATTGGCAACGATCCTTGCCTGTTTCTCGGCAGCCGTTTCAGTATTTGACATGGGTAGGTAAGCCCCTGATGCTTGCTGATTTAAAGATACCAATCATACTGATCAGCGCAGCAGTATTCCAATGGCTCGGCCATTTGGCCTGCGGGCTGGGAGAGGCTTTATCGCAGGCAAAAAAAAGACCGGTCAGTCAGAGACTGTCCGGTCTGGAAATGGCCCGATGAATAGGCGTGCTTTCTTGTTGTTGTTTTAGCGCAGTATACGGAGATATTCGTCCTGGTCGCGTACGCCGGTCACGCTCATCCAGAGGTGAGTGCAGCAAAGGTTTTATCTTGTGATTCATTGGGAGAAGGACTGTGAGGGTGGCAGCAATTCACCGCTTCAGAACACGAAAAAGCCGGGAAATAGCCGGCTTTTTCGTGTTTCGGGTTGTCAACTAGGAGACGGTCGGACTTAACCGTTTGAAGCGAAAATCCCTGGGGGCGCAGCCAAACAGCGTTACCTCGGACAGCCTCCTAGTGGATGTCATAACCGCGCTCTTCATGCGAGGCGATATCCAGGCCTTCGGTTTCTTCCTCGGGGGTAATCCGCAAGCCAACGAGCAGATCCACGATCTTCAGTAGAATCCAGGTGACAACAGCGGTGTAGACCAGAACGGCCACGATACCAATGACCTGCACCTTGAGCTGCTCAGGAATGGAGCTGATACCGTCGGCAAAGCCCTGACCGCTGAACAGGCCCAGCTGGGTCGAGGCAAAGATACCCGCCAGGAAGGTACCCAGGATACCGCCGATACCGTGTACCGGGAAAACGTCGAGCGAGTCGTCGATCTTCAGCTTGCGCTTGATGAACATGGTTGCATTGAAACAGACGAATCCGGCCAGAATGCCAATGACCAGTGCTGCTGCAGGGCCAACGAACCCGGACGCCGGTGTGATGGTGCCCAGACCCGCCACCATGCCGGTTACGGTACCCAGTACGGTGGGCTTCTTGAATTTGAGCCACTCGATGGCCATCCAGGTCATGGCACCTGCTGCGGCAGAAATATGCGTTACCAGCATGGCCATGGCGGCATCACCGTTGGCTGCCAGTGCGCTGCCACCGTTGAACCCGAACCAGCCAACCCACAGCATGCCGGCACCAATGACGGTAAGGGTCATGTTGTGAGGCATCATCGGGGTACCGGGGAAACCGCGGCGCGGGCCAATGACGATGGCGGCAACCAGCGCTGCA
>CAYTPO010000164.1:0-6011 GCA_964439815.1 uncultured Thiotrichales bacterium
CATAAGCAGTAGCTGCTCAGATTGCCTTTGAAATCCGTCAGATCAAGGCGAAAAATGTCAGTTTACAAGCGTAAATGACCATTTTTGACGCAGAGATGATGGATTTCGGTGGTGAGCCGAGTAGTTACAAATTCTTTAACCGACTGCAGCAGCACCACCAACAATCTCGGAAATCTCCTGCGTGATCGCAGCCTGACGCGCCTTGTTGTAGATCAGCTTGAGCTCGTCGATCATGTCACCGGCATTATCGGTCGCAGACTTCATCGCAACCATCCTGGCGGACATTTCACAAGCGATATTCTCGACAACACCCTGGTAGACGACCGACTCGACATACCGCATCAACAAACCATCGAGCACTTCCTTGGAGTCGGGCTCATAGATATAGTCCCAATGATGCTTGAGTTCCTCTTCGCCGGAGGCCTCTACCGGAATCAACTTGCTGACCCGCGATGTTTGTGTCATGGAGTTGACGAATTCATTCTCGACCAGATAGAGGCGATCGATCGTACCCGCGTAATAGCTGTCCAGCATGACCTTGACCGCGCCGATCAATGCATCCAGATGCGGCTTGTCGCCCAGATGATTGATACTGGACGTGATATTGCCGATACGCTTGAAAAAGGCTTCTGCCTTGCTACCGATCAGGCAGAGATCGATCTCGACATCCTGCTCATTCCATTCCGCCATCGATTGCATGGCCGTCTTGAAGAGGTTGATATTCAGGCCACCACAAAGGCCCCGATCCGTGGAGATGATGATATAGCCGACACGCCTGACTTCCCGCTCTTCCAGAAACGGGTGCCGGTACTCGGGATGCGCCATCGCCAGATGGCTGATGACATTACGCATTTTCTGGGCATAGGGCTTGGTCGCATCCATGCGCTCCTTGGCGCGCCGCATCTTGCTGGCAGCAACCATTTCCATCGCCTTGGTGATCTTCTGAGTATTACTGATACTCTTGATCTGCGTACGTATTTCTTTACCAACAGCCATGATCCGCCTCGATTACCAGGTGTTATTGGCTTTGAAAGCTTCCAGCGCACTTCGCATCGCGCTTTCGATTTCATCGTTGTAGTCGCCATTGTCGTTGATCTTGTCCAGCAACTCCGTTTGCTCGGAATGCAGATAACTCAACATGGCGGCTTCGAAATCGACCACTTTGGTCGCATCGACATCATCCAGAAAGCCTTCATTGGCCGCAAAAAGCGAAAAGGCTATCTCACCAACACTCATGGGAGAGAATTGGCCCTGCTTCATCAATTCGGTAACCCGCTTGCCGCGTTCCAGCTGCTTGCGCGTCGCATCATCGAGATCGGAGGCAAACTGCGAAAACGCTGCCAGCTCACGATACTGCGCCAGCGCCAGACGAACACCACCACCCAGCTTCTTGATGATCTTGGTCTGTGCCGCACCACCAACCCGCGAAACCGACAGGCCTGCGTCGATCGCGGGGCGAATACCGGAGTTGAACAGATCGGTATCGAGGAAGATCTGGCCATCGGTGATGGAAATGACATTGGTCGGTACGAAAGCCGAAACGTCACCCGCCTGCGTCTCGATGATCGGGAAGGCTGTCAGGGAGCCCGTCTGACCCTTGACTTCGCCATTGGTGAATTTCTCGACATATTCGGCATTCACGCGCGACGCACGCTCCAGCAGACGCGAGTGCAGATAGAACACATCACCAGGATAGGCTTCACGGCCAGGAGGACGACGCAGCAACAGCGATACCTGACGATAGGCCCAGGCCTGTTTGGTCAGATCATCATAGACAATCAGCGCATCTTCACCACGATCACGGAAGTACTCACCCATGGTGCACCCGGAATAGGGACCGATGAACTGCATCGCCGCCGATTCGGCCGCATTGGCCGCCACGACAATCGTGTGATCCATTGCGCCAAACTCTTCCAGCTTGCGCACGGTATTGGCTACGGTTGAGGCTTTCTGCCCCACCGCGACATAGATGCATTTAACCCCGGTGCCCTTCTGATTGATGATGGCATCAATCGCCACGGCCGATTTACCCGTCTGGCGGTCACCAATGATCAATTCGCGCTGACCACGACCTACCGGAACCATCGCATCAATGGCCTTCAGACCAGTCTGTACCGGCTGATCAACCGACTTGCGCTCGATAACACCAGGCGCCATGCGCTCGATGGCATCGTAACCATCGTTTTCTATAGGCCCCTTGCCGTCGATGGGATTACCCAGCGAATCGACTACACGTCCCAGCAGCCCCCGGCCTACCGGCACTTCGAGAATGCGTCCGGTGCATTTGGCCGAATCACCTTCACGCAGATGCTTGTAGTCACCCAGGATAACGGCACCAACGGAATCACGTTCCAGGTTGAGCGCCATACCATAAGTCTCTCCGGGAAACTCGATCATCTCACCGGACATGACATCGGTAAGACCGTGGATGCGAACGATACCGTCAGTGACACTGACGACGGTACCTTCGGTTCGCGCTTCAGCGACCGATTCGAAATCGGCAATGCGCTTCTTGATCAGATCGCTGATTTCAGCGGGATTTAATTGCATGGTTTCAATTCCTCTTAGCGAGTCAGTGCGGCATTCAGTTTGTCGAGGCGACCCTTGAGTGATCCATCGATCACCAGGTCGCCAGCGTGAATCACGGCGCCACCCAACAGGCTCTTGTCAATATGACTGGTCAGCTTTACATCACGTCCCAAGCGCTTTTCGAGCGCTGCTTCAAGCGATGCCTTCTGCTCCTTGCCCAGACGGTAGGCAGAAAATATCTCCGCCTCGATCGTGCCCTGTGCATCAGCTCGATGCTTTTCGAACAGCATGGAAATTTCGGGCAACAGCACGATGCGATCATTTTCGGCGAGCAACCTGATCAGGTTTCGGCCCTGATCATCGATATCATCATCGCAGGCCTTGATGAACAGATCCGCGACCTCCTGTTTCGTCAATCTCGGGTCGTCCAGGATTTTCCGAAGATCAGGGTCAGCAGAAACTGCAGCCATGAACTGTAGCTGCTTCGACCAGCTACTCAGGCTCTTCTCGGCTTCCGCAAGCTCGAAAATGGCTTTGGCATAGGGTCGTGCGGCAGTAACGAGATCAGACATGGTTTGTTACCTCGTTAGATTTGGGATGCCAGTTCTTCTAGAACCTTGCTGTGTGCTGATGAATCAACTTCCTTGCCAAGGATCTTTTCAACCCCCTGCAAGGCAACTGCTGAAATATCCTTGCGCAGCTCTTCACGGGCCTTGCTTACTTCCCGTTCGATTTCTGCCTGGGCAGCAACCTTGAGCCGATCGCCTTCGTCACGAGCAGCGTTCTTGGCTTCCTCGATGATCTCATTGCTGCGGCGTTGAGCCTGGGCAATGATGTCAGCCGCCTGTTGCTTGGCTTCATGCAGCGCTTCCTTGGCACGCTCCTGAGCAAGCTCCTGCTCATGGGCTCCGCGCTCTGCAGCTGCAAGTCCATCGGCAATCCGAGCCTTGCGATCTTCCAGCATGTTGATCATGGGTTCCCAAAGCACTGCCTTGATGAACCAGATCAATGCGGTGAAGACCAGCATCTGACCGATTAATGTTGCTGTAATATTCACGGCAACCTCCGCGTTAAGTTAACTAGATGAAAAACGCAGTTAAATTAACCGCCGATTGCAGCTTTGGCAGCACCCACGAACGGGTTGGCAAAGATAAACCACATGGCAATACCCAGAACGATCATGGGGAATGCCTCCATCAAACCACCGGTAAACAGCATCTGGCCTGTCAGTTGCGGGCGCATCTCCGGCTGGCGGGCAATGCTTTCCATGAACTTGGAACAGATCAGACCCCAACCCAGAGCGGAACCCAGGCCGGCGGCGGCGAGGATGATACCAACACCCAGTGCGGTGTATGCGTAGATAGTAGCGAGTTCAGCAGGACTCATTAGCTAGTCTCCTTTTCAAAGATGATATAAGCGTTAAATAAAAAAACTGTTAGTGCTCTTCCTGATGGGCAAGTGCCAGATAAACAATGGTCAGCAGCATGAAGATGAACGCCTGAAGCGTAATGACCAGAATATGAAATATGGCCCAGAGCATGCCAAGCGCAACCTGCGCGGGCAACACCAGATACGAGAATGAAAGCAGTGCGATCAACAGGAACAACAGCTCGCCGGCAAACATGTTACCAAACAAACGTAGTGCGAGGCTGACGGGTTTTGCCAGCTCCTCGATCGTGGTCATGACAATATTGACCGGCATCAGGAACTTGCCAAAGGGATGAAAGAGGAACTGCTTGATATAGCCGGCAAACCCTTTGACCTTGATGTTGTAGTAGATGATCATGCCGAACACGACCAGCGCCAGACCAAATGTGGTGTCCAGGTTGGTGGTGGGAACGACTTTCATGTAGACATGATGCGGATCGGCGCCAAACAGGCTGGCAACCCATGCGCTGAAACCCGGGATCAGATCGACCGGGATCAGATCCATGGAATTCATCAGGAATACCCAGACAAAAATGGTGATGCCTATGGGACCGATATAAGGGTTATTACCAGGAAAAATATCCTTTACCTGCTGATTGACGAATTCGACAACCGCTTCGACCAGATTCTGGAAGGGACCGGGATTGTCCGGGTCGAGGTTCTTGCCAACATACCAGGCAGCCCAGCCAAACAGTACGGCCAGCGCCAGACTCCAGAGGAAGGTATCGACAAAAAAGGCGCCAAAATCGACAATGGAAGAAGGCTTGTGAGTCTCTGGATCACAGCCTATGCACCAGTTGGTCAGGTGGTGCTGAATGTATTGAACCGGATGGGCAGATATTGGATCAGCTGCGTTGCTCACGTGAAATTCCCAATTTATTGAATTCGTTAGTACTGGTTGCGCTTGCCGAACAGGTAGGCAATCTGCGCAAGTCCAAAAGTCAGTAACAGTGGCTGCGGCACCAGCTTCAACGCCTGCAGCCCTACTCCGAGTGCAACCAGAACAAAGACAAACCTTTGCACGGCATTAAAGTATATGGCGTAGATTCCGCGGGTGAGATCCTCTTCGGCCATTTCCCCGGCTGCCTCGACCTTGCGACCAAGCCACAAGGTATTGATCAGCGCGATACCACCACCATACAGGGCAGCGATCAACCCATTGATATTATACCAGTAGAACGCACCCGGCAGGGCCAGTAGCACGAGACCGGCCTGAATCAGTAGCAGGCGTTGCATGCCGGGGATTGCCTCCGTTGGTTGAATACTTATTGTTTCGGTCGAAACGCATCTCCGGCCTGCGGCCTGTGAAAACGCCGTTGCGCATGCTTTGACTCAGGCAGCAGGGCGTTTCGAGTCGGCGGAGTATAATGGGTGCCTAATACTCGGTCAATAAAAGTTATATGCAAATAGCGTGAATTTATCACGCCCGAAAAGTGAGGATACTTGCGCCTTTCAACGACCTGTCAGGAGTCGACCAACCCCCGTTGAGCGTCAAGCTGCGGACTCAGCTAAAGCCGCGGGTAACGATTCGCTTACCAGTTACCTCAGGAGATGTGTTCGAGTATCCCATCGAGCTCATCGAGATTGTTGTAGGACACTGTGATTTTCCCCTGCCCCTTGTTGTTGTATTGGATCCTGACCGAGGCACCGAGCTTGTCGGAGAGGTCGTTCTCCAGACGAATCACATCGGGTGAACGCTCTGCGGTCCTGGGCTTCTGCTTGCCATCCGCTTCATCCTTGAGCTTCCGGATGTATCGTTCGGTTTCCCGTACCGACAACCCCCGCGCAACGATATGCTGGGCGGCAACCAGTTGTTTCGCCCCCGAAATGGCCAGCAGCGCTCTGGCGTGGCCCATTTCGAGCTGACCACCATCCAGCAGCTCTTTGACACCTTCTTCGAGATCGAGCAGCCGCAGCAGATTGGTCACGGCGGTGCGCGACCGGCCAACGGAATCGGCAGTCTGCTGATGTGTCAGCCCGAATTCATCGATTAATCTCTGCAGCGCCTGGGACTCTTCCAGCGGGTTGAGGTTTTCCCGCTGGATGTTTTCGAT
>CAYTPO010000165.1:0-9246 GCA_964439815.1 uncultured Thiotrichales bacterium
ATTGCTTAAAGAGTTTATTGAGCCATTAGGGCTGTCTCAAAAGGCAGTCGCAACTCATATCGGTGTTCCAGTGCAGCGAATCAATGAGATCATCAAGGGCAAGAGGGGGGTATCACCAGATACTGCCTGGTTGCTTTCCGAGGCATTTAATACTTCTCCTGAACTTTGGCTTAATCTTCAGCCTGCTCATGATTTGTCGCTCCATAAGCCCGAGAAGCATGTCCAGCCGCTTGTGGCGATAAGCGCATAATCGGGTAGCCGGAGGTCTCTAACCTCCAGCCTCCACACCACCCTGCATGCGACTCCGCACACGACTGCATGGATGCAGGAGGTGGGGCAAAGCAGGAAGCCAGAGCCGAGGGCGGTTCATTAGCCGTTTGGAAAACAGAACTTGACCCATTGTTCTTTGAGTGACACCAACCCCCTGTGTGTCAACCTCCCCATCAAACACACCCCGTATGAGATAACATAGATATCAGGGTTGCAGACACAGGAACCAGGAAGATGCCAAAGCCAGTATCAGAAAGACCAGACATACAGATAAACCCAGACCTCTTACCTTGGCTCCACTGGAATCATCACGCTTACCACAGTCCCTTCGTCCAATTTACTGTTGATTTCCAGTGTTCCGCCATGTGCCTCGACAATCGCCTTGCACAGATATAGCCCCAGCCCGTAACCGCCGGTTTTTCGTTGCCGGGATGGATCGGCACGATAGAAGGCGTCGGTCAGGTGCTCGATGTGTTCCGGTGCAATGCCGGGGCCGTGGTCGATGACTTCGATGGTCAGGTTTTTATTGCTGTGAGTGTGTATGGCTACTGTGCCCTTGTCGGGGCGATGGTGGCGTAGCGCATTTTCCAGCAGATTCCTGATCAGCAGGCGGATTCTTACACTGTCCATGGCCACCTTCTGCTGGGTATGTTCAAACCGGGTCTCGATGTTTCGGTCGGCAAAGTGGGTGGCAATGACCTCCATGATCAGGGTGTCGGGGTTCGCCAGTGAGCGGTTGAGCGCAACGTGCCGCTGGCTGAGTTTTTCGGTTTCGAGCAATTCACTAATTAGTGTCTCCATTTCCGCGAGGTCGTGCCGGATGGCTTCCTTGTTGCCGGAGTCTTCCAGCAGCGCAACGGAAACCCGGCTGCGGGTGATGGGTGAGCGTAGCTCGTGGCTGATGGCAAGCAGCAGTGTTCGCTTGGCATCGAGCATGGCCTGGATGTCGCTGGCCATGTGGTTGATGCTATCCGCCAGGTCGCCCAGTTCATCTTTTCTCGGGGTTTGAATGCGGAAGTCCAGATCTCCGTCACCGATCTTGTTGATGCCGGAGCGAATGGTTTCAATGGGCCGGAACAGGCGGCGAATTGCCAGGTAGCTAAGCCCCAATACGGTAAACAATCCGAGCATTGATGCCAATTTCCAGCCGGCAGCGATATCAGTCTCGTGCCGCTGCATGGCGATGGTCGTGGTATATCCGCCATTGCTGGAGCGCAGGTAGAAATTCCCGTGGTAGCGTGCATGGGATACCGCTTCGTTGGCATGTGGCCGAAACGTCAGATGATGCCCGTCGAAGGGTTGGCCGGTCGATGACCATTGCAGATCGGGGCCGGCGATATAGAGATTGATGGAGAGTCTGTTTGCCAGTTGTCGGGCTTTTTCCAGATCGGGTGGTGTGCCGATATCCTGGTTGATGTATTGCTGGTACTGCAATACATGCGGCAGCAAGGTATTGCGAAACTGGTTGCGCAGCGCGTGTCCGGTAGAGCCGAAGAATATGATGGAAACACCCAGCATCGTCAGCAGTGACAGCAGCATCAGCCGCAGCGCCAGCGAGTATTGGATCTTGTGCAGAAGGCGCTTCATGTGGCGGGCCTTGCAAAGCTGTAGCCGGCACCCCAGTGGGTCTTGATACAGTCCAGCGGCTTGAGTTTGTGGCGCAGGCGGCTGATGGCAATATCCACGGCGCGGGAGTAGAGGTCGGCGTCCATCCCACGCAGATGGTTGAGAATATCATCACGGCTGAACACCCTGCCAGGCTGTTCGATCAGTAACGTCAGCAGCTGATATTCCTTGCTGGTCAGACCCACGGTAGCACCGTTCACGCTGACCTGCCGGCTATCCAGGTCGACCTGCAGGCCGCCAAAATCCAGTGCTCGGGTGGCTTTGGTCGTGGGTTGCCGGCGTTTGAGGATGTTCTGGATGCGGGCGACCAGCTCCCGTGGTTCGAAGGGCTTGGGCAGGTAGTCGTCTGCGCCGAGTTCCAGCCCGACGATTCGATCCATCACCTCACCGCGAGCAGTGAGCATAATGATCGGGATCTCGCTGTCCTTGCGCAACGCCCGGCAGACCTCGAAGCCATCCATGTCCGGCAGCATGATATCCAGTATGACCAGATCGAACACGTCTGTAGCAACCTGTTCGAGACCCTGTTGTGGGTGGGTTGCGTTGTGCAGCTCAAGGTCGTAACGCAGAAAATACTCCGCCAGTGGCGGAGCAAGTCGTTCGTCATCGTCGATCAGCAGAATCTTCTTCATGCCCGGCAGGTTAACCCACCACAACGACGCTGACCATGTTGCAGCAGTGCGTTGACCCGCTGGCGCTGTTCCTCGGACAGTTGCCGGGAAAATGCCGCAATTTTGCCGGCAAGTTGCAGATACTGTTCGTGCAGCTCCGTAAAAACCTGATCCATGGGTTCGCTGTCAGGTTGCCGCAAAACCTCCACCAGCTGATTGAACAGACCGCGCCGTTGTCGCAGCAGCAGATGCCGGCCCTTGTCCAGGCTGTTGATGATTTCGTCCAGTGCAGAGCGCTGGTCTGTGGACAATTCCAGCTCAGCTGCCAGTTTGTCCAGGCGTTGGGCTTTCCTGCGCTGCCAGTAGCGACGGATGAATCCAGGAGGGCCGCAGCGATGGTGGTTCTGGTCGTGATTGTTTGTTGGTTTGTTCATGTTGGCTCCAGTGTTGATGAATGGGTGTTCGGTTTAGTTGATGCTCAGTTATTCGTTTTGAGCATTGACGAGATGGGAGTTTTTGCCCGACCTCACCGCCCAGCGTAAGTCGCATTTTTTGCTCGCCCAAAAAACGTAACGCAAAAAAGGTGCCCCCCAAACGCCTTCCGGGGGGCTTGGAAGAGGAGAGGATCCTACGGTTCGTCAGGACTTTGCCTGACATCGCTGAAATCTTTTCTTCCTGTTGTAGGAGCGGCTTCAGCCGCGATCCATGCTTCGACATGGCAGCCATCGCGGTTGAAACCGCTCCTACCTTGCAGTCGAGGTAAAAGCAATGTTGGGCAAAGCCCATCGAGCCGTCTGTCAGGGTTCCCATGGCAAAACCAGGGAGGGGATGAAACCCTCGCGGGTACTCACGTCCCTGTGAGCTTGATACCGGCTTCCATGTCGGTATGGCGGGGAGGGTGGTGAAGCCTCGCATGATCAGAAGGGCCGTATGCCGTGACCGAATCCTTGGTCGATCCGTTCATGCAGGTGGGTTTTCTGCTCTGGTGTCAGGCTGTCGGTGAATGCTGCGATGGCTGCGATGATTTCCGGTGCAACGGTTTCTACCTTTTGAGCCTTTTCGGTGACGAGGTTCAGTACCCGTGCCTGATCCAGTGTTGGTGAATCCAGCAGTGACAGCAGCTCGGCCTTGCGTTCGTCACGATGGGAGATGGCTTCGCTGCGAATTGCGGTGATTTCCTTGACCAGGGCATCCAGGTTTCCTTTCTGTGTTGCGGTGAGATCCAGTTCGCTGCTGACGCGTTCGGTCATGCGTCCCATTATCATGCCGCTGGCGAAAGGTCCGCCGTGGCCGCGAAAGTGACAGCCTTCGCCTGATCCGGCGAATACCTTGAGTGTGCCTGCTGCTGTGACGACCAGTACGCTGCCAAGGATGATTTTGCTTGCTTTTTTCATTGTCTGTTACCTGCTTCGATGTGTGAGGCTAGAGGATAGGTGGATGATCCTCTGGGTTCTTTTCAGGAGGTTTTCAGGTTGTATCAGTTTGTAACAGCGGGTTTGCGGCTGTGGTGAGGAATGGTGTTGCCACTGCGGAAGCGGTTTTGTGACGTGGTGACCATTAAACGGTTTGAAAATCCAGGTGGCCAAAGTACATTAGAAGGCATTCATATTCTGCAGGATTCCTCTACTCATGCCCTTTGTTATTACCACCGCTGTTTCCGTTCTGTTTCTCCTTGCCTTCAGCAGCATGGCCTTTGCGACTGATGTCTCTCGCGCCAGTATTGCGGCCGACTGCCGGGCCGAGGGATCGGCGTTGGGCATCAAACCCGAGGATCTCAACGAGTATGTGAAGGAATGCGTCAAGGAGTTTCTCGAATCCAGGATGGGTAACCATCAGCCCCGCAAATCTTCCCGATAATCCTCTATTACCGGAGAAATTCTCCTGCCAGCTGTTGTAAAGTCAGCGCTTCGTGAAGTTATGGAAAAAGCGTTATGCCTCATGATGGCCTGACAGCGGGTTTGCTGTTGCTTGCATTGTCCGTAGTGGCGGTGGTTCTGTTTCGCAGGATCAGACTACCGCCTGTGCTGGGTTATCTGTTTGTCGGTATCGTGGCGGGGCCTCATGCGTTGCAGTGGCTGCCTGATCTGCATCTGCTGGAATTGTTGGCCGAGATTGGCGTGGTCTTCCTGCTGTTCATGATCGGGCTGGAGTTTTCGCTGGCCCAGTTCTGGACGTTGCGCCGTGCGGTCTTTGGTCTGGGAGGGACGCAGGTGTTGCTGTCGGTGCTGGCGGCGGGTGGCATCGCCTGGTTCAGTGGTGTCTCGTGGGAGGGATCACTGGCGATTGGTGGCATGCTGGCGCTCTCCTCCACGGCGATCGTGGTCAAGCAGCTGATCGAGCAGATCGAGATGCATTCCCCGCATGGTCGCCTCGCCTTTGCGGTGCTGCTGTTTCAGGATATCGCAGTGGTGCCGTTTCTGGTGCTGATCCCCATTCTGGGGGGAGGCAGTGAGGGTAGCGTGGCGTGGTTGATCATGCTGGCATTGTTCAAGGCGATCATCGCGGTCACCGGGATGCTGGCGTTGGGCCACTGGCTCATCCGGCCGATCTTTCATGTCGTGGCGGCCGCCCATTCGACCGAACTGTTTACTCTGACCGCATTGCTGGTCTCGCTGTCTGCCGCGTGGCTGACGAACTACTTTGGACTTTCCCTGGCGCTGGGGGCTTTTCTGGCCGGCATGATGCTCAGTGAAACCGAGTTCAAGCACCAGATCGAAATCGATGTGCGGCCGTTCCGCGATATTCTGATGGGCATCTTCTTCATCAGCGTCGGGGCGCAGCTGAACCTTGGTGAGGCAATGTCCCAATGGCAACTGATCACGATCATGACGCTCAGCATTGTGGTTGGCAAGGCGCTGCTGGTGGCGTTGATCACGCGCCTGATGGGGTATGACAAGGCGGTGGCCACCCGCACCGGTATTGTGTTGGCCAATGGGGGCGAGTTCGGTTTTGCATTGGTGACATTGGCGATTGCCAACCATCTGCTGACGCCGGTGGAGACCCAGCCGGTGCTTGCCGCGGTGATCTTCAGCATGATGTTGGCGCCAGTGCTGGTGAGCTCCAATGGCGATATTGCCCGGCGCCTGTTTGCCCGTGATGAACTCAGAAATCATGTCTCGCAGCGCGCACGGCTGAGCAAGGCGGGCAGAAAACTGTCGGGGCATGTGATCTTCTGCGGGTATGGCCGGATCGGGCAGAATCTGGCGCGTTTCCTGGTGACGGAGGGAATCGACTATGTCGCGCTCGATATGCACTCCGGGCTGGTCAAGGAGGCCTGGGAAGCCGGGGAGCAGGTCTATTTTGGCGATGCCAGCCATATCGACATGCTGCGGGCGGCCGGGCTGGACAAGGCGCGGCTGCTGGTGGTCACCATCGATGAGCCACATGCCACCGAGCGTATCATCCGCAATGTTCGCCACGAATCCCCTGATCTGCCGATTCTGGTCAGAACCCGCAGTGATGCCAGTATGGAGATGCTGGAGAATGCCGGGGCCACACTGGTGCTGCCCGAAACGCTGGAAGCCAGCATGATGCTGTCGCAGCACATGCTGGAATTTCTTGGTGTGGATCATGAGGAGATCCATACCGTGATCGAGGCGGCGCGCAAGGATCACTATCACCAGCTACGCGGTTACTTTCATGGGGAAGACAGTGAAACGCTGGAAGAGAGCGAGCGCCCGCGCCTGCATACGGTGGTGCTGGATCCCGAGAATCACGCAGTCGGCAAACGCATTGCCGAGCTGAATCTCGACAAGGCCGCAGCGAAGGTAGCGGCTGTCTGTCGTGATGGTGTGCGTGGCGAATCGCCCGAGACCGATATGCTGTTGCAGGCCGGTGACGGGATTGTGCTGGAGGGGAGTGCCGAGGCGGTGGAGTATGCCGAGGAGCTGTTGCAGTCGGGGATGGGGTAAGGGGTTATCTGGAGCCTGAGTGCGAGACTTGCGCAAGGTGACTGGCACCCGCGCCTGATGCCACAGCGGATCGAAAGCCGCTTCAGGCTGCGATTTCGTTGTGCAGCAATTCGCACAATTCGCCGGCCAGTTCCCAACTGGATAGCGTCACGCCATGATCCCTGAGCCGGGTGACCTCCAGCCCGGGAAAGCCGCAGGGGTTGATGCGGCTGAAAGGCTCCAGATCCATGTCCACGTTCAGTGCCAGTCCGTGGTAGCTGCAGCCCTTGCGAATCTTCAGACCCAGTGAGGCAATCTTGGCGCCATCGACGTAGACGCCGGGCGCGTCGCTGCGGGCACTGGCCTTGATGCCCAGGTGATCGAGTAGTTGGATGACGGCGTTTTCCAGCGCACTGACCAGTTGCCGCACACCCAGGCCATAGCGCTTCAGGTTGATCAGCACATAGATGACCAGCTGACCGGGACCGTGGTAGGTGACCTGGCCACCACGATCCACATCGACGACCGGGATGTCGCCCGGATCGAGCAGATGCTCTGGCTTGCCGGCCTGTCCCAGCGTGAATACGGGGGGGTGCTCGACCACCCATAGCTGGTCGGGAGAATTGGCGGAGCGCGCTTCGGTGAAGTCCTGCATCTTGTGCCAGACGGATTCGTAATCGCGTTGGCCCAGGTAGTGAACTTCCATACCGGGGGAGGGCGCAGCCATTACAGGGCCATCGTGATGTGTTCCGAGGCGGTCAGCTCCTGGTAGATATTGTCCAGCTGCGCCTTGCTGGTGGCGGTAATGGTGATGGTCAGGGCAATGTACTTGCCGGTGCGGCTCTCCCGCTGCGTGATCCTGTCCCGGGGTGAGTCCGGCGCATGTCGCGCTACCGCATCGGTCACGACCTTCTGCATCTGTCCGGAGTCCTTGCCCATGACCTTGATCGGAAACTCGCAGGGGAATTCGATACAGCTTTCGTGGTCGTCGTCGGTCGTCATGCGGGCTTACTCGAACATCAGCAGGATGGTGTCGGTCAGGCGCGTCAGCAGGTGTCCTTCATCGATGTTCTTCAGCGCGACCAGCGGTGCTTCCGCCAGTACTTCACTCTTCAGCGAGACGGTGAGCTTGCCAACCGGTTCACCGGCCTTGACCGGCGCTTCGAGCAGTCTTGGCCGATCGATTCTGGCATCGAGCTTGTCGCCTTCACCTTTCGGGTAGGTTACGTAGATGTCCTGCTGGATGCCCAGTGGCAACGCGCTTTCGGCGCCCTTCCACAGGCGGGCATCGGCCAGCTTCTGGTTCCTGGTATAGAGCTTGCGGGTTTCGAAGTAGCGGAAGCCGTAATTGAGCAGTGCCTGGCTCTGGCGAATGCGATCATTCTTACTGCGGGTGCCCAGCACCACCGAGATCAGCCGCATTTTGTCCTGTTTGGCCGAAGAGACCAGGCAGAACCCGGCGGACTCGGTATGACCTGTCTTGACGCCATCCACGCGCTTGTCCTGCCACAGCAACTTGTTGCGGTTGGACTGCTTGATATCGTTGAAGGTGAACTCCTTTTGCGAATACCACTCATACCGTTTGGGATAGTTGCGGATCAGCGCACGGGTGAGGGTCAGGATGTCACGGGCGGTCGAATAGTGGTTGGGGTCGGGCAACCCGGTGGCATTCATGTAGTGCGTGTGCTTCATGCCGAGGAGTTCTGCCTGCTGGTTCATCATTTGGGTAAAGGCGTCCTCGGTGCCGGCGATGTGCTCGGCCAGTGCGACGGTTGCATCGTTGCCGGACTGAATGATCATCCCCTTGATCAGGTCTTCGACCGATACCAGCGAGCCGGCCTCGATGAACATGCGCGAGCCTTCCATCTTCCAGGCCTTTTCGCTGATCAGTACCTTGTCCTGCAGGTTGATCAATCCCTCTTCGAGCGACTGGAAGACAATATAGCCGCTCATGATCTTGGTGATGCTGGCGGGTTCTACGGGGGTGTCGATCTCCTTCTCGGTGATGATCCGGTTGCTGTCGGCGTCGGCCAGCACGTAGCTGGTAGCGCCCAGTGATGGCGGTGCCGGAATGGGGCGTGCCAGTGCCGGGAGTGAGAAGAAGAGGGTTGCGATGAATAAGACAATCGTTCTATGCATAGTATTTATGGGTCATTCCCTGGGGGTAGTGGCTGCAATGCCACGCCGGCCTGCGCTGGGCCAGCGCTGTTTGATCAGCCTGAAACTGTCCTGCCGAAAGTCTGGCTAAAGCGGGTTTGCGATCATTTGCTGATGATTCTGTATCCCTTGAAACCCAGTTCAATGAGCATGTCCTTGAGCTTGAGCGCTTCGGCTTCCGATTCAAATGGACCTATCTGCACGCGCTGCAATACCTGATAGCGTCCCTTGACTGGCGTGATGGTAACAGGATGCGATTGAACCTCAAGGAGTTTCGCCTTGGCGCGTTCGGCATTGGCGCGGCTGGAGAAGGCACCCACCTGAATCATCGTGTCACCGGCGGTCACGGGCTGGCTGGCCTGTGGTGGAGCTACCACGGTTTCCTCGGCCGAGAGGGTTGTGCCGCTACCGGCAGCCACCCGTTGCTCGACCGTGTTTTCCTGTGCCGTGGCGGGGGGGACGGGCGTCTCCGGCAGCTTCTCCACGGTAAGTGGCGCCGGCGCTGCAATGCCGGTCGTAACAGCTTCGGAGGTAGTGGCTGCTGCCGGTGTGGTGCCGGGTGCGGCCGACTCCCAGTTGTCCGGTGTCAGTGCGTGCAGCTCCACGGTGGCGGTGCCATTGCCAATGATGCCCAGCTTGGCGGCCGCGACATAGGAGAGGTCGATTACGCGTCCATCCTTGAAGGGGCCGCG
>CAYTPO010000166.1:0-18026 GCA_964439815.1 uncultured Thiotrichales bacterium
TCTTAGGTAAAGATATACGCTGAAGAAATGGCGTATTTGCCGGGATTTATCTCCTGAGTTGTCATTGTTACAGCCCCGTGTTGGTACGCTGGTTGCATGTATCAACGACGACAAGAAAACCATAATAAATAACTTAGGGAGAAGACTCTTGAAACAACTACCCAATAAGAATTTACTCGCAATCATGATTTCCTCCGCCCTGTTGATGACAGGATGTGGTGGAGGAGAGGATGGCGCTGGGAGCCTCCTGGATCGTGCGCTCGATTCGGGAACGTCGGACACAGATACGCCTAGTGGTGACAACAATAACAATGGATCATCTCAGCCTTCCGCTACAGGTGGCTCTGAAGCTGCAGAAAATCCATTCGTTGGTGCTTCCAGCATTCTCGGATCAATTTCACTCTCGTCCCTGACAGGACAGGATGCCAGTGCACTGGAATCTGGTGAACAAACACCCAAGCGCGCAATCATTTCTACGCGCAGTGCATTTATTGCTCCCCGAGCTGCCACGGATACAGCAGACAATGCCATTATCAAGCTCTATTCAGTGGCTGCAAATGGCGTACTCGAGGATACTGGTATCGACTGCAAATTTTCCCCGGATAAGGATGCGGGCGGCAACCCCAAGTACTTTTGCGAGGGTGTTGCGGATGGCAAGAATTATGTCGTCAAGTATTTGAGAATCCTGGATG
This sequence comes from uncultured Thiotrichales bacterium, assembly GCA_964439815.1. Classification (GTDB taxonomy): domain Bacteria; phylum Pseudomonadota; class Gammaproteobacteria; order UWMA-0217; family UWMA-0217; genus JALSHZ01. Next base: position 693 of record CAYTPO010000166.1, read on the forward strand.
GCAACCGTGCACTGGAGATGAAGGTTAATGTGTCTGTGCCAGAGGGTGTTGCTGAAGCACCTGCTGATGAAATCTCGCCTCAATCGACGGTAGTTGTTGATGCAATTGTCAATGCAGTGCTTTCCGCGACGGAAGGTAAGGAGATTGATGAAGCTGTCATCAAGGATATCATTACCTCAGTCAAGAGTGCGGTGGAGAATCTTGTAAATACTGGTGCTGTTCAAGTGCCATCCATGGTAGTGGATGCGCCAAAGGATGAAGCAGGGCAGTTCGTCAGTGATGTTGCAAAACTCAAGAAAGACAAGAAGTTGAAGTTTGCGGCCAATGAAGGTCTTGAAGCAGTCACGGGCTCGGTTCTGTCCAGTGAGAAAGTTGCCCGGGAGATTGATGCCGTCAAGGTGGAGATCGAGATCAAGGAATTCTCAAGAATTGATACCCAGGGTGTTGCCGGCAAGAAAGCGATGGTCGCCAAGATCTTCAGTAAATTATTGGGTGAGGATGATGTACCACGTTTTATCGTGGACTTTTTCGCAGATCGCTATGAGAAAGGTGATACAAAGCCTATTGGCGACATTTTCAATGCGGTCAATGCGGGTTTGAGGATCAATCCGGAGCTGGGTGTCGATCTGGAAGAATTGGCGTTGTCACCTGAAGAGGCGGTTGCCGCACTGCAGGATCTCCTGGGAGAGATCTATTCTCTGCAGGATAAAAAAGCAGCCAATGCTCTGACCGAAGAAGAGAAGGAAAAGCTGGCTGAGATTCCGGCCATTATCTCTGCCGTATTCCCGGCGCAACAGTGGCGGGGAGTAGAGATCACGCCCGAGACGGTTTTCGATGTGCCACAGGGAATCGTGTTTACCATATTCGTGACCGATGAATATGTTCCCGATGTCTATGAAGAGGTCACGGAAAAACCTCTGGAAGCCATCATGAGCGTCGATAGTGAGAATGAGGGATCGAAAGATGTAGAGTTCGATCGCCCCATCGACTTTGATCCCATGGGATTCGATGAGGCAGGTGAGAATCCCGGCTTGATGCAATTATATGGTTTCTTTGCTGGTGACTATCTGGAAAATCTCAGCGGTGTGGATATTTCACATCTGGATATTTCTCCCGACAAGGCCTGGATCCCCGAGGAAGGAGCAAATGGACCCGGCGGCAAGGAAGTGGATATGATGCGTGCCAATGTTTGTGTGATGGATCTTTCACGCATGGCAAGCATGAATGGTGATTCCGAGGTGTCTTCACAATTGTCGGTTGAACTCAGTTATCCAACCAGCTCTGGTGGTTATTCCACTGTTTCACTGCTCAATGAAAGGGAAATCCGCTTCGATGACCGCAAGGGTTCTGACGGAGATAGAGGTCTTCCGGAGGAGGAGGGTGGTACTCAGGGGCCGCGTCCGGGAGAAGGTGAGGGCCCCGAACTTGATAGCTGTTTCACCCTAGATCCATGGGCAATGGCTCGCCGGGCACAGGGGAATAGCGGTACTGATGACTTTGTTCAGCTCCGGGCCGAAGATATCATTTCCGATTTTGTATCTGGTGAGTATACGGTAACGGTAAAGGATGCCGGTGCTGTGGTAGCGGAACGGAAGTTCAAGCGCAAAGTCATTGTCGGTATGCAAAATGCAGTACCCGTATTGACTTCTCCCAGAGCAAGACCTCAGTGGCCAGTAGAATGCAATGGCAAGAACTATTGTGAGAAATGGCAGAAGCTGAATGAAGATTGGGAAAAAGCGGGTGGCAATACGACGTTTGCCGTGAATACGGATGATGGCAGGGCCAAGGTTACAGTAACCTGGAGAAAACCCGAGGTAAAATTGCCGGAAGGCGTCAAGCTGGCCTATTCTCTGAATGTATTCAAGCAGGGGCAGTGCGAGGAAGGTGGTCGTGATTGCCGTCCTGAAAATATCTATTCTTCCCATGAAAGGAATCGGCGTCTGTTTGGCCTCTCTTTCACCATACCCAGGTTGCTCGATAAGCTGGAGTTGGGTGAAGGCCGCTACAATACCAATCTTTGTGCCGAGTTTATCGATACCTCCACGGGGGATTATCTGGGGAGTGGTGGTTGTGCCTTTGCCGAATTCAATGTGGGCGCACCTCTGAACCTGGACAATCGCTTTGATATCCTGGGGCGAGCCATTCCAGGCAAGGAGGGTAAATGGAAAGTTGCGCTGATCAGTGAGGCCCAGCCCAAGCCGGATGCGAATGGAAAATTCCAGGAGCCGGAAAGAAAGGTGATTGCCTGGTCTGAAATCCATGAGGATGGGGGATATCAATTGTCACCCTCCATCGGTGACTTTCTGGGTGCTTCCCTGAATACACATTTTTCTGTGGTCATGTTCGACGATGAGAACGGAGACGGTGAAGTAACAGTTGGCCCCGATACTCGTGAACACATGATCTGGCCAGAGTGGAACAGCAATGTGCGTTTCGAGACCTGGGGTCGAGTTCTGCGTGCAGTCTCGGAGCATCAGGGTAAGGACGATGGCGCTAGCCGGATCGAGCGGAAGGAAATCCTGATCACTGGAGGAGAAGAGGTCCGCGGACCTGATTTCAAACTCTTCCCCGGAGGTTTTGGAGCCGGGAGTTCCACTACAGGTGAAGCCGCTGAAAATGATGCCCAGGCGCCGGGAGATTATGACCCTGAAAAAGGTGAATACGGCCCTGGCCCGGGAGATTATGACCCTGAAAAAGGCGAATACAGCCCTGGCCCGGGAGATTATGACCCTGAAAAAGGTGAATACGGCCCTGGCCCGGGAGATTATGACCCTGAAAAAGGTGAGTACGGCCCTGGTCCGGGAGACTATGACCCTGAAAAAGGCGAATACGGCCCTGGCCCGGGAGATTATGACCCTGAAAAAGGCGAATACGGTCCTGGCCCGGGAGACTATGACTCCGAGCAGGGCGGCTACGGTCCTGGCGAGGGTGAGTACGGCTCCGAGCAGGGTGACTCTGATCCCGGTGAGGAGGGGTATGACCCTGAGCAGGGTGGAGATGTTCCTGCTGGAGAAGGGTACGACCCCGATGGTGGTAGCCAGGAAGGTGGCACCGATACAGCCGGGGTTCCGGTCGCAGGTTGACCAAGCGACAAGGGGTTCAGGTTCAATAGCCTTTTAGGCTGATTGATTCCTGAGACAGGGAAAAGGCCGGCTGTTCTGCAGTCGGCCTTTTTTCATTTCAAGCCTTGTGCAGCGTAATCTGTGTAAATGGAATTTCCCAGCCATTGATCGTGCAGGCATCGACACTCCAGCGGTTGATGGCGCGTTGCAGCTTCTGGTAGTTCTTGCCCATTTCACCGCTGATATCCATCAGCACGGTGAGGTCCAGTGATGAGGTGTTGGCTTCCATGAATTCGACCTGAAGTCTGATCAGGTGGTCGGAGTAGCCTTCCTTTTCAATTTGTTCCATCAGATGTTGATGAAGCATTTCCGGGATTTTTCGGGTGCTCGCTTCTTGCAGGTCGTAGGAAATGCCGACGACTTGTGACAGGCGAAAATTGGTAGAGAGATTTCTGGGTGCCAGTTCTAGGAAGGTCGCGGTGGGGTAGGTCTTGTGCGCACCCCCCTTATCGGTGAGTTCCACCAGTTCCAGCGAGATGCCGGTAACACGTGCAAAATAGCCATCGCTCAGTACCACCCAGTCGCCTCGGTGGCAGGGGAACCAGGGCTCGTCGTAATGCACCGGGCGTGATTTCATGTCGATTAAATGAGCGATTGGAACGCGTTGCCGCAATCCTGCAACCGGGTTTTCCAGACGGGTAAAAACATTGATCTGTTTGACCTGCCAGGGTAGCCCATCCATGATGATTCTTTCACCCTCACGGACGGAGCCGATGTTCAGGAACAGTTGAATCTGCTGCCAGTATCGCGGCAGGGTATGGGTAAGGGTCCAGCCAATGCCGATCAGAAAGAGAATGCTCAGACTCAGCAGCAGCCAGTCCTCGGCAAAATAGAAAACGAGGATGGGTGTAATCAGCAGTGATGCAAAGGTCAGTATTCTGTAGGAGAGGTCGAACAGCCGAATCTGAAAGCTGCGTTGCAGTTTGCTGAAGCCGGGCAGAAAGCGAATGATCAGTGAATAGATTATGCGTGATGCAAAAAATACAGCCAGCATGATCAATACAGCAGTGGCAAGATAGAGGCCGCGCTTCTGAAAGAAATCCTTGAGATAGCCCTGAGACTTTTCGGCAAACGAAATGTCGGCGCTGTTGATTTTATCCAGCTGCAGTCTGGCTGAGTTGAGCTGGCTTTCGATAATGCTTTTCTGGGTGGCCCATTTTTTCCGTGTCCTGGCCAGTTCTTTCAGCAGGAGCTGGTTCTTGCTGTGTTGCAGCAGGGTGTCGATGCTTTCCATGGCTTTTGTTGCAATGGGTAGGCGCTCTTCCAGGTTCGCAATACGCTCACGCAGTTCGGACTTTACCCGCACTCCGGTTGTCATCTGCTTCATTTCATCGATGGCGGGTTTGAGCAGTGCGAGAAATTCTTGCTGGAAATTGAAGGTGGCCTCCTGTGATTGCCAGAGTGATGACACATCCGTTCCGGCGGCCATGAATTCGAAATCCTGGGTAGCGGATGAAATTTCCTTTTCCAGCATCTCGAGTTTCTGCAACAAGGCTTTCTTGTGACTTTGGGTAACGGTCTTGCCGATCTCCTTGCGCAGGGCCTTTTCCTTCTTCCGCAGTGTTTTCTGCAACTTGATCGATGCGGTCAGCGCCTCCTGGGTGATGGTCAGATCCGGTGGCATATCTTGATTGGCTGCGGTAGCGGAAAACGACAGCAGCAGGAGTAAGATCAGCAGGCATCCAAGTGCAGATTTACGGATGCGGGCAGGGGTTGCGGAGACGGCAGGCGATTTACACGGCGGCATGCAGGTGTCCTCTGCTGTTGGCGCGGAATCGATGGAGTGCATACTCATGCTTGCTCCTGTGCTGGTGAGGCTTCTTCCTCCACCTTTTCCTCCTGCTCGGCCAGAATCAGCTTGGCAATGCGTCGGTACAGCGAATGAATGTGCTTGAAGCTTTCGATGACGTTGTTTTCCAGCCGGTAGGTCGCCATATGTCTGGGGGTATCGATGGTGACCCGTTGGGATAAATGCTGGCGGGTCTGTTCCATCATCTGATTGAATGTAGCCTTGGAGTTGTTGACTGCTTCGGCTTTTTCGAGATCGTCGTCGATGAGTGCCTGTAACGTCAACTCGCCGGTTTCGATCAGCTCGTCATGCAGCACCTTGAGCCGGTTCAGGGTTTCGGGGCTGATGTGCAGATCCTTTTGCAGGCGCTGCTTGCTGGCTTCGGTGATGCTGGTTTCGACCACGTCGCCGATGTTTTCCAGGTAGTTGGCCGCGCCAATAAAGCGATACAGCTGCTGGGGTTGTGGCTCGATCAGATTTTGCGTGGAGAGTTTGCCGAGAAAGCGGACGATGGCATCGTGCAGTGCATCGGCTTCATCGTCGCGCTGCTGCAGGGAGCGAATCCTCTCGTAGGTCCCCATGGTCAGGGCCGGGAGGCTGTCCCGGACCATATCCAGCGTATAGTCACCGAGTCGCTTCAGTTCCAGGCGGGTTCTGTCCAGTGCCATGCTGGGCTCATCCAGATAGTAGTCGTCGATATAGCGCGGTGTGGCGGCCGGGATTTCGGTGGTTGTTTTCACCGGGATGAGCCAGGAGACAATTCGTGCCAGTACCCCGGTAAAACCAATGAACAGCAGCAGATTGACGATATTGAACAGTGTATGCGCATTGGCAATCTGTCGCGGGGCATCGGCGGCCATGCGCGCAGTGCCTTCCAGATGCGTTGAGACGGGCGAGAATTGCGTGATGAAGGCTGCGAATTCCGGAATGAATCCGACCCATAGCAACACTCCCAGCACATTGAAGACGACATGAACGGTTGCGGCCTGTACCGCCTCTCGGGGTTTGCCGATGGCTGAGAGAATGGCAGTGACACAGGTACCGATGTTGGCACCCATGACCAGCGCAATCCCGGTCTCCAGATTGATGAAACCCTGGCTGGCGAGAATGATGATGATCCCGGTGGTGGCCGATGAACTCTGCACCAGCGCGGTAAAGGCCGCGCCCACCGCAATCCCGGCCAGTGGGTTCTGGATGTCACGCATCAGGTCGATGAAGGGCTGGTAGTTTCGCAGAGGCTCGGTCGCCTGCGACATCAGGTTCATGCCGAGAAACAGCAGGCCCAGCCCCAGTGTCATGGTGGCCAGGTGCTTGATGCGATGGTTGGATGCCAGCAATTCGGTGAAGAAGCCGAAGGCAATCATGAACATGGCGGCATGCGTGACCTTGAAGGCGATGATCTGGGCGGTAATGGTGGTACCGACGTTGGCGCCCAGAATCATGCCGATTGACTGGGAAAACGACATCAGCCCGGCGGTGATGAAGCTGACCACCAGCACGGTGGTTACCGATGAGGACTGAATCACTGCCGTCACCAGGGCTCCGGCGATGGCCGCCGTTACCCGATTGCGCGTCAGGCTGGCCAGCACCTGCTTCATGCGCCGCCCGGCTACCAGCGTCAGCGATTCGGTCATCACCTTCATGCCGTAGAGAAAGATGGCCAGGCCGCCGATCAAGGAGATGGCGATATTACCGAAGTCGAGTGTGGTCATGAGGCTCCGCTCCGTGGACGTTCAATCCGCACGCTCAGTGGCGCGTTGGTGTCCAGGTGGACATCGGTCTGCGGGAAGGCAATGACGATACCGGCTTCATTGAACTTGCGATTGATGGCCTCGTTGACCTCGCTGCGCGTGCGGGTACGAAACTCCATCGAGTCCAGATAGCAGCGCATACGCAGGTTCAATGCGCTATCGCCAAACTGGTCGAAGGTGATGAGAGGCTCGGGATCGTCGAGTACGCGGGGATGCTCCTTGGCAGCTTCGGCCAGCAGCTTGAGTGCCAGCGTTACATCGGCACCATAGGCAATGCCGACATCGATGGTAATGCGGTTGATCGGGTCGGACAGCGTCCAGTTGAGCAGGCGGCCGGTGACGAATTCCTTGTTGGGTACCAGCAGCTCCTGGCGCTCCCAGTCGCGGATCGTGGTAGCGCGAATGCGGATTCGGGAGACGGTACCAGTGGTCTCGCCAATGGTGACGACATCGCCGACCCGTATCGGGCGCTCGAACAGCAGAATGATGCCGCTGACAAAATTGGCCACGATCTCCTGCAGGCCAAAACCCAGACCCACACTCAAGGCCGCCACCAGCCACTGAATGCTGGACCACTGGGTGCCAATAATAGAGAAGGCCGCCGTGATGCCGACCGCAACAATGAAATACTGCGACAGCGTGGTGATCGCGTAGCGGGCACCGGCGTCGATGGGCAGGCGTTGCAGCAGCAGAATCTCCAGCAGGCCGGGAATATTCCGGGCTGCCATGATCGTGATGGCTGCTACCAGCATCCCGATGCCGATATCGGCCAGTGTGACCGGTACTTCGGTGGCAATCCCGTCGACCAGTTCGGTGGTGCTGAACGGCAGCTTGATGCTTTCGAGGAACTTCAGGGCCGGCAGCAGATCGGACCAGATGGCCCAGAAGCCGGCGATGCCGGCAATCAGCAGTAGCGTGCCGATAATGTGCTGCGCCTGATCGCTGAGATGCTCGTAGAATTCGACCGAGTCCTCTTCCTCCAGCCGCACGATCTCCGAATCGCACTCCTCGGTGTTGGCATCGTTCTGTTCCGCACGTCGCTCTGCCCGTCGCTTGAGCGCTTCGGCATAGGCGATGCGCCGTTTTTCAATGAAGATCCAGCGCAGGAACAGATCCTTGGCCAGTAACAGCAGCAGCATCAGCCAGATGGTATAGAGCAGTCGCTGTGTCAGCAGTCCGGCGGTGTAGTGATAGCCCAGAATCGACAGTACCGCGAGGCTCAATGGGGTCAGCATCACGATTGGAAACCAGAGAAAGCGTGTCTGGGTCAACCAGTTGCGTGGTCGTTTCAGTTGCAGGTAGGTGGAAATGGGGCTGTTGGCGTTGAGCATGCGGTAGGTAAAAACCATCAGGCCGAACATCATCACGATCAGCGCCGGGCGGCCGATGGCCGGAATCAGTGGCGTGAATTCCACGGCCAGCGTAAAGGCGATCAGGAAGGAAAGAGGCGCGGTGGCGTATTTCAGCCAGCGCAGCTCGGTCCAGAGTTTGCGGCGAATGCTGTTGGGCCAGTGGAAATGGCGGTGTGCCAGCCCATCCGGGCGACAGACCTGCCGCAGGAAGGCTACCGTGAACAGCACTGTGGCGGTTGTATAAAGGCCTTCGCTGAGAGCAGTTGTATAGGGTTCGGCGGAGGGGATGCGGCCCAGCCACCAGCCGGTGAATCCCAGCAATACCGGCCAGCCAGCGCTGCGAATGGCGGTGAAGTAGATGGCCTGCAGCGTGTGATAGTAGCGGTTGGTCTTGAGATGGGCGGCGGTCTGTCCCAGTGCCGCGATCTTGTGGTTGGCCAGCGGCTGGGAGAGCAGCATCAGCAGGCCCAGCAGCAGGCCGGATATCGGCAGAATGGGATTTTGCCGGAAGCCATGCTGGATATCGTTGAGGCTGTTGCGCAGACGTGTCGGGGAGAGCATCGTGGTGGCCGACTTCATCTTTTCCTTCAGATGCTTGAAGTTGACCGGCGTGGTGTTGCGTATCCAGAACAGCTTGCCGCGGATAAAGGCCTCAAAATCGGCGCTGGTGCGGGCGTATTCTGCCTCTGCCGTACTGAGTTCCAGCAATCGTGCCGATGCCTGTTGATAGGCATCGGCCAGTGATTCCAGCAACTGTTTCTGTTTTTCCAGCAGGCGGGTGATGTCCTGCTCCACAGCCTCGGAATCACTCCGGGACAGCTCGCTGGCCGGGATTTCTGCCATCAGTGCCCTGGCTCGCTGCTTGATGTCCAGCAATGATTCCAGCTGTGTATCGATGTCGATCTGGCGATCGGTGAGGTGGTTCATCGTCTCTTCATTGCTGCGCGGGTTGCTGGTGCGCTTGATGGAACGTACCGCCTCCAGCTTCTTGCGCAACATCCGTCCCATAGCATCGGTGGCGCCAAACAGCTCCAGGCGGCTGCGCACCGATTTTTCTCCATTGACGAGGTTCTTGATGTCCTGACGGAGACGCCGCAGCTCCGCCATGTTTTCTGCATCGGTCCTGATGACCTGATTGAGTTCCTCGCTCAGGTGGATGTTCTGCTCCGCCAGTGCCACAACCGGGCGGGGGGCATTCCGGAGCTGCTGTTTCTCCTGCTGCGCCTCGGCCACTACCTGCGTGCCGTGGGCCTGGCGCAGCTTTTCGATCTGCTGGTTCAGTTCGAACAATTGTGCTTCCAGCCAGCTGACTTCGGCATTGGCCAGCCGGGATTCATCGCTGAATAATTCGGATAGCAGCTTTTCGCTGCTCAGTTGTAGATCATAGAGGGTCAGTTCGGACTCGCGCTGTGCCAGTTGGGCGCGTAGTGCGGCCTTCCTCGCGGTACCAAGAATCTTCTCTTCACCCTCGATAGGCAGTGCGGAGATGTCCTGCTGCAATTTCTGGATGCGGGCATTCTGCTCGCCGATCAGGCTGCGCAGCTGACGCCGGGTGTCATTCCAGTGCGCCAGTGCCTGCTCCTTTTGCCGCGCTGTTTCCTGCAGGGAGTTGAGCTGGATGGCAGCTTGCTGGGCGAGTTTTTCCAGCTCTTCGAGCGTTGCCTTCTGTGGGATTTTCAGGCGCAGATTGGCGGGTACCCCGCTGCTCAGTCGCTTCTTGATGCGTTTGATCTGCTGTGGCGCGGTGTTGATGGTTTTTTCCAGCTCGCGGCGTTCATGCGCCAGATCTTCCCGTTGGCGTTGTGCTGCAAGCGCCTGGGTATAGGCCTCTACCACCCGTTTGCGGGTGTTTTCGTCCAGCGCCTGGTTCTCTTCCGCGGCCGTCTTGCTGGCGGTGATTTCATCAATCGTGTCAGGCCGGCGCTCGTTTTCGGCCAGGCCGGGAGCAACGTACAGGAAGCAGATGACGGCAAGGAAAGTCGGGACTAAGCGAGCGGCAAGGGCTGCGTTGAAGAGGGAACTCATCGTCCGATCATATTTCATGGGGGTGGAAAAGTTTAGCCCTGCTGCTATCGGCTTGTTGTTTTATGTCACATAAGGTTTGCGGTGGGTGTGATGAATCTCTAGAATCACGGCTTTTGTGTCTGCTGGAAAATATGTGTCCAGCATCCTGTAGCGCAGTAGTAACTGTCAGCTGCTTGAAGAGGTGAGCGACATGGCACGACAGCCTCGTAGTTGCCGCAATGCCAGCCTGGATCTGCTGGCGCGCAGGGAGCATTCGCGCTTCGAACTGATACGCAAGTTGAAGGATCGGGATTTCTCTCTGCAGGAAATCGAGGTCACGCTGGACGCCCTGGAGGCCGAAAACCTGCAGTCGGATGCACGCTATGCCGAGGCCTTTGCGCGGCAGCGGGCACAGAAAGGCAATGGTGCCAACAGGATTCGCTACGAGTTGAAGGAACGCGGTATCGATGACGAACTGATCATCATGGCGCTGGAACCCTGGCAGGATCAGTGGCTGGAGATTGCTGCAAGACAACATGAAAAACGCTTCGGGAAGCAGCCCGAAGACGTGAAAGAGCGCGCCCGGCAGACCCGCTATTTGCAGAGCAGGGGCTTCGGGTTCGATATTATCAGGCAGATCATTTCAGACTAACCTTATGAAAAGCAGTGCACAGATCAGACGGGCGTTTCTCGATTTCTTTGTAGAACGAGGCCATCAGGAAGTACCCTCCAGCTCGCTGGTGCCCGCGAACGACCCCACCTTGCTGTTTACCAATGCGGGCATGGTGCAGTTCAAGGATACCTTTCTGGGTGTGGAAGAGCGCCCCTACAAGCGTGCGACCTCATCCCAGCGATGCGTGCGTGCCGGTGGCAAGCACAACGATCTGGAAAACGTTGGCTACACTGCCCGCCATCACACGTTTTTCGAGATGCTCGGCAACTTCAGCTTTGGCGATTATTTCAAGGAAGACGCCATCAAGTACGCCTGGGAGTTTCTGACCGATATCTGCGGGCTGGCGCCGGAAAAGCTCTGGGTCACGGTATTTGAGGAAGATGATGAGGCTGCGGATATCTGGCTGAAGACGATTGGCGTCAGTCCCGAGCGTTTCAGCCGCATCGGCGCCAAGGACAACTTCTGGTCGATGGGCGATACCGGCCCCTGTGGCCCTTGCACCGAGATTTTCTACGATCATGGCCCCGAGGTGCCGGGTGGCCCGCCGGGAACGCCGGAAGAGGATGGCGACCGCTATATCGAGATCTGGAACCTGGTCTTCATGCAGTTCAACCGCGACAAGTCGGGTGAGCTGACGCCGTTGCCCAAGCCTTCGGTTGACACCGGCATGGGGCTGGAGCGGCTGGTGGCCGTATTGCAGGGTGTCCACAGCAATTACCAGATCGATCTGTTTCAGAGCCTGATCAGGGCGGCTGCCGAGGTGACTGGTGCGACTGATCTGGAACACGCTTCGCTCAAGGTTATTGCCGACCATATCCGTTCTTGCAGTTTCCTGATTGTCGATGGCGTGCTGCCTGCCAATGAAGGGCGTGGCTATGTGCTGCGACGGATTATTCGCCGTGCCGTGCGTCATGGCCACAAGCTGGGCTGCGACGACCTTTTCTTCCACAAGCTGGTACCGACGCTGGTTGCCGAGATGGGCGAGGCCTACCCGGAACTCACGGTAGCTGCCGATCAGGTGGCACAGGTGTTGAAGCGGGAGGAGCAGCGCTTTCAGGAGACTCTGCACAAGGGGATGGGGCTACTGCAGGAGGCGATTGCCAAGGCAGGGGATGGCGTGCTCGATGGTGATACGGCGTTCAAGCTCTATGATACCTACGGCTTTCCCGTCGATCTCACCTCGGATGTAGCGCGTGAGCACAATCTGAGCGTTGATATGGCCGCTTACGAGAAGGCCATGGAGGCGCAGCGCAGCCGAGCCCGTGCAGCCAGTCAATTTGATGTGGACGATGACAGTGCCGCTATCAGAGCACTGGGGCTGGTAACCGAATTCGTCGGTTACGACCATCTGCAGGACAAGGCGAAGATTCAGGCATTGATTACCGGTGGCAAGCCGGTGGATACGCTGGCCGAAGGCGAAGAGGGCGTGATTTTGCTGGCCGAAACCCCGTTCTACGCCGAGTCTGGCGGGCAGGTGGGTGATCAGGGTGTGATCAGTAGCGCCGATGGCGCCGAATTTGCCGTTACCGATACCCGCAAGCAGGGTGATACCTTTGCCCATGTCGGCAAGGTGACTCGGGGGCGTTTTGCTGTCGAGGATGAGGTGACTGCCGAGGTGGATGCGCAGCGCCGTCAGGCCATCGTGTTGCATCATTCTGCAACCCACCTGATGCATGCCGCCTTGCGCAGCGTGCTGGGCGAGCATGTGCAGCAGAAAGGTTCGCTGGTGACACCGGAGCGGCTGCGCTTCGACTTTTCCCATACTGCACCGGTCAGCGCCGAGGAGCTGCGGCAAGTCGAGCGGATGGTCAATCTGGAGATTCGCCATAACCGGGCGGCGGATATTCGTGAAATGTCGATGGATGAGGCGAAGCAGGCCGGTGCAATGGCGCTGTTTGGCGAGAAATATGGCGACAAGGTTCGGGTCGTCAATATCGGTTTTTCCACCGAGCTGTGTGGTGGTACGCATGTCGAACGTGCCGGGGATATTGGCTTGTTCAAGATTATCTCCGAATCGGGTGTGGCGGCCGGTGTGCGACGCATCGAGGCAGTGACCGGGGATGCGGCACTGCAGCTGATTGAGGCGCAGGAATCGCGTCTGGCTCAGATTGCGGCCATGGTGAAATCGGATGCCGGCAACGTCGAGGCCAAGGTGTCACAGCTGATCGAGCAGGAGCGCGCATTGGAGCGCGAGATCGCTGCGCTGAAAAGCAAGCTGGCGTCGCAGGCGGGTGCCGATCTGGCCGGGCAGGCGCAGGATGTGGCTGGCATCAAGGTATTGACGGCCAAACTGGAAGGCGCCGATCCCAAGTCGTTGCGTGATATGGTGGATCAGCTCAAGGACAAGCTGGGCAAGGCCGTGATTGTGCTGGCGGCGGTCAACGGTGACAAGGTGAGCCTGATTGCCGGGGTAACCAAGGCCGAAACCGGCAAGCTCAAGGCGGGGGAACTGGTGAACCTCGTTGCGCAGCAGGTAGGTGGCAAGGGCGGCGGCAGGCCAGACATGGCGCAGGCGGGTGGCAACAATCCCTCCGGGTTGGACGCGGCGCTGGACGCTGTACCGGCCTGGGTTCGGGACAAGATGGCGGGCTGATCACAATGGCATTGATTGTACAAAAATATGGTGGTACCTCGGTTGGTACGGTCGAACGCATTCAGGCGGTGGCGGATAAATTGATCAAGACCCGGCGGGACGGCAACGATGTGGTTGTGGTCGTCTCGGCCATGAGCGGCGAGACCAACCGGCTGGTGTCCCTGGCGCGGGATATTGCCGGTCACCCGGAAGGTCGGGAGCTGGACGTGCTCCTCTCCACTGGTGAGCAGGTCACCATTGCACTGCTCTCCATGGCGTTGGCGGCCAAGGGTGTCGAAGCACGCTCCTACACGGGCGCACAGGTGAGGATTCTCACCGACAAGTCGCACAACAAGGCACGCATTATCGATATCGATCAGCAACGCGTCAGGGAGGATCTGGATGCTGGCAGGATCGTCGTTGTTGCAGGCTTTCAAGGCGTTGCGGAATGTGGCAGCATCACAACCCTGGGTCGAGGCGGGTCGGATACGACAGCTGTTGCCCTGGCTGCAGCGCTCAAGGCCGACGAATGCCAGATCTATACCGATGTCGATGGTGTCTATACCACCGACCCGCGTGTGGTTCCCGAAGCCAGAAGGCTGGAAACCATCACCTTTGAAGAAATGCTCGAAATGGCCAGCCTCGGCTCCAAGGTGCTGCAGATTCGTGCCGTGGAGTTTGCCGGCAAGTACAATGTCCCGCTACGGGTCGTATCGAGTTTTGAAGAAGGCGAGGGTACATTAATCACAACAGAGGTAAAGCAAGTGGAACAGGCGCTAATTTCCGGCATCGCCTTCAATCGGGACGAAGCCCAACTCACTATCACCGGGGTTCCTGATACACCAGGTGTGGCCTACCAGATACTTGGCCCGATATCGGATGCCAATATCGAAGTGGACATGATCGTGCAGAATATCGGTGCAGATGGCACAACCGATTTCACTTTCACCGTCAACCGCGGTGACTACGACAAGGCCCTGGGTATCTTGCAGAAAGTTGCCAGCGATGTGGCTGCACGAAATGTGTCAGGCAACAACAGAATCGTGAAAATATCTCTGGTAGGTGTGGGTATGCGCTCACACGCGGGCATTGCCGCTAAAATGTTCAAGGTTCTTGCCGATGAAGGTATTAACCTGTTGATGATCTCAACCTCGGAAATCAAGGTTTCTGTTGTCGTGGAAGAGAAATATCTGGAGCTGGGTGTCAGGGTTTTGCACCACGCGTTTGGACTGGAAAGTGAGACAGCAGCCTGAGTTTTTCATCGCTACCATGGTCTGGGTGTGAGGTCAAACGGATTTGAAGGTAAATCGGCTCGACACTTGAATCATATCTATGGAATAGTCCCCCCCGTCAGTTCATTACTAAATATAAACGGCTGACGTAAATCATAACTTAGGAAAAAGGAGTGAGTCATGTTAATACTGACGCGTCGCGTTGGAGAAACACTGATGATAGGTGATGAAGTTGCAATCACTGTGTTGGGTGTAAAGGGTAACCAGGTAAGGGTTGGAATCAACGCTCCCAAAGAAGTCCCCGTACATCGTGAAGAAATCTACCTGCGCATCAAGAACGAGGAGGAAAATGCAGCCAGCTCCAAGGAGGGTTGAGCCGTAGTACTTTACGTGGGCGCAATAGGATTGTATCCTTTGCGCCCGATTGGAGAGCTGGCCGAGTGGCTGAAGGCGCACCCCTGCTAAGGGTGTATACGTTGACGCGTATCGAGGGTTCGAATCCCTCGCTCTCCGCCATTTTATAGTAAGCCTGTGATTCTCTTACTATCGCTGATTAAAATCATGGGGTTACGGCTGGTTCGTTGCTGTTGGGGTATAAGTGCGGTACGCCTCTCAGGAAGTGCCACCACGATTGGAACCGCCTGGCTCATCTGTTCCGCAGAGGAACATTCTTCTGTTTTCGCGTTCGCGTACCTTTTGGTCTCACCGAATTCTTAGGTGGTTGCCATGGGATCAAGACCAAGTTGTCACTAAGAAGCTCTGAGCACGTCGCTGCGCGCCATCATACTATAGTCGCTATCCTGGAACTTTTTCCCTTTCCCTCGTCTGAGTGCTATCAGTGGAGGAGATGGCGTGAGTCCTGAATCTGCATCTTGTTCGTTGGTGTTTTCGGTTGTTCACCCCTGGATCCCTGGTGAGTGCGTTCAGATACTCGTCTATGCCTTCTCGCGTTGATTTGGCAGTAAAGTCCGCAGCAAGCATATGCCGGCACCAGGCCAAATGGTGGCTTCGCCTGGTTGAAGAGCGTGATGGACCATGCTTTCCAGGTTGAACGGGATTGTAGGGGAGGGGGATTCAATTGCCCGGTTAAAACCATTTACGTATCTTGAAGTAGATCAGCATGATTGCCGGTATGACAAAAATTGACATGTTCGCCCAGAAAAATGCTTCCTCCGATTGCAATACAGTCTCGTACTTGAAGTTCATACCAAAGTAACCTGTGAGAAAAGATAGTGGTATGAATATTGTGGCAATGATCGAGAGTGTCTTCATTATCTCGTTCATGCGGTTGCTCAGGGTAGAGAGGTAGATGTCCAGGAATCCCGATATGGTATCTCGGTAGCCTTCTACGGTGTCGAGAATTTCGATTGTGTGATCATAGAGATCCTTGAAATATATGCGGCTTTGTTCATCAACGATGTCGGATCGAATCAGGACATTGATGGATTCCCTCATTGGCCAGATAGCCCGTCGCAATGCAATCAACTCCCCCTTTATTCGGTGTATCTTTGCCACACTGTTACTATCAGGGTTACTCAGGACCTCGAGTTCAAGATCCTCAATATCGTCTCCCAGTTGCTCAAGGACGGTGAAATAGCTGTCCAGCAGGAAATCCGCAAGAGAGAAGAACAGGTATTGAATGTTGTGGTTCCGGATTCTTCCAGAGGTCTTGCTGATTCGTTCCGTTATTGGATTAAAGGAGTCCGGTAGATCAGAAAATGAGAGTAGAAAGTCCTCGAAGAGGGTAAAGGCATGGTGATTGAATACCAGATTTGAGTCGACATAATCCACCGATTTCATAATGATGAAGAGATAGTTGTCATATTCATCAACCTTGGGGCGGTGTGTGACGGTGAGCAGGTCCTCCGAGACCAGGGGATGTATAGTGAATTGATCACAGATAGCTCTGATTTTCACCTCGTCACTGATTGGTGTGATATGACTCCAGCAGAACTGCTTTTTTCCCTCCTGCTTTGTATTGGGTAGTGTGTCAAGCCTTGATACATGTACCGCGTCATAGCAGATAGTCGAGATTTGTGGATTTTGCAGTGGTACATCGCCGTTGTATTTTGCTGAGCCTGGTGGCGCTCCCGTTTCATTGGATTTCATGATTCTCTCCTGAGCACGTTGTGGGGCAAGATAAAGGTTGTTTTGTAATATTGACTTTATGCCCCCATCCACAATCCCTTGATACCACTGACCAGAAATTGTGCTGCGATGGCACCGACGATCAGTCCCATGAGGCGAGTTAGAATCTTGATGCCTGTTACTCCCAGGACACGGTTGATGATTCCGGCATAACGTAATATGAGAAACACGCTGGTTGCTGCCAATACTATGGCTGTACTGACGATGCCATAACTGATGAGGGGATGGATTGCTTGGTGATTATTGCTGTGGAGTACGATGATTGTAGCGATTACACCAGGACCAAATAGAATGGGGATACTCAATGGAATGATGGATATATCCTCCTTGTCCTCGGCTTCCGTGTGTTCTTCCGGGCTATGGCGTGTCTTGCTTTCATGGCCATAAGCCATGCTGATTGCTATCAGCATCAGGATGATACCGCCGATTACCTTGATAGAGAGAATGCTTACTAAGACCTACATAAATAAAGCCTCATGGTTTCGCATAAGAACATGTAGGTGCATCAAAAAAACTGGAGACGACGTGCGGTAAATTTTGCAGTCGTTTTAGTGCGCTGGTGACAGAAGCACGTAATTGATCTTTGGTTTGTACACTTCTCTTACCTACCCGCGTTTTGACATGTGCCCAAACCAACTCATCTGGATTGAGTTCCGGGGAATATGGTGGCAGAAAGAATAGTTCGATCTGA